>NZ_JALCZV010000009.1:0-149151 GCF_023373925.1 Fibrobacter sp. HC4 | reverse complement strand
TGGCTTTCTTCACGGAAGTGACCGCCGCAAGATTCTTCACGGTGGAGGGCGTCGAGGGTGAGGACTTCTGCGAATTCAAGGAAGTCAGCCAGACGGCCGGCACGTTCCAGGTTCTGGTTGAAGGAACCTTCGGAGCCAACAACGTTGACGTTTTCGTAGAATTCTTCGCGGAGTGCGGGGATTTCCTGGAGAGCCTTTTCGAGGCCAGCCTTGTTACGGGCCATACCAACGTATTCCCACATGATGTTACCGAGCTGACGATGGATATCGTTAACAGTGCGGTGACCCTTGATGGAAAGGAGCTTGGAAATCTTTTCTGCGGTCTGCTTCTTGCAGTCTTCGAAAGCAGGATCAGATTCGGAAACCTTTTCCAGCTTGGTGCCTGCGAAGTAGCCACCGATGGTGAACGGAATCACGAAGTAACCATCGGAGAGGCCCTGCATAAGAGCAGAAGCGCCGAGACGGTTAGCACCGTGGTCAGAGAAGTTTGCTTCACCGAGAACGAAGCAGCCCGGGATGGTGGACATCAAATCGTAGTCAACCCACAGACCACCCATGGTGTAGTGGATTGCCGGGAAGATGCGCATCGGAACCTTGTACGGGTCTTCGTCAACGATCTTTTCGTACATCTGGAAGAGGTTACCATACTTAGCAGAAACGCCTGCAACGCCCATGCGCTTGATAGCGTCTGCGAAGTCCAGGTAAACTGCGAGGCCGGTGTTGCCTACGCCGAGACCGGCGTCGCAAACCTGCTTAGCGTTACGGGAAGCCACGTCACGAGGAACGAGGTTACCGAAGCTGGGGTACTTTTCTTCGAGGTAGTAGTAACGATCTTCTTCAGGAATCTGGTCCGGAGAACGCTTGTCGCCAGCCTTACGGGGAACCCAAATACGGCCATCGTTACGGAGAGATTCAGACATCAGAGTCAGCTTGGACTGCAGGTCTCCATGACGGGGCAAGCAGGTCGGGTGAATCTGAGTGTAGCAGGGGTTAGCAAATGCGGCACCCTTCTTGTAAGCGCGGAATGCAGCAGTGACGTTAGAACCCTGAGCGTTGGTGGACAGGTAGTAAACGTTACCGTAACCACCGGTGCAAAGGCAGACTGCGTCGCCAACGTGGCTTTCAAGTTCGCCAGTCACCAGGTTACGAACGATAATACCGCGAGCCTTGCCATCGACAACCACGAGGTCCATCATTTCGCGACGAGGAAGGAGAGTTACCTTGCCTGCTGCAACCTGGCGCATGAGAGCCTGGTATGCACCGAGGAGGAGCTGCTGACCGGTCTGACCGCGAGCGTAGAAGGTACGGGAAACCTGGGTACCACCGAAGGAACGGTTGTCCAGGAGGCCACCGTATTCACGGCCGAAGGGAACACCCTGAGCGACGCACTGGTCGATGATCAGGTTGGAGTTTTCGGCGAGACGATGAACGTTGGCTTCACGAGCGCGGAAGTCACCGCCCTTAACGGTATCGTAGAAAAGACGATAGACAGAGTCACCATCGTTCTTATAGCTCTTAGCAGCATTGATACCACCCTGGGCAGCAATGGAGTGAGCACGACGGGGAGAGTCCTGAATGCAGAAGGACTTCACATTGTAGCCCAGTTCTGCGAGAGAAGCTGCAGCGGAAGCACCAGCAAGACCGGTACCCACCACGAGAACGGTGAACTTACGCTTGTTAGCGGGGTTCACGAGCTTCAGTTCAAACTTATGCTTGGTCCACTTTTCTTCAATGGAACCACCAGGAATTTTAGAATCGAGAATCATTAGTTATGGTCTCCATTAAACGTTGGTGGAAATGATGCCGACAGAGGGAACGACGAAAGAAGTCTTAGCTTCGGAAGCGGCCTTCTTCTGTTCCAGCTGCTGCTGGAGTTCATGAGACTTGGCGCGGAGAGCTTCGGTTTCCGGCTGATGAGCGATGTAGCAGGAGAATGCAGCTTCAACAGCAAAGCCGATTGCAATCACGATGCTGTATGCAATGCCGATAACTTCGATAACCGGAGTCCACTTCTGGTGAGCAAGGCCGAGAGTCTGGAAAGCAGAAGAAATGGCATGGAACAGGTGGATGCCGATAACGAGCATGGCAACCAGGTAGAACACGGTCCAAACCGGGTTAGCAAACATGTCGATGGTGGTGAGCCACATGTCGCGGACGATTTCGCCGGCAGCGTTCTGGTACAGGTAGTGAGCACCGAACTTGAGGTTAGCGAGATGCTGGATGCCAAAGCCGAGAATGATAAGGCCGGTCCAGATCATGGTGAAGGTAGCGAAGGACTTGTTACCCTTGCGAGCGTTGACTTCGTAACCCACAGCGCCACGAGCCTTCTTGTTTTCGAGCTTCAGCAAAACGCCGAGACCGATATGGAGACCGAATGCAGCAACCATGCCCAGTTCCATGAGGTAAATCAACTTTACCGGGAAGTGGAGCGGGTTGAAGCTGGTCAGGAATTCAGTATAGGCATTGTAGGATGCCTGTGCTGCAGACTGATCAAAGTTCAGCAACTGGAGGTTGCCGCACATGTGGACGAGGATGAACAGAGCGAGGAACGCACCAGAGCATCCCATGATCTGTTTCTTACCAATGGAAGAGGTAAGGTACTTAATGATCCATTGCATTGTTTTGTGTCTCCTTGAGGGGGTCTTTTTTTGTTTGTAATTCTAACAGACCTTAAACTGCCGTTAGAGGATGCAGCAAGCCTTCTTGCTTGCAGCTTCGTAGGCGTAGCGGTCTTCCTTCTTGAACCAGAAGTCCAGTTCGCGTTCTGCGGATGCAGGACTGTCGGAGCTATGGACAACATTTTCGGTCATGGAAGGAGCAAAATCGTAGCGGAGGGTACCGGGTTCTGCCTTAGCCGGATTGGTAGCACCGTTGATAGCGCGAACCTTGGCAATGGCATTTTCGCCACCCAGAGCGAGCATCACGGACGGGCCCTTGGTCATGTAGGCTTCCAGTTCCGGGAAGAAAGGCTTCTCGACGTGTTCGGCATAGAAACCGCGAGCGTCAGCAGAAGTCATCTGATGCATCTTGATAGCGCAGACGGAGAGGCCTGCAGCTTCGTAACGGGCAATAATTTGACCAATCAGGCCGCTCTTCACGGCGTTGGGCTTGATCATAGCGAATGTCATTTCCATAGGGTATACCACCTTTTATTGTGAGTGCGTTAAATATAACTCTTTATTCTTCGGTGCTGATCTTCTTGAGCAGGTCGTCGGCAAGTTTTCCGTCTGATTCAATGTTCTGCACCAGCCAGTCCACCGACTCCTTCAGTTCGCTGTTCGGATATTTCTGTTGGAAAGTCTTGAGGACCTGGAGAGCCTCATCGTTCTTATTGAGATTCTCGTTCAAGATAAAACCGCGGCTGAACAAGGACTTTTCCGCTTCAGGGCTATCGGGGAAGATTTCGTAGCAAGCCTGATACTCCGCTTCAGCTTCTTCAAAGCGGCCTGTCTCGTTATAAATTTGAGCGCTTTCGTAGATAGCCAACTTCACAAGAGAATCGTTTTCGCCATAGGCAAAAATCAAATTGCGATAGGCTTCCAGGGCTTCATCATTCAAGCCTTCCTTACGCAAGGAATCAGCGTTGGCCACCAGTCGATCGGCCAAGATCGTAGGCTCCCATTCCTGGATACTGCTATCGTAGAAGTGAAGCACAGCAGACTGGTAACTTTCAGCAGCAAAGCGGGCTTCACTCATATCGCTCTGCATCCTCCAGTTCTGTCTGAAGAGGACCGGAAGAGTTTGTTTGAAATCAAGTTTAAAGTAGCTAGATTTTTTACTCAGGAAATATTCGTGTCTAAGGATATTCATCGGGAACATTGCTGCGGCACGAACCTCACTGCGTCCCTGTTCAAAGGAATATTCCTGATGCACGGGGCTTCCATAACGTTCGTAGAAAGCCTTCAGGGAATCTTCGCTAACTTCTACGTTCTGACGTTTCTTAAAGAAGTAGTTATCGAAGATGAAATTTCGACGGGCTGCACGCACCAAGGCGCGGTATTCCCAGGTTTTATCCAGTTTCAAATTCAGGGCAGCCTTGCTGAACAGCAGTCTTTCTACAACCATGCTAAACAAGCGCTGATGGTTGCGAGCATTGACCTCGGCCATGAAATCCCTTTTGCAAATACGCTTCAGTTCCCCTTCAGTCAGCAAAGTTTCACCATTTTCAGACAGGAGAACATAGGAAGAATCCACATCAAAGAATTCTCCGCTAGCCAACCCCTGCTTGATAGAGGCTTCAACGCGATCAAAAGTCTTTTGTTTCGGCTGAACCAGGGAAGACAGATAGAATACGTGGTAGGCATTACCGACATCGGCCTTGATTACAGGCGATACAAAGCCTGCATCCTTGCCATTCAAGGCGGCACTCAAACCAGAAACCAAGCCAATACCGTACGGCATGGCAAAGCCGTCCTTGACGTAGCCGACAAAGCCGCCTTCCTTGGCGGTAGCTTTATTCGCACTCTTTGTGGAAGCGATTTTCTTGAAATTTTCAAGGTCAGTGGTTTCGTTAAACAGGGCTGCCAGGGCAACGGAATCTGTTCCCTGCACATGATACAGCTCATAACCGGGGGCAGTCATGAACATATCCATATGCTTTTCGTAGAAAGCCTTCGGTTCCGGCTTAGGCAATTCATGGAACGTCACATGAAGGTCTGAGGCGAGGTTCCTTGCAATCTGTTCCTTGAGTTCAGAACGGTGGAGTTCAACGAACTTGGTCTTCCAAGTTATGGAATCTTCTCTGGACGTAGAGCCCATCAAGTGTTCTTTCAAGTAAGCATTCAAGGCTTCCTTGGAATGAGACATATAGTATTCGCAGGCAACAATTCCCTGAATGACACTAAAATCAGGAAGGGGCGCCTCTTCAAACAGGCTGCGATGTTCGTCATAGAAATGACGAAGTTCCGGTTCGGAATAAGTAAGGCGTTCATTCAGGTAGAAACGCTGATAGACGGAAGCAAGCAGCTTGGGTTCAATCAAACCGAGAAATTCTTCCCATTCCTTGTTCAACTCGGGGAACTGTGTCAAAGCCTTGGAAACGACGGCTTCCTTCGCATAAACATTTTCGTAGAGACGCTTGTTCAAAGGTTCCTTGGAGGAAATGGAATTTTTCATCAAGAGAACAAGGTCTTCTCGATAGACGACTTCCTTATCAATGCGAGCAAGAATGGTATCCTTATCCCCCACACTGTTGCAGCCAGTCAAGGCAAACAGATTTAGGAGACTCACAGTAAAAAAGGCAAAGCGGAGTTTCATGTAACCTCTTGTTTCCGGCGGGCTCCAAAGCCCAATAATAGCGCACTGAATATAGTAATAATAATAGGTAAAAAAGCAAAATTTCCGCTCAAATTACAGGTGTGCGCCCGATATCGGAAAGCGACAATAAAACACTACACAAAAAAGCACTTGTGTACAAATTACGAGCCGTTTTCATAACTTGTTGACCATCAACGAATTATCGCATTTTCTATACTTGGACTCAGTTTGAAAAAACGCAAACAGACATTCTTTGGAACAGCATTTTTTGCAACTGCTGCAGTAGGCGCCATCGCTCTTGGCGTCTGGTTTGTTCATGCGTTTGTGGAACGCTACCTTTCCGCCCCACACACTTTTTCCGGGGTAACGATTACCCCCTACGGCCACAACGCGCAGTCCCTGTTAGAGCATTCCTTCGATTCCCTTTTCATTTCGACGGACTCTACCGAAGTAAAAATCATAAACCCTAACCTGGACATCACCATTCTTGGAGAAAACCGGGGGGTAAGCCTGAAAATGGACCATGTGGATGCATTCATCGCCATTCCACAAAGCGACACCCTTTCTGCGACAAAAGATACCACCAACCCTGCATTCCCCGACAACCTTAGATTCCCGGCAAACGTTTCAGTCAACATCGAGGACGCAAACATCAGGCTGTCCGACGGAAAGTCCTGGAACGCCAAGGAGCTCAGCGTACAGAACAACGGGGAATACGCGCTCAACGTAGGAATCAGGCAAGTCAACGGAGACTTCGTAAGCAACCCCGCCTCAGTCAAGATGAAAGGGGACTTCGCAGGGGCAAAGCT
Source organism: Fibrobacter sp. HC4 (assembly GCF_023373925.1). Taxonomy (NCBI): domain Bacteria; kingdom Pseudomonadati; phylum Fibrobacterota; class Fibrobacteria; order Fibrobacterales; family Fibrobacteraceae; genus Fibrobacter; species Fibrobacter sp. HC4. Next base: position 143,086 of record NZ_JALCZV010000009.1, on the reverse strand, counting down.
GACTTTAGAGGCAAGCGTAAAAACAAGCAAGGATTCCGTCCAGATCAAGGCAAACGTTCCCAAGAAGGACATGAGCCGAATCAAGGCGAAGACCAACATTTCTGTAAAGAACCCCGCCGAATGGTTGCCGTTCAAGCTCCCCGAAGAGATTCCTGAAATCGGTAAAATCGATGTCGTTGCCGAGGCAACCTTAGACACCCGAAAGGAAACGGTCTTCTACAACAGCACCATCCGCACACGAGTCGGAGCCCTGTGGCCGCTGGAACCGGAACGAGTGACAATCAAGGTCCAGGGAAATCAGGAAAAGATTAACGCAGACATTCTTCTGCAAAACGACGAAGGCGGCTCCATCCACCTTGCCGGAGATTTCGACACGAATCTTAACGGACACGTAGAAGGCAAGGTCGAAAACATGAGTGCCCTGTACGGACCGCAGATGATGCCTATGGACGTAGACATTCGTTCCGCCGACATAAACGACATGGTCATCCGAGCCTCCCTGGAAACAAGACAGGGGTCCTACGTCAATGGAACAATCGACTTGAGGGATTCCCTGATGATTACATTCATCGGAGACATCTCCCCTTACGAACCTTGGGCTCTGGACTGGACTCACGGAAACTTGACCTTGGGCGGAAGACCGCAACTTTACGGAACCTGCGACGGACACAAGCTCCGAATTCTGGCGAAGTTCGACACCGTTGCCTACGCCTATCACATGACGGCCGATTCCATGCAAGTCACCCTGGATCTTGACACCAAGGGAATTGATTTTTCAAAGGGTGTCATCTACACCCCGAATGAAACGTTCGATTTCGATGGCGACGTAAAATGGAATCATGAACGTCCTCACACCTCATGGAACATCACTCAACGACATGGCGGTAAGGCCAGCGCCTATATCGACATCGGAGATTCTATCGCAATTGATGTCAGCGCAGACAAGGCCATCATTGCAACAATACCCTTTGCGGATTTGTCCATATCAGACCGAATTAGAGGCCGCGTGAGCGGAATGTGGCATTGGAATATCGACGACTCCACTGGATTCGCCAACGTTACCATTGACGGCGAAGTGGCCGAATACAACATGGTTGCAGACGTAATCGCAAGACAGAATAAGGACACGATTTTCATTGACAGAGCCCATAGCATTTACAACAGGAATGAAGTAAACGCATACGGTTCATTCATATTGCCCAATGATTCAAACCCGGATTTCAAGCCCACTCCCTTCCTTCCCATCCAGGTTCTCGAAGCAAGTATTTCCTCAAATGACTTCAGTATTCCGCTCCTGCTAGAGCCACTAAACGACAGCACCTTCGCCTCCGGTATGCTCTCGGGCCAATTGTCGTTCAACCAGAATACAGGCGTTATGGGGAACCTGGACTTCTCCAATATCGAGTTTAACGACCTCTCGCCAGATTTGCTCCGAATCAAGAAGTTGAACATCTTTGCAGAAAAAGACAAGGTCGAGCTAAATTCCTATCTGGACATTGGCCGTGGTGGTTGGACAGGAAACACGCAGATAATCATCGATCATATTTTTGACGACAGGCGACACCTCAGTTTCTCTCATGGAAGTGACAATGGTGGCACTTTATGGTCGGAAGGCTTCATCGACAACGACTTGAAGTTCAAGGGTACCGTTGACGCAAACGGTTCCTGGTACATTCCCGGAACTATCAGCGAAATCACCAACACGGACCTCCATGTCGACATTACCGCAGACATCCGCAAGGGATTCAAGGGAATTACTGCAGACATCACCGCAGATTCCACTCGATATAACCCGCCCAAGATGAACGTTTCCTTCCCCATCAGTTTAAGAGGACGCATTGAAAACGGTCTACTGGACATTTCCTCCGCCAAGACAACCAATCGCAATAACGAAACTATCGAAGCTACATTAAAATTCCAACTTGACAGTCTAAAGCTTAATGCCATTGACGTTAGGTCAGACCGCTACACGATTGAGATGGACCAGCACAAGCTGGTTCTGGAAGGTATCAGCGGGCACCTTGAAGATGGAGACGAAAATCTCACCATAACCGCAGACATTCCAAAGATCACCTACAATTTTAACGATGACGTTATTGGACAGGCTGAAGCATTAGCCAGAGGCGACATTGCCTACATTATCCCCCATAGCAAGGCGGGCCAGATTCAGAACAACACCATCGCAGGAAACATCCTTATAGACAAACTCGTTTATTATCGCGATCTTGATATCGAAGTTACACCTTCGGCCATTGACAAATACATCGCCATGTTCAACAACGGCGTCGCCAAGTTAAAGAAAAAAGAAGTTCAAGAAGAAAAGCTCTCTACGGCAAGCCCAATCAATCTTTCACTTCATATTAGCGATTCCCAAAGGGATTCTGTTGGTATCGTGACACCGTTCGCTACCTTCCCCGTTACTTTGGACATCTGGGTCTTGGGCAATACCACAAGGCCCTTGCTCAGAGGTGACATTGCAAATACGAACAACGGATTTATCGGCATCCACGAAGTCTACGAATTCAACTTGAACTCCTTCCAAATTTCTTGGAACGATGTGCCCTGGCAAAAGGGCGTTATCGACGTAACCAGTAGCCAGGATCTTCCCTATTGTAACGAAAATTCAGAAAGCGTTAACGAAACCTGTCCTATCAATTTGGACATTCAGGGAACAATTACCAATCCCCAGCCCATGCCATCTTCGAATTGCGGTATCGAATCATCCCCTGCGGTAATTTACTACAACGTTCTCCTAGGCTGTATTGCAGACAAAGGCGGCGAATCCGCAGACTGGAACCGAATCGCAGGCAAGGCAATCGGCAAGGTTATTTCAACAACGGCAAACAAGACTCTTGGCGGCGACTACATTGGCGACATTGACATGAAGGTGATGCTGTTTGAAAACACCACCACCAGCGACAAGGATTCCAGCTACTTCAAGATTCCGGTTTCATTAGACCGCTGGGTAAAAAATTTGAGTCTGGTATTCGGCTATACCAAGGACCAGAGCGTAAACCCCACCTACGAACAATCCGTTCAGTTCGGAGCTAACTACACACTTCCTGTATTCCAGGAAGCTGAATACTCCCACAAGAACCACATTGCACCGGCATTATCACTTAACGCCCTATTAACCAGAAAGCAATACCTGACCAACTCCGGTACAGAACGCGACGATGACCGACTTGAAAAGAATATCGGCATCAACTATGTCTACCGTTATTGGAACCCCTGCTTGCTAGGAATCGGCCGTTGTGAAAGCATAGGTAGCCAGCATACCCAAAATCAGGATTCCAGGGAGGACACATCCAAATGAATAAATTTCTAATCCTCCTCTTGGCAATGATTGCGTTTTCATGGGCAGCAGACGATGTAAAGCATCCCTGGTTTGTACAAATCTCCGGAAACAAGGCGTTCTCTAATTACCAGTTAGAAGAACAGCTCGACGTTCCCGAAGAGTTCGGCCAGATGGACACCACAAAGCAAGACTTCCTCATGAGACTTTCTATAGAGAACATCAAGGCTCTCTATTACTCTAGAGGTTACTACAGCCTTGACATGGCACTCAACATCCGCAAGGACACAACCTCGGAAGGTATTGTCCAGAGAGGTTATTTCATCCACATCCGAGACGGCGAACGTTACAAATTTAGTGGTGCAAAAATCATCGTTCCCGAAGAAGCAAAATTGGAAATTGACGAAAGCAAATTGAACATTTCAAAGGAAAACTATTACAACCAGGAAGACATCTCAGAAGACCTGCAGGAAATCCAGCGCGTATACCGCAAGGAAGGCTATCTTCACGCCTATCTTTCTTCCATTGAAATGTTGGATTCCCTACACAAGAAGATATTTGTCGAGATTACAATTACCCCAGGTGCCAAAGTCCTGATGGGAAACATGATCAGCACCAGCTTCCGTTCCGCCGACAAAAAACTGCAGGGGCCAACGGAAGCAGGACTTACGGATACCGCCTGGCTTTCAAGCCTATGGAAAATCGAACAAGGCGAACTGATTGACGGAAACCAGTACAATTCATTCAAGTCGAAACTGTTCTCGACCCAGTTGTTCACTCAGGTAAAAATGAGCGACACCCTCCGCGAAGACGGTCTGTCTGACGTATATCTAAACGTAACGGAGCGTGTACCCGGCGAAACTCGTTACGGATTCTTCTATGAAGAAATCTACGGATTCGGAGCCTTGGCCTACGCTCGTCACAAAAACTTCTTCGGTCACTTCCACGAATTTTCATCAAGTGTTCAAATTGCACAACACAAGCAGGAAGCCTCCATCGGTTACGCAAACCCGCTACTTTTCGGAACATCCGTAAGCTTTATTCCCACAGCAATCCGTTTCGACAACCGACTGACATTAAACCACGAAAAAATCACGCAGCCCGCCTACGATGACCGATACGAAGAACGCTACGAAATCATCAACCGAGGAGACATTACCTTCGGCATTACCAACCATATTAGATTCCGCGGCACGATCGATACCCGATACGTTTCCAAAGCCAAGGATACCGTACTTGTCGTAAGCAAGGAGAATTCAGGCGCCGCAGACATCAGCGATACAGCAAGCCTCTCAAGTTCACAGGACTCTTTGCTAGAAACGCAAAATAAAGATAAGTTGCTTAAGCTAAAGGGTGAAATCGCCCTTACATTTGACTTTACCAACGACTATTTCAACCCCACCAAGGGAATCCGCCTTGCCCCCACATTCGGCGCAGGAACGAACTGGGACGGCGATCTGAAATCATTCAACATGAGAGGCGATCCCTACACCTACGGCGAAATAACAGCAAACGCCTACCTTCCCCTATTCTGGACATTTTTCGGAGCAATTAGTGGAAGTACGGGCCGCTTCTTCGCAAAGGCCCTGGAAGAAGACGCACGCATTTTCTACCAGGGCGGTTCCCGATCCGTTCGCGGTTATAAATTCAGACATATTTTTGCCAGCCGAGATTCTATCATCTACACAGGGCAAGAATCTTCCATCAAGGCAGACACAATCATCAACACGGGCCTTACCCCCACCTACTTCAGATTCAACGAAGAAATCCGCTGGATGTTCCCCTGGAAAGGATGGAGACACTGGCAACTCGTACAATTCTACGACTGGGCTAAAGTAACCGACGATGAAGACGACATCTACACATCAGCCCGAAATGAAAGCCTTGGCCTCGGAATTCGCTATAGTTGGCAATTCCTGACTTTCCGACTTGATTACGCCTTCAAGAAAAATTTGACCGATTGGAGTGCAGAAGGATTCGCCTGGAGCAGATTCGCCTTCGACCTATCCCACACGTTCTAAAGTCAAAACTTATATTCGGGATTAGACGTTCTCTTTATAGATATCCGCAAGAGAGGATCCCGCATACCTTATAGAAACCGAAGGAAGGCCAGCGCTTTCTAAAGCACGCTGAATCAGCTCCTGGGAAACATCCTGTTCAAAGGACAAGTCAAAATTTTTGCCCTTTTGCAAAGGAGAGTGCGCATTAGAAGGAGCTGCCCCCGCCTTCAGAATCTTGCCATGGTTCACAATGGCATAATCTGTAGCTTCCTGATCCATTTCGGCAAGGATATGGGAACTCACAATGGCGGTGCCACCATCCCGTTTACGCCAATCCGCAATAAGGCGCCAAACCGTTTCGCGGGACATAGGGTCCAGATTAGCTACAGGTTCATCAAGAATTAATAACTTTGGATTATGAATCAGGGCTCGCAGGATTTGAACCTTCTGACGGTTCCCCAAGGAAAGAGCGGAAAGTTTCGTCGACAAGGCAGGCAACTCCAAGTCCCTGGCAAGGGATTGCAAACGGGTTCCGCATTCGCCACAGCCGTACATGCCCGCAAAATACTTCACATATTCTTCAACGGAAAGCTTCGGGTAGACGCCAGGATTTTCAAGGAGAATTCCATAGGACTTGGGGTCAAGAAAGCCGTTAGGCCCGCGGAATCCTTCCGCAATATTCAAGGTTCCCTCATAAGACGCGAAACGACCGCAAAGCAATCGCAACAAGGTCGTCTTCCCCGCCCCATTGGGGCCCAGCAACGCAAAGAAACTCCCCTGGGGAATTTGAAGATTCACCTGGGAAAGAGCCTCTACAGCCGCCCTCGGATAGCGAAAGGAAACGTTTTCAAGCTTGATTGCGTCCATGTTCAGAATATAGAAAAAAGACCCCAAGTCGCTCATAGACGACTTGAGGTCTTTTCAAAAGCGCGAAGCGCTTATGCGTAAAGCGGGTGCTTCTTGCAGAGGTCGATGATTTCCTGACGGATAGCCTTCAGGCCTTCTTCGTTGTCCTTGTTCTGGATGCAACGGTCGATGATCTGAGCTACCAGGCGGGAATCGTTTTCGTCGAAGCCACGGGTAGTGATGGCAGCGGTGCCAAGACGTACGCCGGACGGATCCATGGGCTTGCGAGTGTCGAACGGGATGGTGGAACGGCTGCAGGAGATGCCAACCTTTTCCATTGCGATTTCGGCATCCTTACCACCGATACCCTTGGAAGTCATGTCCACAACCATGAGGTGGTTATCGGTACCGTCGGAAATGATCTTGTAGCCGAGCTTCATCAGTTCGTCGGCCATAGCCTTTGCGTTCTTGATGATGTTCTGGGCATAGGTCTGGAATTCCGGCTGGAGAGCTTCCAGGAAGGCAACAGCCTTACCAGCGTTGATGTGGTCATGGGGACCACCCTGCATACCCGGGAACAGACCTGCGTCGATTGCCTTGGGCAGGGAGACTTCCTTTTCTTCACCCTTGACGATCTTCTTGATCATCTTGTCCTTGCACATGATGATTGCAGAACGGGGACCGCGGAGAGTCTTATGGGTGGTGGTGGTGACGATATCGAAGTAGGGAACCGGAGATTCGATTGCCTTACCAGCGATGAGGCCAGCAACGTGAGAAATGTCAGCCATGGTCAGAGCGCCAACTTCGTCGGCGATTTCCTTGAACTTCTTCCAGTCAAGGTTGCGGCTGTAAGCGGAGAAGCCAGCGAGGATCATGCGGGGCTTTTCCTTGAGAGCGATTTCACGGACCTTGTCCATGTCGATGCGGCCAGTTTCCTTATCCACTTCGTACTGGACGAAGTTGTAGAGCATACCGGAGAAGTTCACCGGATGGCCGTGAGAAAGGTGTCCACCGTGGTCCAGCTTGAGGCCGAGAACCTTGTCACCCGGCTTGAGAACGCCCATGTAGACAGCGGCGTTTGCAGGAGAACCGGAAAGGGGCTGGATGTTTGCGTGGTCACAACCAAAGAGCTGCTTGCAACGTTCGATTGCCAGGGCTTCCATCTTGTCGATCACTTCGTTACCACCGTAGTAGCGCTTGCCAACGTAGCCTTCGCTGTACTTGTTGGTCAGCACGGAACCCATAGCTTCCATGACGGCCTTGGAGGTGTAGTTTTCGGAGGCGATCAGTTCGATGCCATATTCCTGACGTTCGGCTTCTTCCTTGATGATGTCGAAGATTGCCGGATCGGTCTGCTGCAGAGTAGATTTAAGCATTAGTAGCTCCTTTGAGTTTACGGACGTAAAAATAGTATTTTAAGGCCGTTTTTTAAAGATTTTTGCCGTTTTTTGCTTCATTTCGCCTATCGCTTTCGTAATCCATTGACTTTCAACAAGTTACGAAAAATTAGACATTCCTAGGGATTTTCAATACACCACCTAAAAGCAAAAAAGCGCCCTTTCGGGCGCCATTTTAGCAAATCGTATTATCGGAGGTTCACCTTTCGGGTCATGTTCACCGCACCGGAACGGACTCTGACAATGTAGTTGCCACTGGGAACTGCGGACAAGTCAGCAGAACCAACCACATTCTTCAGGCGGACCATGGGACGACCTTGCAGGTCAAACAAATCCACATCGGCGGAGGTTACGCCAGCGATGTTCAGCATGCGGCCAGCCACAGCCATGGTGATATTGGACTTCTGGACAGCAGCCAGGGCCGCTGTAGCAGAGCTTGCCGGAGCCTGGGAATCACTGGAAGCGATTTCTGTACCGGCGGCAACGACCTTCACGTTCAAGGTCAGCTTTTCACCGTTAACGGTAAAGGTATCCGAGTAATCACCCGTATTCAAATACTGATCGATTGCACCACCCTGGGTACTGATAGTCACCTTATCCCCTTCCTGTTTGACCTGGAGGAAGTAAGCTGAGTAAGTATCGCGATTGAAGCTGCTCACGCCAGTAATGGTAATGGTGTTAAAGGTACCGCCCTGAGCCACAGTCTGATTCAGGCTACCGGAAACATTTGCGCCGCCGGTAACAGTCTGGCTAGCACTGGAAGTAATCTGCTGCTGGGCGCTGGAGTTTGCGACCTGCTGTTGAGCGCTGCTTGACTGAGCCTGCTGCTGAGCACTAGAACTTGCGATCTGCTGCTGGCTGCTGGAGCTGGCAATCTGCTGCTGGCTAGAAGAAGAGGCGTTCTGCTGCTGGCTATCAGAAGACGGAGCAGAAGAACCGTCGCAAGCCTTATAAGTTGCCGGCAATGCAGCAAATACGTTCTCGTTTGTCCAGCTACCGCTTTCGGTATAGCTCCACTGGCTAGAAGGAGTACTTGCAGAAACACCGGTAGTGAAGTAGGAAGCCGTTTCAGCCTTGTTGGACACAGACCAGTTGGCACCGGAGAGCTGGTTGGTCTTCATCCAGTTGTACCATTCGGCACTATAGGATTTTGTAAAGCCACCATCACCGCTGGGAGCGGAGTTTCCCCATTCCGTTACGAAAACGGAATAGCCGGCAGCCATCATCTTTTCAGGATTCTTGCCAAGTACATCCACCTTATGACGGTAGGGATCTTCACCAGCGTAATAGTGGAAAGTATAAGCCACATTCTTGTCGTTAAAGACCTTCTTACCACCCTGCACATTCAGAGGAGCATCAACATACTGGTCATAATAGGGAGTACCCACCACAATCAGGTTGTCGGAATACTTTCGGATTTCTTCAATCACCTTGGTGGCATAGGGATAGATGCCGCTAGCCCAATAGGATGCAGCACCCTTTTCATCGTACCAGTCACTCCAATCGCAATCACCATTCTTAGGCTCATTATAGATTTCAAAAATGACGTTATCGTACTTGCCCCACTTCTGAGCCATCTTGCCAAAGAACTGAGTTGCACCTGCAGTATTCTTTTCGGCGCAATGGGAATGATAGTCGATAAGCACGTAGATATCGTTATCGATAGCAGCCTGGACAACGGCATTCATGGCGGTTTCGTGCATGGCATTGGTGTAGTAGTTGCCAACATCATCTTCCCAGGAGCCATCAACACCCATGGGAGCACGAATCAGCTGGATCTTGTGCTTATCCACCAGGCCCTTGATGACGTCTCCGTTCCAGAAATTAATACCGGCAGTTTTCGTCATGGACCAGAAAAGGCTCATACCCTGAACAGCGACTTCGTTGCCGCTGGTGCTGTAAGCCGGGCAGCTACCGTAAATACGGCCCTTGCCTGCGGCGTTCTTGCCAGCCTGAAGCTGACCATACTGAGAAACGGGACCGACGCGATTTGCGCCAAATGCCATAGTGGCAAGACCTGCGGTCATAAGACCCAATGCGATAATCTTCTTCATAACATCCTCATACACTAGGGTGAATCCCAATCATCCTAACAAAAAGATAAACGTACAAAGAAAATTTCGCACGGGTTATCAAAAAGCAAACTCAAACAACTGTACTAGCTGTTTGAGTATTTTTTGATACACATCACATTTCAAAAACGCATTTGATACAAATTGTACCAAAATTACAGTTCATAAATCTCGCTGTATTTGCTTTCCAGATAGTCCAGGAAATCCGTGGGAGTAAAATCACGGCCCGTAATGTTCTTAATCCAGGTCTTTGGCGACTCCCTATCGGCGCGTGCCCACACGTTTTCGGTCATCCACCCGTTGATTTTTTTGAAATCGCCGGCAAGGACAGCAGACTTTATATCGAACTGCTTATTCATGGTGTTATAGTACATGGCATTATACATATTGCCCAGGGCATACGTGGGGAAATAGCCAAATCCGCTAGTCCAGTGAACATCCTGAAGAATACCCTCCGCATCATGAGCCGGACGGATTCCCAGATATTCGGCATACTTGTCGTTCCACAATTTCGGCAAGGCGGCAACATCCACGTCGGCACCACCATTCACAATCATCTTCTCGATTTCATAACGGATAATGATGTGGAAAGTGTAGGTAAATTCATCCGCTTCAGTACGGATCAGGCTAGGCGTTACCGTATTCATGGATTCATAGAATTCCTGTTCAGAAACGCCTTCAAAAACATTGGGGAAAAGTTCACAGCACTTGGGGTAAATCAGCGAAATGAATTCACGGCTGCGGCCAATGCGATTCTCATAAAATCTGCTGGTACTTTCATGCATTCCCATAGTCTTATTGAATTCAATAAAGTGGCTATAGTTTTCCTTAGGCTGGTTCTGTTCAAACAGCGCATGACCACCTTCATGAATAATACTGAAGATGTTGGAATAGAACATATCCGGGTAATAATGGGTCGTCACGCGAATATCATTCTTGCCAATTTCCGTAGTAAAGGGATGTTCCGTAGTGGCAAAGGCTCCGCGGTTAAAATCGAAGCCCATGGTTTCCAGCAGATACTGAGTACAAGTTTTCTGGGCATCATCCTTTACAGGGCGGCTCAAGAAATCCGTGCGGATCTTTTTCTTGCTGTTCATGATGCGCTTAAGCAGCGGCACCAGGCGAGCCTTGCATTCGTTAAAACAATCATCCAGGTCTCGAGAAGACAAGCCCTGTTCATAACCGTCGAACAGAGTATCGTAGGGCGTTTCCTTACGTTCTTCATTGAGGTTCGCTTCACGAACCTGAATCTTCTGCACCTCGGCAAGACTTGGAGCAAAAATGCCAAAATCCTTCGACTTTTTCGCCTCAAGCCAATTAACATAGGCCTTGTTGCACGTCAGGGAACGTTCGTGCTGCATTTCGGGAGTCACGTTTTTTTCGCGGGCATAATCACGATGAAGACTTTCGGCCAGGCAGCGGTCAAATTCGTCAGTCAGTTCATCCCGATGATCATAGATGTACAGACAAGCCTCGATATAGGCGGCATCCTTCTGAAGGACAAAGGCCTTATTACTCAAGAAGGCATCCACCTCGCCTTGAGCATTCATCCCCTCCTTGGGGCAAATAGTCTGCATATCAAAATTCAATACAGCCGATGCCTGATTATACATGCGAACTTCAGACAGGATTTTTTTTACCAGAGACAAGGATTCGGAAAGTTTGGACATACGAGACCTCTAAAAAAAGATGTACTATACAGGGAATGTAATAGAAAAACGTCTAACCTTGAAAGACAGACAGATAATGGAAAATTCCAATAGTCAAAAACAACATGTTCCTGTTAATGCAAGAACCATGCCAACCATTGAATTCAGGAATTTTCGTCCTTGACGTTTTCGTTGTTCTTTTCGGCGGACTTTCTGGAGAATTCCTCTTCCGAGGCCTTGCGGGTCGCTTCCTGCAGTTCCTTCAGTTCCTGCCAGGTTGACTTTTCTTCTCCAGATTTTTCCTTAGTATTGAACAGGACACACAGCACGGCAAAAACGGCCATATAAAAGCCCATGGCCGCCACCACACCAAGAAGTTCATGTCCGGAAAGTTCAGCCACCTTCAGGTAGACAACCACAGAAAAGCCGGTTGATATCAGGAACAGAATTGCAGGAAGTTTTTGTTTCATTTAACGAGGTCCAGTTTTATCCTTGAGGGTCCAGGCAAGGTCTGCATCGGCAGGCTCTGCCAAATAACCATAGTCCGGTTTGTATTCCAGGGATGAAACTGAGACTTTCAGAGGATCACCGCCAACCGTATACCAGTTACCGACCATCTTGGGGAAGCCAACTGAAGTATCGATCGGAGCGCCTTCGTCATCAAAGAAACTGTAAACGAGCACAGGATCATCCATGTTGAACACGTTGCCTTCAATATAGCAACTGGCGGAGTCCGTGCATTCTACAGCATAGCGATCCAGGTTCTTAAAGAAGTTGTTGAATGCATGCAGGCGACCGCGTCTTGCAAAAGCGCCAGACCAGCTCATATTATCAAAGAAATTGTGATGCAACGTCAAAGTCTGAGTCGATTCATCGATCAAATCCGGAGTCAGGCCAAAAAGGACACCCGTTTCTGCATTTTCAAAACGAGACCATGAAATAGTTACGTCATGGGAACCGCGTTTCACATCAACTTCGACAATGGGATATTCTTCAAAGGAGCAATGGTCAATCCACACATGATGGGTGTTATTGTGAAGAGAAATGGCCCTGCGATTTGCTGTATCGGAAACAACTGTCGACGGAGCAGAGAACGTCAGATTTTCAAAAATCAGGTTAGACGATTCCTCCGTCATAATTCCCATACCAGAAATGCGGATATCTCGACCGCGACCATCAAAAGTCTTGTTGGACTTAATTCGAAGAGCCGCCGTCAAATTATAAGTTCCGCTTTTCTCGAAAAGAATCCAGGTCGGTCCATCACGATAGGCGCAATCCCGCAAGGAACCGGGAGCGATTACGGCGGTAGTGGCCGCCTTTCCGGTAGAGTCCACATTGGTGGTATCTTCTACAATGATGTAATCCTCTGTTGTCGTAACAAGGCAAATTTCACCCTGGATAGAATCTGCAGCCAGGCTGTCGATGTAGCCTTCACCGCCACGAACACCCGATGCATAGCCGACAACTTCCCTCAATAAGGCCGCGTGATCCTTCCAGTCTGCAGGATAAGTTGAACGATCCTCGCTTACGCCCATTGAAATCTTTTTCAGGGATTCTTCAGAAACGCCGCCCAGGAACACATCATCCAGGAAGACAGTATCCCCAGCATTCACACTAAAGTCAATTCGGTTTACAGCAACTTTCTTCGACCCCACAGGAAGAGCGAATCCTTGCCAAACCTTTGACAGATCCACGTCAAACTCTATGCTCTTGGCAGAGCTATCATAAGCCGAAAGAGCCACATGCAAGGTTCCATGGCCACGGGCACTGAACATCAGGGAATCAAAGCCAGGCAATTCGTAATCAGTTCGATATCCGCCCAGCAAGAAACCCAAGTGCGTCGAAGAACGAGAGGATTTACCTTCTCCAAAAATTCGGGCGCAACCACCCGACGCACAGCCATCATTACCAGAGAATGTCTGCGTCAGGGATTCATCCCAGAGGGGCATCAAGTTCTGGCCATCGGCATCCATGGTAAACCACCAGCCATCACCAAGAATTGCTCCCGTGGCAGAAATTCCGCTAAAGCTTTCGAAATCTTCCACAGCAAAACCACGGGGAGCGCCTAGGTTTATTTCGGGCACGGTTTCACCGGCAGATGCGCTCAACTTGATTGTACCGCGGTTGCTTCGGCTCTCGATAAGAACTTCAAAATTTCCGGCAGGAAGGGAATCAATTACAAAATGTCCAGCGCTATCGGGAACTACAAAACGTTCCAAGCCAGGAATTCTAATGACAGAAGGACCTTGCCCAGGTGCAACAAAGCCCTCGATGGTAGTGAGTGCGCCAAGTGCAATGGAATCAACAGCAGACACTTCCTGCAGCTCTACGGACTTGGTAAATACGGCACCTAATGCAGAGGAATCACTTTCTCCACGGATTTCTACAGAGTATTCACCAGGATCCACAGTTAGCTTTACATAACCGCGGTCATCCGTATCAGACCATTCTTCCTGAGACAAGCCGTCAGACAAATATCCTACCGGCAACACGCGAATACGGGACTTGGCAGCAGGTGCACCATCCGCCAATTGGATCTGCAAGGCAATTGTAGATTCAGCTTCGGTACCACCGGCAACTTCATCCTTGTCATTGGAACAGGATGTTGTCAATGCAGCGAGAGCTCCACCCAAAATCAACCAGAAGGGCTTTTTAATCATTGGAAGCCTCCATCTGTTCGCCTGCAACTTCGTCGTTAACTTCGTTGCGGATTTCTTCACCGATAATACGACGCTTACGTCCACGCCTTACGGGAGGTGGATAAGGATCGCTTAAAGGGAACAACTGCATCCCCAACTGGAAAACTCGATTGGGTTTCTGGCATTGATTCACCTTGGCCAGAACTTCGCGACGGAAACGGCGAACCATTTCAACCAATTCCTTATAGGTATCTTCATCGCAACCAAATGCCAAAGTAGAGAGGTTTCGTTCCTCTCGTTCAAAGCGGTCAATAGCCGATGTAGCCACATCCAGATTCTGCTGGATGTAAGAATTAACCGCCGTGCTATAGGATTCGCTTCCGCTAGAAATCAAGCCCTGGGTCTGTTCATAAAAACCAGTTTCCGGATTCTTGCGGATCATGGAAAGACGTTCCAGCAAGGCCACAGAGGATTTCACCTGACTAGCGGAAATCGGCGGACGGACCATGAGGCCCAAGGCCGCATCATCCCCCACATAAGGGTAGAAGGTAATCAATTCGCGAATAACCGCATGATACCAGTGATCAAAATATTCAAACTGGTCGCGGGCCACATTTTCGACTTTGCATTCCTTGGTGGCCACCAACTTTTCGAGGTACTGGCGACTTTCGGAATGGTTTTTGGCCTGATTGAAAGAGACCATGTCCGCGAAATACTGTTTTTCGCGACCGTCATTGCAGAACAGGTCTGCAAAAACTTGAACCAGACGCGGAGTCAAGTTGCGTTTGCCCTGAAGAATCTTATTGAACATGGAGCCATCGATTCCGGCCTTTTCTGCGATAAAACGGTGGCTGAAACGCCATTCAGCCGCATGCCGTTCTTCGTAGGCATCCTTCAGGAAATCGCGATAGTTCAAGTATTCAAAAAGATTCACCATAATTTACAATATACAAAAATGACGATCGAAGTCTACAGTTTAAACATTAAAAACGTCTACAGTTTAGAATAACCGTAGCGCAACAAGCACTACGGTTGTTCCAAATCACAACTAAGAATTACTTAGCTTTCTTGTTAAGGTATACGCCGTGAGAAGCCTTGGATCTGACAGTACGACCAAGCAGATTCACCTGTTCGGTGCGGCCATTTATCTGAACATTCTGGCGGACAGTTCGACGAATGGATACATTGCAATCTTCATCGCCTTCGGCACAGACAGAACTGCTGGACTGATCGGAACTACTGGAGCTTTCAGGAGCAGGTTCTGCACCAATACGGTAAACGTCCTTGATGTCAAAGCCAACCATATCAATATTGGGGCCGCCGTCAGAAGTTAAAGATGTAAACTTCAGATCGAAATCGCAAGCATCCAGCCACACGTCGTCTACATAGACCGTATCCCAGGTATCCCAGTTTGCACTAGGCGGAAATTCCACTTCGTACGTTTTAGCATCCACCTGAACACTCATCTTACTTGTAGTGGTTTTACCATTGCAGTAACGAATAAACATTCTTGCATTGGAGGCAGACTGATAAGAAGTCATCTTGTAGGTAGCGTAACGGCCCGTAGCATTGTCAAAGTTGAAGAAGCCCTTTCCACTAAAGCCTACATGGTTTGCTTCAGTCCAACCCTGAACATCCTCCCCTACGTTGGGATAAGACAAGTCGCTTACGCTAGGCCATTCTTTTGAGCCTTCAAGAATTTCAAACTTGATTATTTCACTACTAGAAGAAACGCTCGGCCCCTCGCTAGCACTGGATCCCGGCACAGGAATATTTTCTTCGCCGTGAGCCGTCGTGACGCAGTTTGCACCACCTTCGAACATCGCGGTAAAGGTGATATCGCGGTAGGGCATTTTGACCTTGTAATAGTTGGAATCAGCAGTTACCTTATTGCAATCATCATCAGCCCAGTACTGGAATTTCTTGCCGAAACTTCCCGGAGAAACATGAAGATTCAAGGCGGCGCCACCAGGCAAATTCTGGTTATGGGTAATAAGGCCACTGCCAGAAACATTGGCCTTTACGGTCAACTTGTAGGTCGGAGCAATTGTGCCCACCAAAGTAGTCAAGGCGGCCTTTTCAGAAGCATTTACAGAAGAACTATTCAAGTTTTCACGAAGGCCATCCATGATAAGCTGCGCATGAACTACAGAACCGGATTCCTGGAAATGGGTGGTACCGTCATTGGTAACGCCATTGGGATAATTGGGGTATTCTCCTGGCAGGAACATCTTGAAAACGTAACGGGAAATGTAGGCGGAGCTTAGCTGCGTATACAGATTATAAGTCTTTGTGGTAAGGTCAACAAAGGGAACACCATTCTTCTGGGCGACTTCCTTAATCTTATCCTTTACAGGATATTCCTTATTCTTGTGGGCAGCATCCGTAAGATTATTATCGAATACGTTACGAGGGTAAGTATTCAGCATCAGGGGGCTCATGAGAACAATGTGAGCACCCTTGCTTTTAGCCCCGTCAACATATTTCTGGAACCAATAAGCACTGGAATCAATGGGAACGTAGCGATCCGCCTTGGAGTAGTCACGATCATTGGTTCCCATCTGAACAAAGATGTAATCACCTGGTTGTGTCGCAGCCAAAACTGAATTTAGACGACCATCGTTAATAAAGGATTTGGAACTACGACCACCAATGGCGTAGTTAATCACCTTTACACGGGACTGATCAAAGAAGGGAGCCAGAACCTGGCCCCAACCGGTCTGCGGATAAGCATTTTCCTTGTAATCGCAAACCGTGGAGTCTCCAATCACGTGAATGGTAAAACTCGTCGTATCGCTAACGGCAACACTTGTAAAAAGAGCAGCAGCGGAAAAATACTTCAAAAGTTTATTCATTTTGCCACCCCTACTTTGTCTTTGCCATAGTCTGATGAATAAGCTGGGAACCCTTGCGGATAACCACATGGTAAAGGCCAGAAGTTTTTACCATTCCGTCAAATTCAGCAGAAGAAATTTTGTTGCCCACAACCATCTGCTTCTTGGCAACAAGCTTACCATGCATATCGAAAACGCTAACCGAGGCTTCGCCCATCTGCGGAAGATTCAGGGAGGCATTCACAAATCCAATAGAGGAATCGTTCTTCAGGGAATCTGCAGCGGCAATGGAATCCTTTTCAGCCTGTTCCTTGGCAATGACTTCTGCAACACATGCTGTATCAGAAACTCGACAAACATCATCAATGCTGAAACCGAAGGCGTCAATATTGGGAGCACCATCAGATGTCAAGCTGATAAACTTCAAATCGGCTTCACCAAGGGGGGCATCCATAACAACATATGCGGTATCCCACTTGTCCCAGCCACCAGTTGGAGGAGCATTCAGGTAGTAGTCATGATCCAGATAAGCGTTAAACATACGGTCAGAAGTTCCGCCATTAGCATAACGCACGGCAAGAGTCACATAGCCTGCCCCCGGGAAACGCATTCTATAGGTACCAAAGGAATTCTTCTCGTTGGCAAAGTTAAAGAAGCCTTCACCCGTATGGGCCCAGTTGTCTTCAGAGAAACCAACACCTGTATCCGGCTTAAAGGCATCAAAATATTTCTTGATGTCCTTATTTACAGCCACTCCATTAGTATCGCTTCCGCCAATGGGAGTGAACGGTTCAAAAGTCACATCATCAAGACTCGTAGGAGTTGTTGTGGGGAAGCTAGTCAAAGCCTTTCCGTCACCCTCATACTTTACGGCAGAACCACCTTCATAAACGGCTGTATACTGGGTAGACTTATTGCCCATCTTGAAAGTATAGATGTACTGAGATTTAACGGTAGAAATGGCATTACCGCTAACCTTATTTCCATTACCATCATACCAGCCCAGGAATTTCTTGCCGCTCTTGGGAACGGTCTTCAACATGACAGTCATACCTTCGGGATAATAGGCACCAATAGATGTTGCTTCAGCAGCACCTTCCGGAGAAACCTTCACGTCCACCTGGTACATAGGAGCCATATAATTGCCCAACTTCTTTACCACAGGGTCGGAATGAGCACGCATCTGTTCGGTAATAATACGGCCAAAGGCATTGGCTCCATTCATCTGCAGATGAACGGCATCAGTCTGGTCAGACTTCAAATTGCTGTATTCAGCAGAAGTGGCGTAGTTGAAGATAAACTGCTGGGCGTAATATTCACCCACAGAAATCATGTAGTTTGCCACCAGTTCACTCATGTCGATAAATGGAATATCAAGGCTATCGGCAATGGCCTTGGCACGAGCAGGATAACCGCGGTAGCTGTTATGGATCTGCGTCGGAGAATCGTAATAGAGTCGACGAATAGGGCTCATGATAATGGGATAAGCCCCCTTTGCACGAGCTTCCTTTGCCATGGTGGCCATAGCTACGGTAAACTTAGCTTCGTCACTCTTGCTCACATCATTGATACCGAACTGAATTACCGCATAGTCGCCAGCCTTCAGCTTGCTCACAATGCAGTTGCCCTGAGTACAATCGCTCTTCCAGAAAAGTTCGTAATAGCCATCGGCCGCCATACCGCCCTGACCGCGATTAACCACGGTAGCCAAGCCAGAATCAAACCAATAATGGAAATCCTGCCCCTGGCCCTGCTTGGGGCAGTAACCACTAGCCCAGTCCTGCATGGTGGAGTCTCCACACATATAGATAACAACCTGAGCCAAAGCGGCAGGAGCCGCTAACATAGAAGCCACGACGGCGCCCTGCCAAAACTTACCAGAAAAGAACTTCATACCCATAACACTACTACTTCAAGGAGAAACTGGACTTAACAATAGTCTTGCCGTTCAACATAACCTTCACAACGTAATTGCCCTTAGGCAGCAAATCTCGATCGATATTCAGCACAGACTGACCTGCAGGAACCTTAGCATCCATGCTACCCACAATCTGGCCGCGCATATCGTAAATGCGAACTTCTGCATAACCAGAAAGATTGGTGCGCAAGATACCTGTATTGGGATTATAGGCATTCACGCCAGCAGCAAAGGGAACGGGAGCAAGAACAGTACCCGGATTTTCAGGATCCGTCGGCTCAGGAACTTTCTGGTTATTATAGAGTTCAATGCCATCCATACCAAAGGTAAAGGTATCCACATTGGGACCACCATCAGAAGTGGTAGAAGACAATTTCAGGGTATTCTTACCGGCCTTGAGCGCTACATTTACAGTTACTTCCGTGTAGGTTGTCCAACCACCGGGAACAAATTCCACGGTACCTGCAGACTTGCCATTTACAGTAAGAGTCATGTTACGATTGGAATTTCCACCATTGGCAAATCGAATGGTCAAGGTAGTCTTTACATCCTGGGGAGAGTAGATTTCCCACACGCCATAACTGCCAATGCTGTTATCAAAATTGTAGAAGCCATCCTGTTCAAAGCCTGCATTATCCGTCTGACATTCAAAGCCAACACCATCTACAGGTTTGCAGATTTCCAGCGCAGACGTTCCATCCTTAATAACCGGATATTCATCGGTTTCATCAGGAACAGAAACAATGGGTTCGCCCACAATCTGAATTTCAGGAGCAGTTAATTTCTTGACAGCATCCGGCAGGTAATAACCCAGGTGAGGCGGCTGATTGTAGGCAGTATTCTGCCAAGCAATAGCTGTACGATAAACCGGATCATGCATCAAGGTGTACACACGATAAGGTGAGGTCACCGGAGTGCCGATGATGTAGAGAACGGACGGGTCTTCGGAATTACGAACCACCAGTTCTTCGCGCCAGTCACCAAAGAGGTCTGCCACCAGACTGGGAGTGTTCTTGGTGCCGTTACAACCTGTTGCGCCAAGAGCCTTCGAGCCATCGAAATAAGTTTCAGATTCTCTCTTAGTGATGTTAAACTTCGTTACATAAGCGCCATCAAGAAGTTCGTCCTGCAAGTCACCATCAAAGTAAATACGGAAGTTAGTGGAAACTGCCGGAGAGCCCATGGAAGCACCCTTAATATCATGCATGCCACCACTATAGCTGGACCACACTTCGAAACCGCGATGCGTAGAATCAATGTCAGCAGCCATGCCGCGACCATTATCCTTACCCGGCTGCGGAGTACCCCAAATAATGGTTCCATCGGGTGCGCGAACTTCATCGGTGTACTTAGCATCAGTATGTTCATGCACATCAAAGAATTCCAGGCCAGGAAGATCCGGATCCAAGTCAGACAAATGACCTGCATCCCCATGACCCAACTGAGTGGAATAGCGGAGAGTACCGTCGTGATTCAAAGCGGCACCGCCGAAAACGATTTCATCATAGCCATCGCCATCAATATCGCCGGTAACAATATTGTGGTTGCCCTGGGCATAGAAACCCTGGCCAGGATCTTCAGACTTGTGATACCAGCGCTGCTTCAAAGTCTTGCCGTCAAAATCGTAGGCAACAATGTAGGAGGAGCTATAGTAGCCGCGGATAAAGATCGCACTGGGATGAACGCCGTCCAGGTAGGCAGTTGCGGCAATATAGCGTTCGCAACGGTTTCCATAGTTATCGCCCCAGTAGCCCTTCTTATCCACGCCCTTTACGTGCTGGTTGATATTACGGCTGGGAACAAAATCAATGGTAGTGATGGCGGCACCATCTACACCACGAAAAACTGTCAGATATTCAGGACCATCAAGAACAGTTCCACCGGAATTACGGTAATCCTTGGACTTGTCGCCAATGGCCTTGCCCGTACCGTCAATGGTTCCGTCGGCAGTCTTCACGATCATTTCGGCCTTGCCGTCACCATCGTAGTCATAGACCTGGAACTGGGTATAATGGGCGCCAGCACGGATATTCTTGCCCATATCGATACGCCACAAACGGGTTCCATCCAACTTATAGGCATCAATGAATACGGTGCCTGTGTAACCACCCTGGGAGTTATCGTGGGCATTGGACGGATCCCACTTCAAAATCAATTCAAGTTCGCCGTCACCATCCAGGTCAGCAGCGCTCATGTCGTTAGGAGTATATGTGCAAATTTCACCATCTGGCATGGTCTGCTTTGCGGGAACTTCAAGTTTAATGGTCTTGTAGGGGAAAGACTTACCGCTATTAGAAACGGTCTGGCCCAAAACTACAGATAATCCAGATTTGGCACTTTCCTTACCATTCAAGACAGCAGTCACCTGATATCCGGAAGAAGTCTTACCATATTCATCCAGATAGTTTGTGCCATCGGTTCCCTTGATGGACGCAATCTTTGTACCATCCCTATAAAGATTAAACTCCGTTTGCGGATCATCAGAGCCTAGTAAGCGCCAGCTTACCAGCATACCCTTACCCACATTCGCAGCAACAAGACCGCGAGTCAAATTTTCCATCTGCTTGGGAGCAGCGAAAACCAAACTATTCATGCTCAAAAGAGCAGACCCAATAAGTAATGCCTTTGAAATATTGCGCATACACACCACACCTATCTTAAAACTGTAGACAAATATATACTAAAATTGTCCACAGTTACACTTTTGTAAGATATTTTTATTGACATTCTGTCAACATCCCTTTAAAAAATACCCCGATATGGAATGATAAAATCGTTTAACATTTTTCATTTTTTCTTACAAAAAACTATCATTTATGATTGAATAGACTCTAGAGTGCCCTATGAAAAGATTTTTCTCATATTTTTTCGCAATTATTCTGGCTTTCGCCTACACAGCAAACGCCCAACCTGGGCCTAAAAATGTCCACAATCGTGGAGACAAGAAGCCAAAGACTGTCCGTGTAGGATACTATCAGAACGAAAGTTTTCAGGAAGGCGGACAGGGATCTCCGCTGTATGGCTTCGGTTACGAATATTACCAACGCGTCGCCCAGTACTCTGGCTGGCGTTACGAGTATGTCTACGGACCCTATGAAGAACTCTATCAGAAATTCATTGACGGCGAAATAGACCTGTTTGCAGGTCTCGCCCGCACCCCGGAACGAGAGGCCAAAATGTTCTTCCCTCAAGCTCCCATGGGCCGCGACATCTACCATTTGATCAAGAAATCCAACAACACGTCTATTCACGAGGATCCTACCTCCCTCCAGGACAAGAAAATCGGGACACTCCGCGGAGCTATGGAACTGGCACTCATTACGCTTCTGCAATCCAGACATGTCAAAGCCAACATTATCGTATTCGATGACATTAGTTCCCGAGACCAGGCCCTGAGCACAAATTCCATTGACGCCGCCATCGTTGAAAACGCAGGATCCAGTGTTCAGGAAGGTACAGAAACTTTCTTGAGAATGGGAAATACAAATTTTTATCTGTGCGTTACCAAGAAACGCCCCGACCTATTTGGTGAGTTAAACCGGGCCATCGGACAGTTAATGACCGACGACCCGATTATCATGGCCAAACTGTACGACAAGTACATGCGCGCCGGTGCCGCCTCAAAAACATTGACATTGCCAGAAAAGATTTGGCTTGCAAACCACGACACCATCAGGATCGGCTATCTCCGCAACATGCTCCCCTACAGCGACGACAGGGATAACGACAAAAACGCGGAACAAAACCACTCAGACCGCATCGTAGCAAGCAGCGACAAGCCCTCAGGCATCGTGAGCGAAATATTCCCTGAAATGGCAGGTCACATCACTTCGAAAAAATTATTCCTCAAGTATAAGGGATACGATTCCTACGATGAAATGATTTCCGCCCTTGTCAAGGGCGAACAGGACGTAGCCTTCCCTGCAGGAGGCAGTCTATATAGGGCAGAACAGGCGGGAATCCGAGAATCAGCCCCAGTCATACGATCCGAATTGAACCTAGTCTACAAGAACGTCTTCAACAAGAATACGGTTTCCAGTTTTGCAGTCAACAAGAACAACAGGGTCATGGATTACAACATCCAAGACAACTTCCCCAATGCAAAAATCGTTTATTACAATTCAATCCAGGAGTGCCTTGACGCCGTACAGAAAGGCCAGGTCAATGCAACAATTCTAGGAAATCTCCGATCCATCCACCTACTAAAGAACCGCCAATATTCTAACCTGTCGGTTAAGTTGCTAAACATCCCCGACGACAAGTATTTCGGCGTTGCCAACGGAAACGAACCTTTCCTGAAGATATTGAATCGAGGAATTGCATTGACAGGCGCAGAATATACGTTAAACCTGGCCTATCAGTACGCAGAAAAACTGTATCAGCCGAGTCTAGTAGAAACAATTTCCGACCATGCAGCGCTCTTCTTCTCGCTGCTTGCCGCATTTTTCGTATTGATATCCGCATTCATCATCAGCCGCTACAGACGAATCAAGAGGGAAACCGCCAGGGAAAAGGAACAAAACGAACGACTCAGTATGCAGTTGGACGTGATTAACTCCATTAGCGACTTGTACCATAGTGTATTCCTGGTCAACATTCCCCAAAATACCTTCACCATTCTACATACATTCGAATCCATTGAAAAAGCTGTCGGACATTTAAGAAATGACGCCCAGCAGGCATTGAACCTGATGGCTGAGAACATGATTCAGGACAAGTTCAAGCCTATTATACGAGAATTCAACAATATCGCCAGCTGGAAAAACAAACTGGCAAATTCAGATTCCATTTATGAAGAGTACGTCGGTAAAATTCAAGGTTGGTGCGGAGTCAGCATCATTGTAGCCCGTCGCAACGAAAAGGGCGAGCCGACGCACGTACTCTACATTTCACAGGAAATCAACCGTCAGAAAAAGACGGAACAGAACCTGCAGGAAGCTCTTGAACAGGCGGAACAGGCAAACAAGGCCAAGACGTTCTTCCTGAACAACATGAGCCACGATATCCGCACCCCCATGAATGCCATTATCGGTTTCACGACACTCGCCGCCACTCACATGGACGACAAGGAAAAACTTTCTGACTACCTCGGAAAGATTACCACCTCCAGTGAACATCTCCTGTCCCTGATTAACGACGTTCTTGACATGCGCCGCATCGAAAGCGGGAAGGTCAAGTTGGAAGAACGCGAATGTCATCTGCCTGACCTGCTCCACGACATCAAGACTATCGTACAGGCAAACATCCTCCGCAAACAGCAGGAGCTGTTTATCGACGCCATGGACGTAGTCAACGAAGACGTCATTGTAGACAAACTCCGTCTAAACCAGGTCTTGTTAAACCTTCTGAGCAATGCAATCAAGTTCACCCATAACGGAGGCACAATTAGCCTGAGGGTTCTTGAAAAGCCTTGCACCACTAAGGATTACGCCCGATACGAGTTCAGCGTCAAGGACAACGGTATCGGTATTAGCGAAGAATTCCAGAAGCATATTTTTGATGCATTCTCCAGAGAAGAATCCTCCACTGTTTCCGGCATCCAGGGAACTGGCCTGGGTATGGCCATTACCAAGAACATCGTCAATATGATGAACGGAAACATCGAAATCGTTTCTGCAGAAGGTAAAGGCACAGAATTTATCGTCTCCCTGGAATTTAAACTGTGTAAGGGTCCCACAAGAAACGTTTCCGTATCTCAGCTTATGGGCTTGAGAGCCCTGATTGTCGATGACGATTCCAACACCTGCCTAAGTGTAAGCAAGATGTTGAGAACTATCGGCATGCGCCCGGAATGGACAATATCCGGAAGAGAAGCTGTCCTTAGAACCCAAGACGCAGTGGATCAGGGAGAAGACTTCAACACGTTCATTATTGACTGGCAGATGCCAGACATGAACGGCATTGAAACCGTACGCCGAATCCGCAAGATTATCGGAGAAGGAAAACAGATTATTATCCTTACCGCATATGACTGGAGCGAAATTGAAGAAGAAGCGCTTAAGGCAGGCGTAACCGCGTTCTGTTCTAAGCCGCTATTCATGTCGGAACTGCGCGATGTATTGACCAGACCGGCCGGAACTGCCAAGAATAAAACTGTCAACGGATACGACTTCAAGGGAGCACCCATCTTACTGGCAGAAGACAACCCGCTTAACCAGGAAATCGCTTCTACGCTGCTTACCGAAGCCGGCTTTGAAGTGACCGTAGTGAACAACGGTAAAGAAGCTGTCGATAAAATCAACGAAGTTCCGGCAAACACTTTCAAGCTGATCCTGATGGACATCCAGATGCCCATTATGGACGGTTACGAAGCTTCCAGACAAATTAGAAGTCTAGCCGATTCCGAGAAGTCAACTATTCCTATTGTCGCCATGACGGCGAATGCCTTTGACGAAAACCGCAAGAAGGCCTTTGACGCAGGAATGAACGGACATGTGGCAAAGCCCATCAACGTGGAGAAGCTGATGGAGACTCTCAAGATCATCTTGAAAAATTAATCAGCAGACCTTTCTAAAAAGGCTTTAGTAATATTTAAATAAGATTTCTATTCTATATTTCAAACCAAGCTGTAAAGGTTTGGTATGATTCGTAGTAAAGTTGAGCCCCTGTCTATTGTAAGACTCTTATTACTCGTGGCAACATTCGTCGTGATGTTCGCCAGTAGCCCGGCCGTCGCCGATTCCGCGGAAAAAATCGTCAAGGTCGGCTGGTACCATAGCGATATGTTCCAAGAGGGAATGAGCGACGATGAGCCCAAAAGAGGTTACGCCTACGAATACCTTCTAAAAATCGCAGACTACAGCGGTTGGCAGTTCTCTTACGAGTACGGCCAATGGGTCGACCTATTAGAAAAACTTGAAAACGGCGACATCGACGTCCTTGCCGGAGTTTCGTACACCAAGGAACGTAGCTCCAAGATGCTGTTTCCCATTCATGCCATGGGAACCGACAGATACTACCTGTATCAGCACGACAAAAAGCGGACCATGGACGTTTCCGACATCACGACCTTTATCGGGAAAAAAATCGGTTGTATCAACAACAACCGCATGACCACGCACCTGATCCAATGGGCCGAAGAAAACCAGGCAAGCCTAGACTACATCTACTATGACGGATTCCGCGGACGAGACGAAGATTTCACCAACGGTAAACTAGACGGCATTGTCGCAACAGACAACAACATCAACACCACCGTTGGTTACTCGCCCGTAGCCAAAGTGGGTGAAGAACCATTCTACCTGGCCGTTGCCAAGAAGCGCAAGGACCTCTTGACCGACTTAAATCGATCTCTTGAAATTTTGCAAGAGATGAACCCCTATTTTCTTCAAAGTCTGCAGTACAAAAGCTATGGGGCCACCATGGCCAATAGCCAACTTTCTGAAGAAGAGTTGCAGTGGGTTTCTACCCATGACACACTGCGCATCGGATATCTAGGAGACTACCTCCCCTACAGCAAGAGCGATAAGGACGGAAACGCCTACGGGCTGATCACCGAAGTTATGGACGCCGCTCTCGACCATCTAAAACTAAGGGATTCGCTCGTCGTATCCTACCAGTCGTTCTACAGTTTCCAGCCAATGATCGACGCACTGACCGAAAATCAAATTGACGCAATTTTCCCCATCGGAGGGCAAATCTGGGATATTGACAGAAGTGGAATGAACACTACCACCGCAGTGGTTTCAACAGGGTTAGACCTTGTCTACCAGGGTAACTTAAGTCAAGAAAAGATCAAACTTTTTGCAATCAACAAGAACAACGAACTGCAAGAAAAATTCGTCAAGAGAAACTACCCCGACGCAGAAATTCTTTACAAGAATTCAATCGAAGATGCTCTTTATGCAGTCAAGAACGAAAACGCGGTCACCATCATCAACGGCCTTCGCGTAAATTTGATTCGCAGCAACAGCGAATTCAACAACCTCTCATTGATGCAATTGAACGCCTCCGGCAACAGCTACCTGGGCGTCAAGAAGGGGAATGTGGGCCTGCTCCTCCTACTGAACCGAGGTCTAAAGTTGACCGGCCGAGATTTTGGCATCAATACAGCCTACAAATACATGGACGAATTCTACAACGTCACATTCATTGATTTTGTAAAAAGCCGCATTATTTCCATCGGTTCAATTTTCCTTGGAATTATGTTGCTCATCATAATTCTTCTTAACAGAAACATCTACCACACCAAAAAAGATGCACTTGAAAAAGAAAGGCTGAACAAAAAACTGGAATTTTCTCGCAAACAGGCAGAAGAAGCGAATAACGCCAAAACAACGTTCCTGTTCAACATGAGCCATGACATTCGAACCCCCATGAATGCCATCATAGGCTTCACAGACCTTCTGCAGAAATACCAGGAAGATCCAGAGAAACGAAACAATTACCTCAAGAAAATCCAAGACTCCAGTACAACACTCCTGTCCATCATTAACAACGTGTTGGAAATGGCACGCATTGAAAAGGGCGCCGAAAAAATTGAAGAAAACGCCTGGAGTACGGAACAGTTTAACGACACCTTATTTTCCGTTTTTCAGGAAATGATGAAGAACAAGGGAATCAAGTTCACCCGAACCATAGAAGTCCAGCACCACAACGTGTTGTGTGACACTATCAAAATGCGTGAAATATTCCTGAACATTCTTTCCAACGCCTACAAATACACCACCTACGGTGGCAGTGTCCATATGAACTTGAAGGAACTGCCCTACAATACCGAGGGATGGTGTCTCTATCAAACCACAATTACCGACACCGGTTGTGGTATGTCCAAGGAATTCCTCCCCCATGTATTTGAAGAATTCGCTCGAGAAAATACCTCTATCGGAAATAGGATTGAAGGTTCTGGTCTTGGCATGTCAATCGTCAAGAGACTTGTGGATCTGATGAACGGAACCATAGAAGTCCATAGCGAAAAGGGAATCGGAACCACATGCATTGTTACGGTTCCCCACAAGATTGCACGCGAAGAGGATTTGCTAGTTCATGCAAATGAAAAATTCAGTCAGGAATCCTTCAAGGGTTATAGAGTTCTTCTGGCCGAAGACAACGATCTAAATGCAGAAATCACCACAACACTTCTGACGGAGGTGGGATTCGCTGTAGATCGCGCCGTAGACGGGCATTGTTGTGCAGAACTGTTAAGCAAGGCAAGCGACAATTACTACAACATAATCCTTATGGACATCCAGATGCCCAAAATTAACGGTTATGAAGCAACTCGCATTATCCGCAGTCTGAGCGACACCAAGAAAGCGACAATTCCAATTATTGCTCTCACAGCTAACGCATTCGAAGAAGATAAACGAGCCGCATTTATGGCAGGCATGAACGGCCACCTATCCAAGCCAATCAATGTCAAAATGCTCTTGCAGGAACTTACGAGAATTCTCGGTAACCAAAACTAGAGAAGGAGTCCATGACACAACCATCTAACAAAAATTCAAGATCCGACAAGATTCATGTTTATCTGCCCCTAGTTTTCATTTGCGTTGTACTGGAATCGATATTCATCATTTCCACCTATTTCTCCGTAGAAAAACAAATCAAGACAGAAGCCAAGGCCCACGCAGAAGAGATTGTGGCCAGCATCCAGAGCGAGCTCAACAAGAGTTTTGAAACGACCAAGTTGTTGATTGACCTCCACAAAGTTTATGGGGACGTATTCCTTAAAGACTTTAACGAAATCTGCCTAGAACTGACCCGCGACAATCTGGCCATCGGTAGCATGTACTTTGCACCCAAGGGAATCATCAAGTATGCATTCCCCGACGAAGTGGATTCTGCTACGGCGAATTTCAATATGTTAGAAGATCCCGTTCAGGGATTAAAGTCACAAAAAGCCCTAGAAGACCGCAAGGCAACCATTGCCGGCCCCCACAACCTGATAGAAGGCGGCGAAGGCTTTATCCTACGAAATCCTGCCTTTATCAACGAAGAATTCATTGGATTTTCCATTGTCGTTCTGGACAAAGGTTTACTTCTGAACCAGATATCGAACAATCTCCATTTTTCTAATTACAATTTTGCCGTATGGAAGGAACCGGACTCCACTGCAGTTCTAGATAAAAATGGATTTATCCTGACCAATTTCAACAACGGAAAGATTGGTAAGGATGTTCAGCTATCATTTGACATTCTTAACGATACCTGGCACATTACCTTGGAACCTATAGGTGGTTGGAACACCCTAAAGGCAATGAGGGGATCCCTTCTCACATCGTTCCTGATTTTAGCAACACTACTTTTCCTGTTATACATGCATTCCCTTGCAGCAGTCCGCAAAAGAGAACTGCAGATGCAGATTTTTGCTAACAAGGCAAAAAGCAGTTTCCTCTTTAGCATGAGCCACGACATTCGTACACCCATGAACGCCATCATCGGCTTTGCCAACCTGATGCAAAAGAATTTAGGCAATCCAGAAAAAATCGCAGACTATCTAAACAAGCTTCAGGCCTCCAGCAAATTTCTCCTTTCCCTAATCAACAATGTTCTTGAAATGGCCCGCATCGAAAGCGGTAAGATGACTCTTGAAGAAGACATCATCTATGTAAAGAATTTCCAGAATGTTACCGATGCCGTATTCACCGATCTCGCACACGAAAAAGGGCTGGATTTTCGCAACGATTCTAACCTGATCAACGATTACGTCATCGGCGACGAAATGAAGATTAGGGAACTAGTGTTAAATATCGTAAGCAACGCCATCAAGTACACCCCTTCTGGCGGCTTTGTTCACCTATCCCTGACAGAATCTAAATGCGATCGACCCGGCTACACCATGTATACAGCCATCGCAGAAGATTCAGGCATCGGCATCAACAAGGATTACCTCCCCCACATCTTCGAGGAATTCTCTCGAGAAAAAAATTCCACGGAGAGCAAGATTAGCGGAAGTGGTCTTGGCATGCCCATTGTCAAGCGCCTGATCGATTTAATGAACGGCACCATAGACATTCAGAGTAAAGTCGGCAAAGGAACGAAGATAACCATCGTTCTTTACCTGCGTCTCCCCACGGCCGAACAAATTTACGCCGCAAAACAGGTAAACGAGAACGCCAACGGGAAAGTCCACGAAGAATCAACCTCGGAATCCAAATCCTTCCAGGGGAAGCGAATTCTCCTCGTAGAAGATAACGACCTAAACGCAGAAATTGCAGAAGCACTCCTTGAAGAACTAGGATTCACCATAGAACGAGCAGCCGACGGGCAATCCTGTATCAAGATGATAGAGGCCCAGGATTACAATTATTATGACATAGTTCTCATGGACATTCAAATGCCGATTATGGATGGGTATGAAGCCACTCGACATATTAGGCAATTCAAGAATAAAAACAAGCGAAAAATTCCCATTGTGGCCATGACAGCAAACGCCTTTGACGAAGATCGTCAGAAAGCACTGAATATCGGTATGAATGGGCATGTCGCAAAACCAATCAACACCGCTGATTTGGTAAAGGCATTGACCAACGCACTTTCGGACAGGCAATAATTTTTTAAATTTGCCCCCACTATGCCCGAATGGTTTAAAAATTTTTCCTGGGAACGAATATTCGACGCATTGGCCGCCGTTTCTCCGACCCCTATAAAGATTGCAGTAATCGCTGGCAAGTCTTTCCTGTATTTCCATGGTCTTACCCGTGCAGCAGCCTTGACCTACACCAGTTTCTTGGCTGTGGTCCCCATGCTGATCCTGCTGACTTCCATAACTATTTCTGCCGGCTTTGGTAGTTTCTTCTCTGATTACCTCCCCCACCTCTTTGACATTCTTGATTTGGACTGGCCCACAGAACCCCTGGTAGCCATCGTGCAGAATGCAGAACACGTACCTATCGGTCGACTGGGCTTCATCGGCGCATTGGGTCTTTTCGTCACCTTCATTCTGTCTTTCGGAAGTCTGGAATCCAATTTCAACGTCGTTTGGGAAAACAAGACTTCTCGCCCCCTCCACAAGCAGATCCGTATCGCCATCCCCCTGTTGCTGGTATATGCAGGCATCATCGGCATTTACGCAGGTCTTGTAAACCAGCTGCAGGAAGCCCTTTCCCTGATCGTGGTAGATGGTTTGCATTTCCCGCCCTCTGTCATCAAGACCCTCATTAATGCATTCTGGTTCTCTTCTTTCCAGTTTGCTGTAATCTTGATGATTTTCATGGTATTGTACGCCTTGCCGGCCCGGCCCGCAGAAAAGCGATCCTACACCAAGAAGCAACTGATATTGACCTCTATCGGAGTATCCCTGCTGGCCTGGATCTGCATTATCGCCTATGTGAAGATTTTGGTGCTCATCCAGACCGCACTGGTCACAAGAATGTCTATTTTCTATGGGTCCTTAGCTTTTATTCCCCTGGTGCTTTTCCTCGTTTTCGGAATCTGGATTATCATCTTGTGCGGCAACAGTCTGGTATGGACCATTTGCAACTGGCCCGAAGCCGCAAACCGTACCTGGAACTGGGATGGAATTACAGCCGAAGGGCACGGACTTACAACGGAGGATCGTCTATGATTTTCAAGAAGATTTTGATTACGGGCCTTGCCCTCATGGGTTTGGCATCCACCGCCAACGCCGAACTGCAATCAGTCAAGTTCACCCCCGAAGAAAAGGTGAATGACGGTTGGAAGGCCTTCCTTGGCATCGGTGGAGGTAATTCCCTGGTTGCTGACGACGGAGCCATCTTCGCCAATCTGCGAATCGGTATCCAGTGGAACAACCTGCTGGCCTCCGGCCTTTTCGCCAACTTCCTCATCAGCGACATTCGCAATTATAATGTGCCCCAGAAGCAGATGTTGGACTACAATTCCTTTGGAGCCTTCATCGAACTGTTCCCGGTGCGCATCAATGAAGCATTCAGCATTTCCGTTCCCATCGAAGTGGGTGGCGGCGCCATCAATGTCATCGAAAATGGCGACAACAATTTTTCTTCCGAAGATTACTTCTTTGTAGCCGACATGGCCGTTCATTTCAACTATCGTGTAACAAAGATGTTGGAAGTTTCCATCGGTGGAGGCTACCGCATGTTTAACGGCATCGAAGAAAACGGATTGGAAAATCTGGACTTCTGCACCCCCTTTGGCGAACTCCGCTTTACCATTAAGGAATAGGGTTCAGTACGTCTGACTTTATAACACTTCGTGGATGCAGACTCCACAACCTAAGGAATGTGGATGTCCAATTCCCCTTGGGGAAGATTACGGTTGTCTGTGGACCTTCGGGGTGTGGAAAGTCGACCCTGGTCCTTGATACATTACACGGAGAATCCAAGCGCAGGTATCTAGAAACCCTATCGCCCTACGCAGCCGAAATGCTGGGCGGTCGTAAGGTTATACCCCTTGACAGTGCTGACGGTCTGCCCGCTAGCCTTGCCATTGGCCCAAGCCACGGAGAAGCCAGCGCCAAGTCCTACGCCTTAAGCATTTCTGAATGCGACAGCAGTTTGCGAACTCTATTCGCAGCTTTCGCCAAACCGGCCTGCCCTGTTTGCGGCAAGCCCATGGAAAGCACTAGCCGCGAAGACATTATCCGCCAGGTTGCGAGCCTTCCCGAAGGAACCAAACTGCAATTTTTCGCCCGAATCGACACCGGTGCAAGTGAGGACGCCTCCGGTCGCAAACGTAGCGGCCAATCGCTAGACAAACTTTCAGCCGCTTTCCTGGCCCAGGGTTTTACCCGTGCCGTTGCTGACGACCAAGTCATTTCTCTAGCAGACCTAACAGACGATCAACGAGCAATCTGCCCCAGTGAATTCTTTATCGTTGTGGACAGAATCATAGTCCGTTCCAACACCCGCACGAGAATTGCCGAAGCCGTTGACGGAGTCCTTAAGCTAACTCACACCGAAGTTACACTAGATGAAAACGGCAATCGCCGAGTATTTAGCACAGTCCCCAGCTGTAAGGAACACGGTGCTGCGGACTTTCACGCCTTGGACGCCTCGGACTTCTCCCCCTACTGCAGAAGTTCCGTCTGCCCCACCTGTGGTGGAACCGGCACCTGCGAAAAAGACGGCAACATCGAAGATTGCACGGAATGTAAAGGTCTCCGTCTCAAGAAAGGTCTGCTCAACGCCACAGTTCAGGGAACCCGCTGGAGCGACTTGCTGACGACACCCTTCGCAAACCTGGAAGAAAAAATCCACGCGGTTTTTGACGGTCCCATACAAGAAAGTAGGCAGGCAACTTTGTCCCGTCTTACGGCATCCCTGTCCGAACGAATTCAAGCCATCAACGAACTTGGCATCGGTTACTTGACTCCGGGCCGCGCAGGCACCACCCTTTCCGGAGGCGAAATCCAGCGTCTCCGTTTGGCAAGCCTTTCTACAGGTCATTTAAACAATTTGCTGATTGCGCTAGATGAACCGGCAAGTGGTCTCCACAAAAACGACGTGGAAGCCCTCTGGAACGTCCTTAAAAAAGTGCAGGCCCGCGGGAATACTCTAGTCCTTATAGAACACAATCCAGCCATTATCGAGAAAGCTGACTGGATAATAGAAATGGGACCGGGCGCAGGAGAAAAAGGCGGAGAAGTGCTGCACATGGGATCCGCCGCAGAGATTTTGAACAACCCCGTCTCCCCCACCGGAAACTGGATTAAGTATTTGAAAGGCACGAGGCGCGAGACTGAACGTCATTCTGAGCCGAAGGCGATATATGAAACTAGGGACTTTAGTCCCCTAGTTGAATTAGGTTCGAAGGAGCAGAATCCAGGAGCATCCATTCTCGTTCGCGATTTTGCCCTCTTCGATATGAAATCCGTTTCGGCAGATTTCCCTTTAAAGAAATTCAGCGTGATCACAGGCCAGAGCGGTAGCGGTAAGTCTACCCTCATGTTCAAGAATCTGGCACCTCGCGCAGAAGCCGGCGAATTCGCCCCCTTGGGAATCGATGCCCTATCCATACTTTCTACAGGCGATTTTCATGGAAACCGTCGCAGTACGGTATTAAGCGCCACCAACATGAGCAACCTTTTGCGGGACCTTTTCGCAAAAATGCCCGAAAGCAAAGTCCGTGGTTACAACGCCGCCAAATTCGCCACCCACGCTGCTGGCGGACGCTGCGAAAACTGCAAGGGAGAAGGCGTCATCCTGGACCCCTCCGGCTATGAAGAAAACGAATGCCCCGTTTGTCTGGGCAGACGTTTCAAGGATGAAGTCCTAGACATCCGTTTCAAGAGCAAATCCATCGCCGACATTCTGGATATGGAAATCGGGAACGCCTACAAGCTTTTCTACGACATGAAGCCTTTCGCCGATAAGTTGAAACCTCTTGTAGACACAGGCCTCGACTACATCCGTCTGGGGCAAAGCACGGCCCACATGTCCGGTGGCGAACGAGCCCGCTTACGACTTTCCATCGCTCTCGCCCGTGCGAAAGCACCTAACACTCTTTTCCTGTTTGATGAACCCGCCCGCGGTCTCCATCAGGTCGATATCAATCACCTGCTAGAGCTGATCCGCGGCCTCACGGAAGCGGGCCACACCGTAGTAGCTATCGAGCATGCACAGGACTTTGTGAATGCAGCCGACTACGTGGTGGAATTAAGCAGATAGAAACTAGTCTTGGAGACAACGAACCGACTTTGCGAAGTTCTTGTTGCTGTAGTTGAGTATCGCACTCTCCTCAGCGGAGTCCAGGTCCAAGAAGAAGGCGTTGTTACTATAGTCCTCACCCGACGACCAGAAGTTAGCGTCGTAACCGATATAGTCGAATTCACCGGCGATTTCTCTGCCGCCACCGGGGAGCGCAGAGAAACCATAGGTATCCGTTCCGTTGCCTCCAAATTTCCAACCGGACTTGGACTTCAAGAACTCGCCCGCAGTAGATGAACTGACGTTACTGGCATGTCCATATCCGAATGACGGATCAATGTAATTGATCAATGTTTCAAATTCCCTATAGCTCGGCAAGTGCCAGCCCTGGGGGCAAACACCGCGAACCGGAGTTGTTGGATTAAGGGAAACTCCGCAGGTTTTGCCATAAGTACAGGCAGCTTCATCCATGGCAACTTCCCAAGTATACAGACGACCGTATGTTGTACAATTTGCAGCAATTTCTTCAGCAGTCAAATTTTTATTACTGGAATAATCGTAGCCTCCGTCACCGTAACAGCCGCTCCATGCGTAGGAGCCCATACTAGAGACATCGCCCGGGTTATAGTTCAAGTTCTCCGCCATCCAGGTCTGGGTTCCGATGGTTATTGTCTTGTAATTTTGACCGTCGCGAGAATCAGTTAACGATCCATATTCAACGCTGGAGGAAGAGGAAGTTTCGCTCCCCTCGCTAGAGTCCCTGAGACAACGAACGTAAGCACCGGAGTTCAGCTTATTGAGCCATGCGTCGGGCACGTCGTCGATGTTGTAGTTGAAGAACCAACCGTACGCATAGTTTCTATAGAGTTCAGTAGAACTCCAGAAGATTGTGCTTTCGCCTTCGTCGTAGGAATGTTCATCATCGCCGCGATAGCCTGCCGGCAGAACCGCGAAGTCGAAGGAATCGGTACCATTGCCACCACTAAACCAACCACTGGTAGATTTCAGTGACCTACCGGCAGAACTGATTCCACCTACGGCAGTCCACAGAGTATCCCATTCCGTGTAACTTGGTAAGTGCCAACCTGTAGGGCAAGCATCCATAGCAGCAGACCATTCATATAAACGGCCATACTTAGAACAATTTCTTGTTTCACTTTCATAGCAGTAACTTTTGTTTGTATTGTAGTTCAAGTTCTCCGCCATCCAGGTCTGTGTACCGATGGAAACGGTCTTGTAAGTTCGACCGTCGCGAGAATCGTTTAACGAACCATATTTGACGCTGGAGGAAGAGTTCGTCGGCTTCGCCTGCGAGCTCGACGAGGAGGCTCCGACCCCCTCGTCGGAATCCCTGAGACAACGTACGGAATAACCTTCGTACTTTTCGACGCGGATACGGGCCACGTCGCCGTAGTCGCAGTGGAATGTCCAAGAGTACGCGGAGTAGCTCTTGTACTCACCAGAACTCCAGAAGTCAGCGATGTCTTCCTCTCTCATGAAATCGCCATCATCGATGCCGCGGAGGCCTGCCGGAAGAACAGTGAAACCGAAGGAATCAGTACCGTTACCTTTATGGTACCAGCCGCTGGTAGATTTTAGTTTTGCTGCGGCAATCCTGGTTCCACCTACCACAGTCCACAGAGTATTCCATTCAGCATCGTTGGGCACATGCCAGCCTTCGGGACAAATACCGCGGTGGGGGCTGTTGGGGGTGCAGGTCTTGCCATAGCCACACTTGGTTCCTGCATTTACATTAAACTGGGCAGCACTATCCATCACGGCACTCCAGGTATAAAGGCGACCGTACTTGTCGCAGTTGGAAGCCTTGTTTTCGTAGCACCAGCTGGTGGAATCGGAAGTGTAACCTTCGTAGTTGAACTTCACGCCAGTGTATGCGTAGTTCAGGTTTTCGGCCATCCAGGTCTGGGTGCCGATGGTGACTGTCTTGTAAACTTGACCGTCGCGTTCATCAGTAAACTCGCCGTAGTCAATGTCAGGGTTCAGGTAGGACCAATTCGCCTTGGAACTGCTGGATCCTTCGCTATCGCTCAGGATGACACTAGAGGAGGAGCTCAGGATGACACTGGAGGAAGAAGAGTCGTCATCATTAGCCGGTCCGTTTGAAGATTCGCCGTCGCCACAGGCGGCAAGACCCAAAGCCATGGCAAAAGCACCAACTGCAATCGCACTAAATCCAAAATTCGGCTTCATATTTTTCATAGATTCCTCAAACCACCCGTTTTTCAAGATTTATTCTACAAACAAATCCATAAATTACTTTCTCAAACACCCTGCGTATTGGAACAAACTAAGTCCAAATTCAGGCAGCACCGCAATCAGGTGGTCAAATATGTCAGACTGGATTCCTTCGTAGGCCACCCACTGGGTAACATTAGCGAAGGCATAAATTTCCAGAGGCAGACCTTCGGGAGTTGGAGCCAGCTGGCGAGTCATCAAAGTCATGTCCTGCGCCACATTTTTTAGAGAGCGTAAGTACGCCGTACAATAGGCGCGGAAAGTTCCGATGTTAGTCATGTGACGACTATTCACCATGTCCAGCTCCGTAGGCACGGCACCTTCTCCGTACTTGGCGGTAAATTCCGAAGCCAACTCTACGCGCTTTTCATCCATGTAGGGTTTCAAGATTTCAATCTTAGACAATCGTTCGATTTCTTCTTCTGTCAAGAAGCGGATACTCTGCTGATCAATGAAAAGTGAACGCTTGATTCGGCGACCACCGGATTCTTCCATTCCGCGCCAGTTCTTGAAACTGTTGGTAATGAGGTCATAAGCAGGAATTACCGAAATGGTCTTGTCCCAGTTTCTGATTTTCACAGAGGTAAGAGTAATGTCGATGACTGTACCATCAGTATGGTGACGTTCAATCTCAATCCAATCCCCTTTGCGGAGCAAGTCAGACAAATTAATCTGGATACCCGAAACTACGCCCAGAATGGAATCCCTAAAGATCAACATCAAGATGGTTGCGGCGGCACCCATAGCGGAGAGTATGAATACGGGGCTCTTGCCAATAACCTGCGATATGACAACAATGGCACAAACGCAGAACAAAATCAGTTTAACCGCCTGGAATGTTCCGTGGAAAGATTTGTTCTTTCGTCTTTGGTTCTGGTCGTTCAAGGTTTCGACCACATCAAAGAAGGAGCTTCCCGCCGCAAAGGCAATCAGGGCAAACCATACTGCAGAAACACGGGTACAAATATCGTACACAAGGGACTGCTGCTCCACAAAGCGGGCAAAGGCTGCGCTAAAAATTGTTGCGGGAACAAGCTGCAAAGCCCTAGAAAAGAACCGTTTTTCTACAAGGAGATCGTCAAACTTGTTGGGAGTCTTTTCTGCAATTTTTCGGGCAATAGGATTCACCACGAACATGCAGAGTAGAAGAACAACGAGAACTATGCTTAAAAAGATTACAAAATTCAAGCTCATAGCCCTAAAATACAAAAATGAAAACAGCCTAAACGGTATGCTCTAGCCTGGAAAAGAATAAATTGCTAGATTTTCGGCCATGAAAAAGTCAGTACCTATTACAGTGCTCACCGGTTACTTAGGAGCCGGAAAAACTACTCTTCTCAATTACGTTCTTAACAACCAGCAAGGCTATCACGTCGCCGTTATCGTTAACGACATTGGCGAAGTGAATATCGACCAGACCCTGATTGAAAAGGGCGGAAACATCACTAAGGCCGACGACGGCACCGTGGTTCCCCTTTCCAATGGCTGCATCTGCTGTTCCCTGAAGCAGGACATGCTGGAACAGATTGCCGAAATTCTCGAAACAGGCAAGTTCGACTACATTCTTATTGAAGCAAGCGGTATTTGCGAACCGGTACCTATCGCACAGACCATCTGCATGGCCGGCATGCAGCTCCAGAGTACCAAGGGCGAACCTCTCCCCTGCCACCTGGACAACGTGGTTTCCGTGGTTGACGTCTGCCGTCTGGCCGACGAATTTGGCGGTGGCCAGAAGCTCCTTCAGAAGGATCTTGAAGAAACCGACATCGCAAACCTTCTGATCCAGCAGATCGAATTCTGCAATACCATCATCATGAACAAGGTGGATCAGCTTTCCAAGAACGATCTCGAAAAGGTGAAGGCCGTGGTTCGCGCCCTCCAGCCCGAAGCCAAGATGATCGAGACCAACTTCGGTAAGGTTGAAATGTCTGACATTCTGGACACCAAGCAGTTTGACTTTGAAAAGGTGGCAAATTCTGCTGCCTGGGCAAAGGAACTGGGTAAGTCCGTAGACGAAGAAGACATCGACGAAGACGATGACGATCACGACGATCATCACCATCACGACCACGACGAAGACCATAGCGACTGCGACCATGAACATGGCGTCTGCCATCACCACCATGATGATGACGATGATGACGAACATGAACATCATCATGACCATGACGAAGACCACAGCCACTGCGACCACGAACACGGCGTCTGCCACTGCGGTCATCACCACGACAAGGATCATCCCCATGGCGATGAATACGGCATTTCTACCTTCGTGTATGAACGCCGTCGTCCGCTGATCCGCGAACGTTTCGAAGTGTTCCTGGATAACTATCCCAACGCCATCATCCGCACCAAGGGTCTCCTGTGGTTCGAAGACGAGCGCGATACAAGCTATCTGTTCGAACAGGCCGGCAAGCAAGCCTCTGCCCAGAATTTCGGTCCCTGGTTCGCCTCTGAACCCGAAGCCGAACAGAAACGAATCCTCAAGGAAAATCCGGACCTGTTGAAGGTCTGGGACGAAAAGTACGGCGACCGCATTGTTCGCTTGGTCTTTATCGGCCAGCACATGGAAAAGAAGAAGGTTATCGCCGCCATGGACGCTTGTCTCGGCGAATAATCTCGCAAAACCAATCCATTAAAAAATCCGGTTTCGTTCGTCGCGAAATCGGATTTTCATTTTTTAAAGTTTCGGTGGATTACCCCAAATTCTCACACCGTTGCGATACACCGCTATAAACGGATTTATAGGAACATCAGCAACGTCTCCATAATCCTTATCTTCTTGCGGCATTCCCACATAATCAATTCCATCTACATCAGCAGAATGGGGCATCCACGACCAGTCCTTTTCATTGGGAATCAAGAAACGTTTCTTTGCAGGTTGTCTAAACGTTTCACACCAATCATTCGCATAAATACCATAAGAAAAACCAACATCAAGTCTCATCGAAGATTTCGAATTTATCACCGCAGAAGCTAAAGGTACTGTTATGACCCAAACGGACTCTCCTGTTACAGGATCATAAGAATTCGTTAAAGGAAGAGGAACAACTTCACGCATCGCACCTCTCATAGAAGCATCTGCATATTCGCCATTCTTTCCTAAGCAAGGTTGATTAAATCCGTTTTCATCATAGGCTTGGCAAATATCAGCATCTACAAGCAAAGGGCATGAACCAATTTTATCGTCAACACCCGCTACAACTTTAATCTCTTCAGGTTTTGCTTTTGCATACAATCTCAACTCAACACTATCCAATATAAATTCTTCATTATTTACAATTCTTAACTGAAGAAAATCAAGACCGCCAAATTCATATTGATAGGAACGGACTTCCATATCATAAAGTTTTTCCGCAACAAGTTCCCAAGACGAAGAGGAAACTACGTCATTTGAACTAGAACTATAATCCTGTAAAGAAATTTCAGATGATGATGACGTTCCAATCGTCTCCGGAATTGAATCGGTAGAAGATTCGATCTTACTTTTTTCTGAGGAAGACGATTCCGCCTCATTTAATTCGGAAGAAGATTCAGCTTCAATTTGCCCGGAAGAACCAGTATTTTGTTTATGCGAAGATGAAGAAAGCTCTTCGACAATCACATTTTCATTGGCATCGAGATTGACGTCCGAGCAGCCGGTCAAAAAAGCCAGTCCACAAAGGGCAGCACTCAAGGTACGTTTACTTTTAAACAAACAGTTCATTTGCAAAATCCTTCATCCTTTATCATACCAATCTAGCTTAATTATTGTTATTAGTGTCCGGTAAAAAATATAGCCAAAAATAAAAATGGCAGGCTCCTCAGACGAAGAAGCCGCCTCAACGGGCTGCCCGGATGGCTGGGACGGCTCAAAATCATCGATTCCACAACGGAGACGCTGTTCTCCAACCTGGTTTTCAGGGGGGTCGGCAGGGACCCGAAAATTGGAAAGAAGAAAGGCGGTATAAAGGTCCATACAGTCATCATCGCGAACCTTCTCCTGACCCTTGTGCAGCGCAGCCTTGAACGGTACTGGGAACGCATGCTGCAGCATCCACCTTGCACATCGTAGCACCCAAATTTCTAGGGAGGGGGCTTGCAACGGCAAAATAAAAGTCTAGACCGCGTAAAATCTGGAGTCTAGACATTTTGAAAATTTTCTCCGTACACTAATAAATTATTATATTTCCCGTACGTATGGAGGATACGACTGTGATTTTCAAAGCAAATTTTTCTTGTTTAGGAATATTCATTATTTCCTTAATCTGTGCCTGTTCAGATAATTCAAGCGGACCGTCTACCGAAAGTTGGGTATCCAATCCAGCAAATGCAGGCGAAGAGGTTTATTCAAACAAGAACGGAGACCGACTTAACGGCATTGAATGCAGCATTTACGCAAGCGAAAATGCTGTATACGAAGTTTCAACAACAAATTCTTCGGGTTTTCATGTAACAACGACTGTCCAAACGATAATAAAGTACCCAACAGCCAGTACCACTGTTTACGTTGAAGCGGATCCATCCTCAGAAGACGTCATGGAGGCACTTTGTTTATCCGTCAAAAAGGATAACCAAGATGCAGACATTGAATGCACCAGGAACTACGTAAAGCTAAACAATAGCGGAGCAGTCAATGGACCTTTTAAAGATATTTTTGATTACGTAATTCAAAACGCAATCAGCCGTTGTTCCAACATATAAAAAGATATTTCATACTAAATTTTTTCGAAAAAACAATGGGGGTTCTATGAAAATGAATAAGCGTCCTTTTTTCCTTGGTGCATTGTCCTTGGGAGCAATTCTATGCGCCTGCACATCAGAAAATTCTTCCAACGCAACAGCTTCTTCTGTTACCGAGGAAAACTGGTTCAAGGATCCTGCCAGCACAGGCAGGGAAGTGTACACAAGCTCCAATCAGAAGGGCGATAAAAGTTACAGCTGTTCCATCTACGCTACAGAAAATACTTTTACAGTTGTTTCAAGGACTAGCCAACCCAGAGAAACAACAACCTCAACCGGCCACTCCACCTACACCCCAGGCTATCTTGAAACCACCTCTTATACAGAGTCTTCATTAGCATCTTCGCCAACTATGAAATCACTGTGCGAACAAGCCAAGACCATGTATGAAGCCATGATTAAATCTGGAAAGGCAAATATTGATTGCGAAGACAACCATGTCCAGATCTACTCCAGTGCAAATACATCCATGGATATGAATCAAATTATTCAAGTCCAGATTAGCCTTTGCAAAGCGGGGGAGCAGGAGTTCTTGGCAGGTTCCAGCACAAGCGATACTGTCACAAATGACGTGCCAGTAACAAACGATCCTCTGCCAGAAACATCACCGAATGGTGGAAATTCAACGACTCAGGAAAATTCCATTTCCTGTCAAATATCGCCCAGCGACCCCTATACTATGCAAATTGTCACTGCAGACGGCCGGTCGGAAACTTCATATATGACGATAAACAGTAATGGAGCATCCATAACCGACACCTATACCGGCATTGACGCAGAAACATTTACAAAAATCTGCCAGAAAGTCCAGGAAGAATTCAACGCTCAATGCGAAGACTATACAATTTACATAACCGATCCAGAAATGACTCCGGACCTGCTTCCTCCCTCAACCATCGTTGAAATGATGGAACAGGACTGCATCGATTTGTTGAGTGGAGCCATCACGTTTGATGAATACATCCTGGACTAAAGTTTCGTGAGCAGGCTTGGCATAAATTTTGCAAGATTTTTCTAGATTTTTAGCCGAAAAATCTAAACACAAAACCACCATAGCAGTGAGTTATGAGTAGTGAGTGATGAGTTTAAGTTAGGCGCCCTCGGTGCGACTATTTAGCTCACAACTCAAGACTCGTAGCTGATAGCTTCAGGAGACACTATGCTTTTCAATTTCGACATGATCCAGAAGGTCTATGCCAAGATGCCAGCCCGCGTTGACGGCGCCCGCAAGCTCCTTGCCCGCCCCCTCACCCTTGCAGAAAAGATTCTCTACACCCATTTGATCGACGGTGCAGAATCCAAGCAGTATGTTCGTGGTACTGATTTTGCCGAATTTAACCCGGACCGCGTTGCCATGCAGGACGCAACCGCCCAGATGGCACTCCTCCAGTTTACAACTGCTGGAAAATCCAAGGTCGCTGTTCCAAGTTCTGTACATTGCGACCACTTGATCATCGCCAAGGAAGGTGTAGAAGTCGACCTTCCCAAGGCAAAGCAGGACAGCAAGGAAGTGTATGACTTCCTCCAGTCCGTTTCCGCAAAGTATGGCATCGACTGCTGGCTCCCGGGCGCAGGCATTATTCACCAGGTGGTTCTCGAAAACTACGCATTCCCCGGTGGCATGATGATCGGTACCGACTCCCACACTGTGAACGCAGGCGGTCTCGGCATGCTGGCTATCGGTGTTGGCGGTGCTGACGCTGTGGATGCCATGGTTGGCCTCCCCTGGGAATTGAAGTACCCGAAGATGATCGGTGTGAAGCTCACCGGTAAGCTCCAGGGCTTCGCAACCGCTAAGGACATCATCCTGAAGCTCGCTGGCATCCTTACTGTTAAGGGTGGCACCAACGCTATTATCGAATACTTCGGCGAAGGCGCTCGCAGCCTCTCCGCTACCGGCAAGGCAACCATCGCCAACATGGGTGCAGAAGTGGGCGCTACCTGCTCTACCTTCAGCTACGATGATTCCATGAGCCGTTACCTCAAGGTCACCGGCCGTGCAGAAGTTGCCGAAGCCGCCGACAAGATCGCTTCTTACCTCCAGGCAGACCCGGAAGTTGAAGCCGAACCGGAAAAGTACTTCGACCGCGTTGTGGAAATCGACCTTTCCACTCTCGTTCCCCATTACAATGGCCCCTTCAGCCCGGACCGCGCTTACGCAGTTACCGACATGGCTGAATCCATCAAGGCTACGGTCGCCAAGCCGGAATCTACCCCGGTGGTTTCCGCAGCCCTCATCGGTTCCTGCACCAACTCCAGCTACGAAGACCTCTTCATGGCTGCAAGCATGATCAAGCAGGCTCTGGCAAAGGGTCTTACCCCCAAGTGCCCGCTCATCATCAACCCGGGTTCCGAACAGGTCCGTTACACTGCAGAACGCGACGGTCTCATCGATCTGTTCAAGCAGTTTGGTGCCACCATCATGACCAACGCCTGCGGTCCTTGCATTGGCCGTTGGGACCGTGCAGGTGCCGACAAGAAGGAACTGAACACCATCGTTCACTCCTTCAACCGTAACTTTGCAAAGCGCGCCGATGGCAACCCGAATACTCATGCATTCGTAGCTTCCCCGCTGATGGCTGTGATCGCCGCCCTCTCTGGCGACATCCGCTTCAACCCCATGACCGACACTCTCACCAACATGGAAGGCAAGGCTGTGAAGCTGGATCCTCCTGAAAAGTGCGAACTCCCGGTCAACGGCTTCGAAGTGAAGGACGCAGGCTTCCAGGCTCCGGCAGAAGATGGTTCCTCCATCACCGTGACCATCAATCCGGAAAGCAAGCGCCTCCAGGCTCTGGCTCCGTTTGCAGCATGGGATGGCAAGGACATCATGGGTGCTCCGATCCTGATCAAGGCCAAGGGCAAGTGCACCACCGACCACATTTCCATGGCTGGTCCGTGGCTCAACTACCGCGGTCACCTGGAAAACATTTCCAACAACATGCTCATCGGCGCTGTGAACGCATTCAACGGCGAAACCAACAAGGTTCTCTGCCAGTGCGGCGAATACAAGGAAGTTCCGGAACTTGCCAAGGTTTACAAGAACAAGGGCATCGGCTCCATCGTTATCGGTGACGAAAACTATGGTGAAGGCTCCAGCCGCGAACACGCCGCCATGGAACCCCGCTTCCTGGGCGTCAAGGCTGTGATCGTGAAGAGCTTCGCCCGCATTCACGAAACCAACCTGAAGAAGCAGGGCATGCTGGCCCTCACCTTCGCTAACCCGGCAGACTACGACAAGAT
Organism: Fibrobacter sp. HC4; assembly: GCF_023373925.1. NCBI lineage: Bacteria > Pseudomonadati > Fibrobacterota > Fibrobacteria > Fibrobacterales > Fibrobacteraceae > Fibrobacter > Fibrobacter sp. HC4. The sequence continues at coordinate 98,688 of NZ_JALCZV010000009.1, read as the reverse complement.
TCAGGAACAGGACGTGTTCGACATTCTCGGCCTCACCGAGTTTGCTCCGGGCAAGCCCCTGACTCTCGCTATCCACCACAAGGATGGCTCTGAAGAAAAGATCCAGCTGAACCACACCTACAACGAACAGCAGTGGGCATGGTTCAAGGCAGGCTCCGCACTGAACTTGATCAAGCTGAACAACAAGTAAGCCGAGCGCAGCGCGGTGCTCCCGTGCGTCCATAAAAATTCAAGAGTCATTTCCTTAGGGAAATGGCTCTTATTTTTTTACAAATCAGCATTACTTTACTTATATATATTAATGAAGATAAGCAACCCTTTCTACAGTTTCTATGCAATCTTTTTTGCATTGGCGATGTTAAATGCCCCCCCCCCTCGAAAAAGACATCAACTGCTACCGATACAAAGCCGAAGCCTACATTGTTATTGAGACTTCCATCCCAGAACAGGTGGAGGACACAGTCACACATCACCCTGCCGGTTTCAAATGCTTTAAAGACAGTTTAACTTGCGAAAAATCCTTAACATTCCCTGACCCCCAAAGCTTCCCAATTTTTACGGGCAGCGTTTCCGCGGAAGTCAAAGCGAAACCAATTGCAACACAAGCAAAACAAAACGCACCGAGCAGGAATTTGATGTTCTGCTTATGGGCTTCTGCGAAAAAAACGATCCCGGTAGCCCACTACTGCGTACACGAAGGAAAAAAGCCTGCCCTACAACGGACCGAAGTTTTTGAATGGATTACTGTAAAAGTAAATAACCCACTTAAAAGGCCTAAATACGTCAAAAAAGCCCAAAAAGAACGTGCAGAACCACATCTTTGCAGTTTTTTTGGGCCATATCTTGACCGAATAATTTAATTATCATATTTTTGTTACAAAGTTTGACATCGCAGTCAAAAACCACGTTTTTGCAAGGAGATTATTAAAATGAAAAAGTTTTTTGTCGCCGCATTGTCTGTTGCAGCTCTTTTGATTGGTTGTTCCAGCACTCCCCAGCAGAAAGCAGCAAGCGCCATGACCGAAATGCAGAACCTCAAGACCAAGTACATCAAATCTGAACACAAGATTGCTGGCCTCGGCAAGGGCGTTTCCTCTGACGAACAGGTTGCATACGAAAAGGCAGACCAGAATGCCCGCGTTGACCTGGCTCGCGCTGTGGACATTCAGGTCAAGGCAATCACCAAGAACTTCAAGGAACAAGTTGACGTCGAAGGAAAGGAAGCCCTGGTGGAACACTTCCAGACCACTTCCAAGACCAAGATCGACACCCACCTGAACGGCGCTACCTTTACCGATGTGAAGGTTGAAGTTTCCGAAGACGGTAAGTTCAACGTCTATGGCGTGATGGTCCTGGACGTAAACCTGGTTGACGAACTGATTGCTTCCATGAAAGAACGTAACGACAAGCTGGATGAAGCCACTGTGCAGAAGGTTCGCGCCCTGGCAGAAAAGTCCTACGCAGAACTGGACTAATCCTTTAGGTTTAAAAGTCTAAATTCAAAAGCCTTGCAGTTTATCTGCAAGGCTTTTTTCATAGGCTTACCTAAATAATAAAAGAATTAACGATGCTCGTTGGTCGTAGGTTCAAGACCGCGGAAGAACGCCAGGCCATCACAGTCATTCTTTAGTGCCTGCACACATTCGCCAATCATGTAGAGACTCCCCGTAATCAGCACGGGAGCCGCATCATCAGCAGAAGCAGCAGCGCTCACCTGATCCAGGAACTCACGAGAAAGTAAGCCCTCACTGGCCACATTCAAACCGAGCCCGGCAAGAAGTTCACGCAGGTCATCCAGTTCTCTAAACCTAGGATAAGGTGTCTTGGTAATATGCCAATGACTTACATGGGGTGCCATCAGCTTCAGCATTTCACCAACATCCTTGTCTTTCAGGGCTCCAAAAACACAATGGAACTTCTGCCCCGGATAATACTGCGACAGCGTTTCCACCAGGCGTTTAACGGCATGGGAATTGTGAGCTCCATCCAAGATGAAACGCACCTGACCATTTGAGTCTGACAGGGTCTGCATACGACCAGCCCAACTGCGGGTCGCCAAGGTTCGTACCGCCAGAGCATCATCAAAAGCCATGCGTCCAGCCATTGAATTGCAGAACATCTTCGCCGCCATCATCGACAGGCTGGCATTTTCCACATAATGACGTCCAAGATTCGGAAGCACAATGTCTCCACGGATTTCAGGCACGGCTAAAGTGGCACCACGATTTTCGGCAAATAGACGAGCCTCTGCCAAAAGTTCCTGCGACAAGCCTCCAACTACAAATGTCTTTCCGGGAAGGTCGCCCTCCCCCAGCACAGCCATCTTTTCTTTCAAGATTGCCGATTCCGTTGTCCCGAGAACCTCCGTATGTTCTAGACCGATGCTGGTCACCACGGCAATATCGCCCTCGGCAACGGCAGTGCTATCCAGTCGACCGCCCATACCCGCTTCCAGAACAACAACATCTATTTTCTGTTCCGCATAATAGAGGAATGCCACAAGCGTAAGCACTTCAAAGAAGGTGGGTTCGATTACCACTTCCGCGGCACCGGCGTTAATGGACTCTGCAGCAGACTTTACCTTCAGAAGCAGGCGATCCAGATCTTCGGCACCAATGGGCAAATCGTTTACGCGAATACGCTCCTGCAAACTCACCAAATGAGGGCTGGTATACAAGCCCGTTCTATAGCCATGGGCCTGAAGGATTCCCGCCAGATAGAAACTGGTAGAGCCCTTGCCGTTAGTACCCACCACATGGATGGTCTTAAACTTTTCCTGAGGGTTGCCTAAGGCCTCGCAAAGTCTACGAGTCGATTCGAGCCCCGGCATCATCCCGAACATCAGTCGGGAATTCAAGTATTCCATACCTGCGTTTTGCATGCGCCAAATTTAAAAATTAATGTACCTTTATAGCACATCCATTTTTTATATCGAGTATTCTTTATATGTCCAGAAAAAAAGCGGGAGCACGCCATTTTTTTACGTTTATACTGCTGGCCGTAATTTGCGGTCTAGCCATAATTGTCCAGGCCAAGGTCGATCCGGAGGCCAAACCCAGGCATTATAATTACCGCGAAGCAGGCAAGCAGATGCGCCGCATCTATTATGGGGAACTGCAGGAAACCCTGTACTGCGGCTGTCGATACCTAGACAAGAAAACCGTAGACTTTTCCTCCTGCGATTTCGAGCCCCGCCACAACCCCAACCGCAAAAGCCTGAAACGCGCCCACTCCATCGAATGGGAACACATCGTGACCGCCCACAACATGGGCCACTTTCTCCCCTGCTGGAAAGATGGGGGCCGCAAGAACTGCAGCGCCAACGATTCCACATTCAAGATCATGGAAGGGGACCTTCATAACCTCTACCCGGCCATCGGCGAAGTGAACGGGGACCGCAACAACTTCATGTACAGCCAGTGGACCAACAATCCCGAACCCATGTACGGCAAGTGCAAGACCATCGTCGACTTCAAGGAGAAAAAAGCCCAGCCTAGAGAAGAAGCGAGAGGCATTATTGCACGAGTCAGCTTCTACATGGAAAAGACTTATGGGATTAATTTGTCTAAACAAGACCGCAAACTTTTTGAAGCCTGGGACAAAATGTACCCAGTCACAGAAAAAGAATGCGAAAGAGACCGTCGAATCTTCAAAGTCCAGGGCGACCACAACCCATTCGTCTACGAAAAATGCCGGTAAAGCCTAAACATTGTATGTTTTTGGTAAGAAATACTCCATTTTGAGCCTTCCTTAAATAGGTGTTTTTTTTACTTATGTAAATTTCTAGTTATATTGTATAACATACGAGGTTTTAAGTATGTGTAGAGGTTTTAGGTTTATTCTGGCGGTTTCCGCCCTATTTGCAAGCAATATTTTTGCCCAGGTGGAATTTCCCCTGGGTTCCAAGGTCATCAACGTCACCAAGGATCCGTATCACGCCAAGGCCGACGGCAAGACCGACGACACCGAAGCCATTCAGAAGGCATTGAACGACCATCCGGATGGAGACTACATCATCTATCTCCCCCATGGCATCTATAAAATTACCGACCAGCTGGTTTGGCCCACCACAGAAAAGGCAGAAAATTCCAGCAGACGAACCATTCTTCAAGGTCAGAGCATCGGCGGAACCATTCTCCAGTTAGCTGATAGTACCTACGGCTTTGACAATCCGGACTTCCCCAAGGCAGCCATTAACACGGGTATGGGTCCCGAGCCCAGAATCCGTAACGCCATCCGCGATATGACCATCCGTACCGGCAAGGGCAACCCCGGCGCCATCGGTATCCAGTTCAACGCCTCCAACCAGGGCGCCATCAACAATGTAAAGATTTACTCCGGCGACTCTACCGGTGTGTATGGTATTGACCTGGGCTTTAGCGAAGGCGTTGGTCCCCTGCTCCTGAAGAACGTGGAAATCCGCGGTTTCCAGGTCGGCGTTTACGCCAAGGGCGAACAGGGAACGGTCACCATGGAACACGTCACCCTGGGCGGACAGACCAAGTACGGTCTGGAAAATGAAGACATGAACCTGGCAATTAGAGCCCTACGTTTCAAGGGATATGTTCCTGCAGTCTACAACCACGGCCCTTATGCCATCATGAGCCTTGTAGACGGAACCCTGGAGTTTGACAACGAACAGAAGAAGGGCAAGCCCACAACCGCAATCAAGAACGAAAGCGAACTGTTCGCAAGATCCATGAAGGTCAGCCGTTTCAAGACCATGCTGACCTCCAAGAAAAAAGGCGTCATGGACGCCCTGTCTAACAGCGAAATCATTGAATTTACCACTCAGGAAAGCCGCCAGCTCTGCCATAGTCCCAAGCAGACTATGCGTGTTGCCGTGGCAGAAACCCCCAACTACGCAGAACAGAAGGCCGATAACTGGATTACCATCGCAGGCGACTACGGTGGACGCTCCAATACCGGTTCCGATGACTCCAAGGCCATTCAGGAAGCCATTGATGACGGTGCAGAAACTCTGTACTTCCCCCCGGGAGGCCGCTGGACCATCAACCGTGACATTTATATTCGTAACCGAATCCGCAGAATTATCGGTATCGAAGGTCGAATCGACGGCAAGGGCAAGTTCATCGTAGAAAACGGAGCCTTCAATGAGTTGACCATCGAACGATTCTCTGAATTCGGTAGCGGCATCATCCAGAAGTCCACCCGAAGCATTTTGATCAAGAACACCATGCTCCGATCTCTGGAAACCGATGAACACGGCCGAGGCGACTTCTTCCTGGAAGACGTGGCTGTTGGAACAATCCAGCTGAACCACAACCAGAAGTTGTGGGGCCGTCAGGTTACCATGATGGGCGACACCAAGGGTCCCAAGATTACCAACAATGGCGGTACAATCTGGATTTTAGGTCTTACTGCCAAGAAGGGTAACACCATCCTTCAGAACTTCAACAAGGGTTCCGCAGAACTGATCGGCGTGCAGGTGGTGGATAGCGACAAGGCCAAGGACCGCCCCATGTTCATCAATGACAACGCAGGCCTTTCTATTGTTGGCCTCCGTGAAACATTGACTCGAGGCAACCCCTTCCACAAGGTTATCGAGGAATCTCGACAGGGATCTGCAATCAAGTCCCTCCTGGGCACAGAACTTTCCCGAACCGAAAGCGGCGGTGCATTGTTGCCCGTGTTTGTGGGCTATGCTCCTAAGCAGGGTTCCAACGAAAAACCCATCGCCAAGATCCCCGACGAATTGCTGATTGTTCAGCCGAACCGCATCCGCGTTACCGGCACGATTATCGATGACGGTCGTGGCGACGGTCTTTGCGAAGTGCCGGTCCACTGGAAAAAAGGCGCCGGTCCGGGTAAGATTATTTTCTCTGACAGTTCCGCATACGAAACCGACATTTCCTTTACGGCAAGTGGACGTTACAATGTGATTTTCTCTGGCGATGACGGTTACCAGATTGGATACGATACCGCAAAGGTTTACGTGTTCGACAAGCGCTACACCACTCTCGACAACGATGGAGACAACATCCCCAGCGGTCGCGGTGCAGCCACCTGGATTTCTGAATTCGACAACTATAGCCCCCACAACACAGACCCTGAACTGCGAGTTTCAAACACCGCCGGTTCCGTGGGAAAGATTTACCTCAAGTTCGACCTTTCCGCATTGCCCGGCCCTCTGTTTGACGCAGCCCTTAAGTTGGAATTCGATCCAGCAACCGTGGACTCCATCAAGAAGCCCATGCAACTGAACATCTTTGGCCTCAAGGAAACTGGAAAGGACATGAAGTTCGGCGACCAGAAGCTAGGCGTTGACTGGCCCGACTACGAACTTACCTGGGAAAACGCTCCCGCCAACCTTCCCCAGCCCGGTGGTCAATTCAACATCCGCAAGAATTCTGGTGGCGGTGTCGACACCAAGTATGCAGACTTCCTTGGCATTATCACCTTGAATCCCAAGGCTCCTCTTGGTGCATTCCTCCGTACACCTACACTTACAGAATTCTTCAAGCGCAAGCATCCTTCCAACCTGTACACCTTGATCCTAACCGCAGTCGACACCAACGACGTCGTTCTTCCGTCTCATAACGCTGGCAAAAACTTTGCTCCGTCCCTGATGGTCGGCTACTTCGACAACACCAAGTCCGTAGGTGGTGACGCCATGGATGGTGGTTATACCTTGACCAAGGTCGTTGTAGATATTTATACTCTCGAATGCAGCTTTGACTTGACCGTCGGTTACCCGCAGTTTGTTCAAATTGAAATCTTGAACGAATTCGGCAAACGTATGCTTACCGTTGCCGCCCGCGAACTGGACGGCGAAAAGAAGACCACGATCAAATTCAAGGCAAAGGCCTTCCCCACCGGCAAGTACGTTCTTAAGGTGGTTGGCGAAGCATTCTCTGCCGAACAGAAATTCTATATCTTGAACTAGGGAACAATTATGAGCATCAAGAACATCTTTACTCTAGGACTTAAGTTAGCCGCCATTGCCGGCACCACTTGTCTCCTTTTCGCATGCGGAGACGATTCCAGTTCCAATTCAGAACCGGAAGAATTCGGTTATGTACCTTCCAGTTCATCCATCAGCACCCGAGCCGACATCGACTACGGTGACACTATCGTTTTGAACAAGAAGATGGACTTGAACATCGAACTGATCAAGGATACAGCCGATGCAAAAGACAGTAGCGAAATCTACATCGACAGTCTCGCCACAAAAGTTCCTCTGTACATCGGTGAACTCACCCGAGGCAGCCGCATCAGAGTCAAGGCTTCCGTGGCAAACATTGCCAGCGAAAAAATCCGCATTAGAAGCGAATACGGCGAAGCACTGAAGGCTCTTACGGCAATTCCTCGTAACGATGCCCATCGTGATTCCATTTATGACAACTACATGGTACCCAGTCTGGGAACAAAGCCGGACTCCACCTATAGGGACTCCAACCAGTTTGTCGTATTCACCCCCAACCACTACTACCTGGAAATCGAGGGTGAATTCACGAACGAATCTACGGCACGTCTTTTTGTTCAGATTGACACATCCTATTACAAATACACCGGCGAAAACGATTCCGTTTCCATGGAAATGAGCGACACCTTGCGTGGCATCATCCTTATGGGTGATGACGCTCCCGAAAACATCACGATTGATTTCGCCGCCAGCGAAGGCCACAGCCTGAACCTGACCACCGAAGGAACCAACCTGAACAAGTGCGAACTTTTCGAAAACGATTCCCTGCTGAGCGAAGCCGTATCCGAAATCGACACCATGATGATTCCCAACGACACCACAAGCTGGTCTCTGAAGATTACTCCGGAAACTTTCTCCAGCGTGTGGAGCGGTCCTTTCGCATTCTTTACCACAACCACCCGTTCCCGCGAACTCGAAAAGGGCGAATACTTCGCCAACCCGGATTCCATCAAGTATCCTGGCGAAACCTTCCAGACGGACCGTCCCAAGGATCTCCCCGAAGCAGAAATCTACCGTTACAACCTGCGTCAGGAACAGTTCGTTTGGATTGGTAATTACGAGAAGGGCGATTCCCTGATGGTAAAGCACTGGATAGCAAACTACAGTGAAGATAATTTCAACAGCCCCTCCACCTGCGAAATCCTGAACAAGGACAAGAAAGTGGTCGCCTCCATCAGCTGCACCTATGGTGGGGAACTGAAGGTTCCTGCAAAGGGCCCCTACTACCTGCACTACCTGCGTCTGAATTCCTACGCCCTTTCCGGTGTATCGGATTCCCTGAAATACGTGCTGCAGCTTTTCGTGATGGTTCAGCAGCCCGGCCTTCTGAAGAGCATGAACTTCTACGACCTCGAAAAGGATGAACCAATGACTCTCATTAAGAAGTCTGCCGGTTCCGTCCTCCGCTTCAAGGACATTAACAACTTCAACTTCGAAGCAAAGAGTTCCTCCCAGTGGAAGGAAATTGGTTCCGATGTGAGCTGGTTCGTTCCCTGCGAATCCCTGAACTACATCAACCGCGACAACTTGTACCGTTGTAGCGATGATGATGATGAACAGGAAATTTCTTCTGATTACCTGATGATCCAGGAAAGCGGTATTGGAGAAACAGCCAAGATTATTGCCCAGAGCAAGGCTGACCCCTCTATGCGCGACACCCTGAAGATTTCGATCATCAAGGCCGCAGACTAAAAAGGATTATTCTTCCCAAATCTGATTGGGAAGTTTTCCGATATCGCGAAAGTCCAGCTTGCCGGCTGCGGGTGCAGCGACACTCACCAGGCGAGCCAAGGGCTTACCGGCACGTTCAATAACAATCTCTTCGTCCTTAATGGCAACCTGGTTCAACAGGTTGCCAAAATTTTGACGTGCTTCCATTGCAGATACAACTTTTGCCATAGTTCTATAAAAATAAAATTTTGGTCTGCATAAATAATTATATTCTGCCCCATGGCGCAAGAAATCAAGTCCTTTACCGTTACCCAGTACCTGACATCCCTAAAAAAGAGGGTTGAAGAAACCCCTTCTGTATGGGTTCGCGGGGTTATTACCCGAATGACGGTAAAACCCAACATTGTCTACATCAGTATCGCCGACTTTGTGGAAGGAAGTGTCAAGCCCGTTGCCGCCCTGGACTTGACTTGTTTTGCCAGCCGTTTTGCCTACATCCTCGCCAAGATCCAGAGTTTTGAACAACCCTTCGAATTACGGGAAGAATTAAAGGTAAGCTTACAGATTAAAGCAGACCTTTATATTCCCACCGGGAGATTACAAGCCCAGATTCTGGACATTGACCCGGTATACACCGTTGGAGAACTGGCCCTTACAAAGAGTGCCATTCTAAAACGTCTGGCCGTAGAAGGCTTGCTAGAAAAAAACAAGAGTCTGGATCTTGCCGAAATGCCCATGCGCATCGGTTTAATTACCGGCGAAAAGACAGCCGCCTTTAAGGATTTTACATCAAAGCTATCAGACTCCCCTTTCGCATTTAAGGTCATGACCGTTTACGCCAAGATGCAGGGAGAAGAAACAGAAAAGTCGGTATTGGCTGCGCTTGAAAAACTTGCCCGCGAGCCTTCTCTCGATGTAGTTTGCATCGTCCGTGGAGGAGGTTCTAAAACAGACCTGAATTACTTTGATAGCGAAGCACTCTGCCGAGCGGTAGCGAACTACCACATGCCTGTATTCACCGGCATCGGCCACGAAATTGATAAAAGTTTGCTGGACGAGGTGGCCTACCAAAGTTGCATCACGCCTACAGATACCGCCAAGCGCATTATTGACCGAGTCAATGATGGCTGGAACAAAATGCTTGTAGCCGCCCAAAATGTAGCCATCGGCGCCAAGGACGCAATCCTTCGGGAAAACCAGACCTTGGCCAATGCAGGTGCCCGCCTACAGCAAAAAGTAACAGCTAAAATTCAGAACGAAAAAACAAAGTTAGCCGTTTGCGGAAGCAATTTAAAACGAGACCTGAATTACATCATTCGAGACGAGAGTGCCCGACTGGACCGAAACACGGAAGGTTTAAAACAAGGATCCCGCAAAATTCTTGACCTCGCCAAATCCAAATTTACTCTATCCGAAGTACGTGTAAAAGCGGCAGACCCGGCAACCACTTTAGCCAAGGGATATTCCCTCACTCTGGACGCCGCAGGTAAGTTTATACGTAACGCAAGTCAGTTAAAAGCTGGCGACAAGATGACCACTCGCCTTCGCGACGGAGAAGTCACCTCCGTGGTGCAGTGACATCAAAATCAAGAACAGCCACTTATTGGAATATTGGCAAAGTCTCAATTTTTTCGAAACGTTTTGTTGTTCCGTCTAGCTTAAAATAACGGACCCCATCCCCAAGGGATAGCATCACATAATTGGGAGTCAAAATCTGCAGGTACTTGTTTAACTGCTGCTGTAAAGCAGGCCAGTTGTATTCCCCGGGAGCCTTGCACTCCACCAGAAGCCAAGGTTTGTCTATCGTAGCACCGTCACGGAAGTTATGGACCATAATGTCCACACGGTCGTCCGTCTTCGGATCAACGACATTCAACGAAAACTCTACCGCAATCAAATGTTCCGGAACTTTCACCTGGTCCAGCAAATAACGGATAGTCGCCTGGCGCACGTGTTCTTCGGGCGTTGCGGGAACATCCTTCTTGCGAATGGGATCATATATGGTTTCAGAAGCCATGTACAAAATGTAAAAAAAATAGGCAGGCTTTTTTCATTTTTTGGGCTCCACACGCCCGCATTTTGCAGATTTGGAGCCCAATATTACACATAAACTAACAATAAAATTCACTTTAACTGAATCCAATGGGCTCCATATTCACAGCAACTCCCATTTTGGAGTCCATTTCAATGAACGTCCCCTCAAAAGCATTTTATACAAACTAAAAACACAGGCTCCAAATCGGGAAAAATCTTAATTTGGAGTCCAATTTTCCCAAAAAAAAGACTTTTTATGCCTTGACTTACATAAAATCCAGAAGTATATTTTTGGACATGAAAATGATTCTTGAACAGAACATCATCGCAGCAGCGATTGCGGCGGGCGCGGCGGAAGCACGAGCCTGTGTTGAATCATACGCGACTGTTCAAGAATTGTAAAGGGTCTATACGCAACCAACAAGCGAATCAGACAAAAAGGAATTCAAAGGGCAGTCCCGCAAGGACGGCTCTTTTTATTTTAGCCAATTTTAAACCAAAAACAACAAACAAGGAAAATTCAAAATCATTTTTTATCTATTATTAAGCGGTAAATTATTTGAATTTTCAATACGATACAGGAGTATAAAATGAGAAAGCGTTTGCTTACCGAAGGTGCCAAGGAACTGTCTTACGAAATTCGTGAGATCGTTAAGAAGGCGAACCTCCTGAAAACGCTGGGCATGCCGAAGATCCACTGGGAAAACATCGGCGACCCCATTGAAAAGAAGTGCCAGGTTCCCGAATGGATCAAGGACATCGTTGTGGACCTTTCCAAGGAAAACCGTTCCTATGGTTACTGCCCGTCCAAGGGTATGTTGGAAACCCGCGAATTCATCGTGAAGGAAACCAACAAACTGGGCGGCGCCCAGATTACCGTTGACGACATCCTGTTCTTCAACGGCCTCGGTGATGCAATCGCCACATTGTACAGCCTCCTGTCCATGACCACCCGTATCATTGGACCGTCTCCTGCATACAGCACCCACAGCTCTGCAGAAGCAGCACATGCACACTCTGCTCCTATCACCTACAGCATGAAGCCGGAAAACCACTGGTATCCGGACCTGGAAGAACTTGAAAACAAGGTGAAGTACAACCCCTCCATCGCTGGCATCCTGATTCTGAATCCGGACAACCCCACTGGCATGGTCTATCCTCTTGAAATTCTCCAGAAGATCGTTGATATCGCAAAGCGTTACAACCTGTTCATCATCTGCGACGAAATCTACAACAAGATTACCTACAATGGAGCAAAGGCTTACGCTCTGGCCGAATACATCGGCGACGTTCCGGCTATCGCTCTGAAGGGTATTTCCAAGGAATATCCGTGGCCGGGTGCACGTTGCGGCTGGGCTGAATACTACAACCGCGACAAGGACGAACAGTTCGACGCCTTCTGCCGCGCTCTTGACAATGCCAAGATGGTTGAAGTCTGCTCCACCACACTTCCCCAGATGACCATTCCTCGCGTGCTGGGCGATCCTCGCTTCATGGAACACCGCCAGGCTTTGAACGAAAAGATTGGCCGTCGCTCCGCCATCATTAACGAAATTCTTTCCGACATTCCGGAACTGTATTTCAACCCCACCTACGGTGCATTCTACAACACCATCATCTTCCGTGAAGGTGTTTTGAACAACCACCAGAGCCTGAAGATCGACAACCCGCAGATTAAGGCCAAGGTGGAAGAATGGTGCTCCAAGACCGAAAACCTGGACTACCGTTTCGTGTACTATCTGTTGGGCGCAAAGGGTATTTGCGTGGTGCCCAGCACCAGTTTCTGCACCGACCTCAAGGGCTTCCGCGTGACCCTCCTTGAAGAAGACGAAGCTGAACTGCGTAGCGTGTTCACTACCATCCACGACGCCATCATCGAGTACCTGCATAGTTAGCAGGTCGCCTTGCAAAGCAAGGCTTCGAGGTTCGAGGTCGGCCTACGGCCTTCGAGGTATGAGTTTTATTAATGACGCCAAAGGCGTTTCATTATAAGTCGCGTAGCGACATGCTCAGACCTCAAGGCGAGCTTCGCGAGTGCCCTCGTACCTCATACCTCTATGAAATCTTTCGATCTTCAGGTCAAGAACGTTTCCAAGAGTTTCGGCTAAAAGGCCGTGCTCGAGGGAATTGACGTATTCATCAAGGACGGCCAGTTCGTGACTTTGTTTAGTCCTTCCGGTTGCGGAAAGACCACGCTCCTTCGCATTATCGCAGGCTTCGAAAAGGCCGACGCAGGCGAAGTGATTCTCAGTGGTGAAGTCATTTCCAGCAAGTCTCCGGCACACCGCCCCATCAATACGGTGTTCCAGAGTTACGCCCTGTTCCCCATCTGAACGTTTTTAACAACATCGCTTTCGGCCTCAAGAGTCATAAGGTTCCTTAGGACGAAATCGAGAAGCGCGTAAACGCCATGATGGAAATGGTGAACGAGCCCGACATTCTGTTGCTGGACGAACCCCTCAGCGCGTTTGATGCAAACCTCCGCAAGAAACTCCAGGTGGAACTGAAGGAAGTCCAGAAGAAGACGGACACTACCTTCATCATGGTGACCCACGACCAGGACGAAGCCATCGCCGTAAGCGACCGCGTGCTGGTGATGTACAAGGGAGCCATCGTACAGGATGGCACTCCCGAAGATGTTTACGAACATTCGGTGAACCGCTTTGTGGCCACCTTCATGGGCGAGTGCAATATTCTGGAATGCAAGCGTGCTTCCGATGACAAGGTAACTTGTGCATTCGGAGAACTGATTGCAGAACTTCCCGGTGTAGGCAACGCAGAAAGCCTTAAGCTCCGCGTCATGACCGACCCCGACGAAATCTACAACCCAGGCGACCTCGTCAAAAGCCCTTGCAAATTTTCCTTAAGTAATTTTCCCATAAAAAGAAAAAGTCCCGCACAAAGTGCGGGACATTTTTCCTTAAGAAGTAAAAGAACTACTTACCAATCTTTGCGGCGGCTTTTTTCTTAAAACCTTCCACAGCCTTGTTGACTGCAGCCCTATACACATCCACGGTACCACTGGCCTTCATGTCAACGCCACCATTGCTATAGCGGGCATAGTCATCACCTTCAAACTGATCCCATCCGCGATCAGAATAAAGGATCATATTACCGGACTTGTCAACCAAGGCCACATCCACACGGACAATCGGAGTCACGCGATTCATCAATTTGGTCATCATCCCTTTTTCGTAGGCAAACTGAAAATCCGCAATAGCGATAGCATCGACATCCAGCTTTTCACAAAGTTCGCCAACCGGCTTTAGAATGAAATCTTCCACCTTCGTGTTATTCACATAGTAATGACCAGATGGAACAATGTAGTTGTAAGGAAGCGGCATCATGCCAGTCGGGGTAACATAACGCGGTTTTTTGGCATTATGGATCTTGTCCATGTGAAGATGGTTTTCGGCATTTTCAATAGCCTCAGCAGTCTTTTGAATTGCATCGCTTGCAAAGAAAGCTTTCACATCTTCGCTATTGAGTGTTTCTTCAAAAGGAACGACTGTCCATCCATCGATGCTACTTAATGCCTTATGCAATTCATTTGCACCATGAGTTACGATGGTCACCTGTTCTTCGGTAAAGTATTCAACATTATCCTTGATAATGCCACCGACAAATGACATCAACGTTTCCTTTTTTTCTTTAAACTCTTCAATGTCAATAAATTCCTCGTTACCAGTAACAGCAAGAATAGCAATCTTCTTTACATTTCCAATATCGGGTTTCTTAACATTAATACCTGCGCAAGAGCAAAGCAAAAGCGCTAAACAACAAAACAAAATTATTCTCTTCATGAGAGCTCCTTCAAATATTTTTTTGTTCAAAAATTGCGATTGTCTTCAAGGCAAAAGCCCCGCACAAAAGTGCGGGGCATTTTTACTTAAGAAGTAAAAATTACTTTGCAAGGAAAGTCGGGCATTGCATGCCTTCACCATAGTAATATTCTGTACCGAACATCTTGTCTCCGGTCGGGCATTCAACAGTATAACCTGCCGGGCAGTTTTCAACAAGTTCGGCATTGTCACCCTGACACATTTCTTCAATCATGTCAGCATTTGCGGTACAATTTGTTACCTGACCATTGTACTTGTAAACGCAGGCCTTGGAGCTTGCGCTAGAAGAGGAATCATCGCTACATGCGGTAAACATTGCGGCGACAGCAAATACAGACAGAAGGATAATCTTATTCATTTTTTTTCCTTGATAATTGTGATATGGTAGAATATAGCTTAAAAAAGTTTCCAGAACAAGGGATTTACGTTCCTTATTTCTTGTAAAAATTCACGAATTGTCTACGAAAAAATCCTATATGTAACAGGGTGAAACATATAGAAAATTCGGCTAAAAATACGTGGAAAATGAGGAGTGTTTGAGGGAAAGCGGTTGTTGCGGGCGGTCGGGAGTTACTTGGTTCTTTTCTACTATTTGGTTGTAAAAGATCGAGGAAAACTTTATGAAGTTTGGTTTGTTGAAAGTTTTTGCGCTTGGAGGCGTCGTTCCGCTCGCTGTTGCGCTCAATGCCTGCGGCGATGATAGTTCCACTAGCGGGTCTAGCGATGGCGTGAACCGTGGTGGTATTCCCGACACCATCGAGACATTCATGGAACTGTCGGATTACGACTGCGGCAAGAGCCAGAAGTGTGTCGCCACCTACCTGACGGAATACCATGACATGGTAGTGTGCGATGGCGAGGATGGCTGGGTCATCGGGACTCTCATCGAGAAGATGGACTGCGACTTTTCTTCATCGAGTGCCAAGTCCAGCGACAGCAAGTCCAACGATCCCGCCGAAGTGACCGACGACTCCAGCGACAGCAAGGACAATCCTTCTTCGGCAGGAACATCGACCAAGTCCAGCGCTTCCAAAGAGCCGGACTCCAGCGGCTCCGAAGGCGTGGAAGGCTCTTCCGCAAGCGTTCCCGGCGGCAGCAGCGACGCCAGCGCCTACGACGTGGTCACCGGCACGCTTACCGACTCCCGCGACGGACAGACCTACAGGACCGTGAAAATCGGTGACAAGGTGTGGATGGCCGAAAACCTGAACTACGCCTACACCGGTGTTCCCTATAAATATGGTAGTTACACCTCCGATTCCACCAGTTGGTGCTACGACAACGCCCCTGCCAACTGTGCCAAGTACGGCCGTCTTTATACCTGGGCTGCGGCCATGGACAGCGTGGGCGAGTGGAGCACAAACGGCAAGGGCTGCGGCTATCTTAAGACATGCTTGCCGATATACCCAGTGCGTGGCGTTTGTCCCGAAGGCTGGCATCTGCCGACTCAATCGGAATGGAACACCCTGTTCACGGCGGTGGGCGGTTCATCGGTCGCCGGAACAAAGCTCAAGTCTACGTCCGGGTGGAATAGTAGCGGCAACGGCACGGATGCCTTCTCGTTTTCGGCGTTGCCTGCTGGCCTCAGGAACCTCAGTGGGAATTACGACAACGAGGGCAACTACGCGTACTTCTGGAGTTCTACGGAGCACTATAGCAACACCGCGTACCGCATGTACTTGAACTACGACGATGCGAACCTGGACGTCAGCAACAGGAACCGCGGGCTTTCCGTCCGTTGCGTCAAGGATTCTGACTAAATCTCAAAAGGTTTCCCTATGAAAAACACGTTCGCGAAAAAGTTTACGGTCTGCGCCCTTGCGGGGGTGTTCGGGTTTGCCCTTTCGGCTTGCGATAATTCGTCATCGGCGGGTGGCGATGAGTTCCCTGCAGAAGTCGAGAACTTGGCGGAGCTGCATACTTATGAATGTAATGACGAAATAACAGGGAAAAAAATTTATGTCTCTGAACAAGCTCTGAATTACGAATGTGACGGCACAACTTGGCAAAAAACAAACGACAGGACCACACCGAGTTCCTCTTCGAACAAAACATCCAGCAGCTCATCCAAGAAAAATACATCGGATATAAATCCCGAAAATTTAAAAACAGCGGACTTCTTAAATCCGGGAATTTCCTATGGAGAAATCAAGGACAGTCGCGATGGCGAAGTCTATAAGACCGTAAAAATCGGGGACCAGACATGGATTGCCGAAAACCTGAGATACCGCTACAAAGGAAAAACTGCCTCTTTGGATTCTTCCAGTTTCTGTTTTGAAGACAATCCGGAAAATTGTAAAAAATTCGGACGCATGTATCTTTGGAGTGCTGTCATGGACAGTGCGGGAATTTTGAATGACGACGGAAAAGGATGCGGAAACGGAGTCATGTGCAGACCGTCTTATCCTGTACAGGGAATCTGCCCGGAAGGCTTTCACGTGCCGAACGGAATCGAATACCAAAAGCTTTTATATTATGCGGGAGCACATTATCAAAAAGTAAATACGGGCTACTATCTTCATAATGCAAATGCCTTTTACTCGGAGATAGGTTCAAACGGGAAAAAAACGACTGGAACCGATGATTACGGATTCTCTGCGATCATGTCAACTCATTCCGGGTATTACAAAACGAATTTTTCCGTCTTTTGGACTTCTGTGCAAAGAAGTTCCAAGTACAGCAAAAAATTCTATCTCAGCCCACAATATGCCGCAGTCTACGATAATGGCTCTCTGGAATCTTCCCACAAAAATTACCTGCGCTGTATTAAAACAGAAGAAGATTCCACTTATGCCATTTCCACCGATATCCAAAATGACCTTAATCGCGCTGTAGCCTGTAAAACAGACGAAGTCGATTCTTGTAAATATGGAACCCTCATCGATTCCAGAGATGGACAAAAGTACAAGACCGTCCAAGTCGGGTATATGATCTGGATGGCGGAAAATTTGAATTACCGCTATTTGCAACCGTCGGCTACAGAAGATTCTACAAGTTCCTGCTACGAAAACGATCCGGAAAATTGTAAAAAAGATGGGCGCCTCTATTCGTATAGTGCGGCGGTGGATAGCGCGGGAATTTTCAGTGATAATGGAAAAGGCTGCGGCTACGGAATTGAATATTGTCCCTATCCGGACACGGGATTTATCCGCGGAGTCTGCCCGGAAGGTTGGCATTTGCCGTCTGGTGCTGAAGTGTTGGATCTTAAATATATGGCTTACAAAAATAAGGATATCGAATCCAAAACGGAATTCAGTGCCGGCGGAGCTTTTTCACTTGGGTTAAACATCCGTCCAGTTGGAATCAAACGAGGACACTGGTACGAAGGCTATGGCGCCCTTATGTGGACAAGTTCATCTGTCGAAGAAAAATATGCCACCTATATGCAAGTACATAGTTATTTATTCGATCATGATTGGGAGTATCAGGATAAAAGTAACCACATGTCCGTAAGATGCGTTCGACATTTCGATTCTTACGAACCGACCGAACCGGATACAAAAATTTCCTTCCCGACTTTTGACGAAACCATTCCCGTCATAGACCCCTGCAAAGGCTCCGGATGCAGCGATTCCATTGTGGATGAGCGAGACGGAATAGTTTACCGAACTGTTAAAATTGGAGACCAATGGTGGATGCAGGATAACCTACGGCTTCAAGATACGACAGACACGCTTTACAACAAGTATGATAAAGAATATCCTTGGAGCGTTGCCATGGATAGTGCAGGAATTTATTCAACAGACGGCAAAGGCTGCGGCAATGGAAAGTTCTGTTCTACATCCGGCAAAGTTCGAGGCATTTGTCCAAAGGGTTGGCATTTACCGACCACAAAAGATTTTTGGACTTTGATGGCCCATGCAAGCGATAAGCCTCTAAAATGGAAAGATGATTTAAACAATCTCTATTTTAGACACACTGCAACCCAGCATACCACCCAGTATTATGGAGGTAAAGCGTTGACTTCTTGCTATTGGGCTTCCACGGAAAAATCTGAAGAAACCGCTTCCCAAATGTGCGTTTCCGCAGATGATGGATCCTTGTTTGCAAATTTTGTCAGCACGTCAGGAGGCGTCAAAAAGAATAAGGATAAACATACGGTGCGCTGCATCAAGGACTCGGATTAAATCTCAAGAGGTTTCCCTATGAAAAATACATTCGCGAAAAAGTTCACGGTCTGCGCCCTTGCGGGGGTGCTCTGTTTCGCCCTGACCGCCTGCGATGATTCGTCGTCGGCGGGAGGCGATGACGTCATTCTGAGTGGCGATAGCCGCGAAGAATCCAGTGATTCTCGCTCCAACGATAAGGATGAAGCAATCTCCAGCAACGGTAAAGTGGAGTCGAATAGGTCCAGTAGTTCGGCAAAAGAAACGAAGGACTCATCTGACACCAAGAGTTCCAGTTCTGTGAAGTCTGGAAATTCTTCTAACAGCCATAAGGGCGATTCTAGTTCGTCGGTTGGTTCTTCTTCGAGTGAAAAGCAAAGTAGCAGTGCCATGAGCAAGGTAGAGTCTTCGTCGAGTGAAGAAATGAAAAATGCATGGGATTATCTAAATCCGGACGTAGACTATGGTGAGTTTATCGATGAACGGGATGGACAAGTGTACAAAACCGTGGTTATATGCGACAGAGAATATGGCGAAAATTGTCGAATTTGGATGGCCCAGAACTTAAACTACGCCTATACCGGAGTGCCTTATAAGTACAGTGCCGACAATAGAATCTATGTTTCAGACTCCACCAGTTGGTGCTACGAAAATGATTCTTTCAACTGCGATAAATACGGTCGTCTTTACACCTGGAGTGCAGCGATGGACAGTGCCGCACAGTTCAGTGAAAATGCAGGAACTGAGTGTGGCTATATGAGATCTTGTACACCAAACAACCTGCACCGTGGCATTTGCCCTGATGGCTGGCATGTGCCTACAAATGCAGAGTATGACACCTTGTTTTTTTACACTGGTGGTTTCCTCAGTGCTAGTTGGAATTTAAAATCCGCTAGTAGCTGGTATAGCGGTTTCAGTGCTAACCAATACGGCTTCTCGGTGCTTCCTGCCGGTATTAGGGACTATAATGGCAATTTCGTCGATGAGAGATACCGCACCTACTTTTGGACTGCTTCTGCGGGTAATATGAATGACTACGCTTGGGGCAAGTGTTTCTACTATAAAGACAGTGAAGCATCAAAAGTCGGCAAACAGAAGAAAGTTGGCCTAAGTCTTCGTTGCGTCAAGGACTCAAACTAGCCCGCCGATGAATTATCAATTCCGAAATCCGAATTCATAAATCCGAATTTCCAAAAGGTTTTGCTATGAAAAATACATTCTCCAGAAAGTTTACGGTTTGCACCTTTGCGGGGGTGCTTGGTGCTGCGTTTATCGGTTGCGGGGACGACGGGTCGTCTTCGCCGAAAGGGACGGGGCTCCCCGCCGAAGTGGCCGACATGGAAGAACTCGAGACATACGAGTGCAGCATGGATGTCATCGGCGAAAAAGTGTTCGTGGAAAGCGAAGACCTTCTGTATGAGTGTGATGGTGATGCGTGGTTCAAGTCTTACGACCAGACAAAGCCGAGTTCGACTTCTACAAAGTCGTCGAGCAGCAAGAAGTCCGACGGGTCCAGCGATTCCAAGAATTCTGATAAGGACGGTTCATCGAGCAGCGACGCTACGACATCTAGCAGTTCTGCGAAGTCCAGCAGCTCGCGCCCGACGGAAATCCTTGAACCCGAAATCACCGTGAACGAGACCTGCACCGAGGTGGGCGCCTGCGACGCCATGGTCAAGACCGACATAAGTACATGGCACTTTGTTCGCAAGGACAACTTCGGCGACGATGCGGAATACACCTACACGGTGGACGGCAAGGACCTTATCGTGACCATCAAGAGTGCCGACGGCTCGACTGATTCTAAGACTTATTCTATGTATAATATGGAATCCGAAGCGGGCGTGGAGATGGCATTCAATGCCGCAAAATCGACTTGCAAGAACGGCGGCGGGAACGACAACAAAGTAAAGAGTTGCGTGAAGGATACGGTAAAGGCGTTGCCAGAATGCGATGCGAGTAGGGAAGGATTTATCGGAAAGAAGGATTCTTCGTCCTATGTAGCCTGCAAGTCGGGTTCTTGGGTCAAAGCGACTGATTTGGAAATAGAGCTGAAGTCTGCCTGTGTCAAAGATTTGCGGGGCGAGATGATGCCTGCGTATGACTTGGAAAAAATGGATTCAGTTTTTTATGTCTGCGGAATTTCAGGCTGGAGAGATGCTTGGACATTTGAAATTGCTGTAGGATCGGGGTGCACGGAATCTCTTCTAGGGGAGATTCGCTCTGTATATCCTTCGCCATATAATAGCCGTGATACAATCTACTTTATTTGTAAAAAAGCGGGCGATGATTGGCGTGAAGCGTCCTCTTTGGAAAGAAACACATACAAAAAAGAATGCCCAAAAGATTTTAAGCTGGTTCCTGGAAATATACACACCGATATGCTGTATGTCTGTGATTCTAGTTCATTTAGGGAAGCTACAGGTAGCGAGCAAGCGATTGGACTTGGCTGTACAAGTGAAAATCTTGGAGCGAAAATAGATCTTGAAGGGTATCCATTAAAATGTTATAAATTTAGTGAATCAGGCTCTTGGGGGCTAGATGATGAATCTATTGTCGAGGGAACCTTTACTGACAAAAGGGACGGTAGGGCATACAGAACTGTGACTTATGGAAGCCATACTTGGATGGCGGAGAACTTGAATTATGCTTACAAGGGTGTGAAGTATAATTATAACGGCTACACTTTTGACTCTACTAGCTGGTGCTATAACAACGATACGGACTACTGCGATGAGTATGGCCGTCTCTATACCTGGTCCGCTGCCGTAGATAGTGCTGGAATTATGAACGACGACTGCGAAAATTGTGGTTTTGAATCATCCGCTGTTCCGAAGCGGACTCCTGTACGCGGTATTTGCCCTGACGGCTGGTACTTGCCTGATTCAACGGAATGGCTTCTATTCTTGCAGGTAGCTAGTTTTTGGAACAGCTTCTCTAAAGAACGTTTACAAAGTGAAAACCTTTGGAAAGATGGTAAGGGAACTGATTACTGGAAATTTTCCGTTAAGCCATCAGGAATTAAGAAAAGTACGCTTTGCGTAGGCGATTGTTTTTATAATTTAGGCTTCAGTGCTAGTTTTTGGAGTAGCACTCCTCACGATTTTAATGAGAAAAAAGATGCTGCAATGGCTAGTATTGATCAAGTTTCAATAGGCATGGGTAGTTTTCGCCATTCAAAAACAACAGCTTACTCCGTCCGCTGCATCAAGGACTCCGACTAACCCGCCGACGGATTGTCAATTCCACACCGCACATTTCACACTTCACACTAGAATCGCGTTAGGGATGGAAGTGGCGAAGCCATTCGGACTCGCGAAGCGAGGCTGAACGGACGCACGGCTGCCTTATTCTTGCCATAAAAATTGCCGTGCGATAACGCGACAGCCCGACCCGGCGAAGCCGGGGAACGCCCAATAAATGGCTAAATTTCTAAAATTATTTAGTAGGTAAATTATTTTTCTGCTGGATAATTTATTTTGCCCAAATCTACCATAAAATTGGTCGACTAGACAAGATGGTGATAACTATGCCTACACACTGGAATTGCGCCTCGACTTCAACAGTGATAGCTACAGCGATACCGAATCCAAGGAATATGCCAATTCTGTTCGTTGCGTAAAGGTCTAGCGCAAGTTCCGTGGCTGAACATTCGCGTTAGGCCCCGCAGCCCGCATGGGGTCGGACTCGCGCGGCGCTTGCCTTGTGCAGTCGCACGGAGCGCGAGGCTGAACGAACGACTCGCTTCGCGAGTCGATAGCGCAAGGCACCGACCCCGGCGAAGCCGGGGGAACGCCCAATCATCAGGCCATGAATGTTTTGACAGTTGTGTTCTATAGGCACATGGCCATGTAGGCGGGCAGGCAAATAATTCCGTCGTCCTTGATTTCGAAATTTTTGGGGTGTATAATGTATGCCTCGCCGATTCGCTTGCGGAACTTTTCGCAGAATCTTGTCAACGATTCGTATTTGTACCGCTTGCCCGACTTGACTTCGATGGGAAAAATTTTGAAGTTCACCTTGTTGTTGTCGGTTATGATAAAGTCGATCTCGATGTCGTTCCGGTGCTTTTCTTCGTTGTAGTGGGTGTAGAAAAATGCCTTGTGTCCGTTTGCACGTAACATTTGCGCTAAGGCGTTCTCGTACAGCATGCCTTCGTTCAAGTTGAGCTTGCCGTTGAGAATTTGCTTGTAAAGTTCGTTTTCGGTCATGGCGTTTTCGCTAAAGGCGTGGCTTGCCAGGAGACCGGTGTCGCCCATGTAGCATTTTATGTAGGCTCTTTCTTCGTTAAGTGTCAGGCCTACATTAGGGTCAGTGCAGTTAAAGCATTCGTTGACGATCCTTGAATTGCCGAGCCAGAAGAAGGTGTCTGCATATTGTGCAAAGTAGGAGCCCGCCTGGATTTCGCTGAAGACGATGCGCTTTTCGTGCTGCGAAAGGAATGCGGGAATCTGGTCGAAGATTGCCAGTACGCGGGACTGGTAACGGTCCTCGATTTTCATGATGTCGTCGCGGTACAGCTTTAGAATGTCCCGCTTTTCTTCGTCGCTCCTTTGGAAGGACCGCTTTTCAAGAAACGCCGCGACGCTTTGGGGCATGCCGCCAACAAGAATGTACTCCTTGAAGATGAGCATGGCTTTTTCGTGAAGCCCTCTTTCTAGGGGAATTTTCTTTGCAAAGCAGTTCTTGATGTATTTGACCAGCATGGATTCGCCAAGTGCGTCGCAAAATTCCTCAAAGTCCATGGGGTGCATGTCCATGGCGCGTTCTTCGGAAGGTATCGTGATGTCCTTCACGTTCTGCTGTATGGAAATGAGCGATCCCGTTTCAAGGTAGTCGTAGCGCCCGTCCTTTACGAGTTTCTTTATGGATTGCCTTGCCTTTGGAAATCGCTGCACCTCGTCAAAGATAATCAGGGATTCCCTGTTGAAAAGTTCTACGCCATATTCGGTGGAAAGCACCATGAAAAATGTGTCCAAGTCCCCCAGAAGGTTGTTGAACGCGTTGATTACTGCATCGGAGACATCGTTGAAGTCGATAAGGATGTAGGATCTGTATTCGTGCCTAGCGAACTCTTCGGCGATGGTGGACTTGCCGATACGCCTTGCGCCCTCGATGAGCAGGGCTTTTTTCCCTTGGGTGGTGTTTTTCCAGTCAAGCAGCTTGGAGTAGATTTTTCTTTTGAATGCCATAAATACTCGTATTTTTTTGAGAGTGCGCAGGTATAAATATACTAAAAATTAGAGAGAGTGCGCAGGTATGAATGATGTATTTTTGATTAGAGTGCGCAGATAATCCATTGAAAACTTTTTTGAGGTGTCCTTCCCTAAAAGAGTTGACATTTTTTTTGAACACATCAAAAAAACAGCCTATATGTAACAGGGTGTAACATATAGAAAAAACAGGCAAAAAATGTATGGAAAATGCGGGGTATTTTCGAAAAATCGGTAGCTGCGGGCGGTCGGGAGTCGCTTTGTTCTTTTCTACTATTTGGTTGTAAAAGTATGAGGAAAAATTTATGAAGTTCAATTGTTTTAAAGCATTGGCTCTTGGGTGCGCAGTACCAATCTTTATGGCACTCGTAGCCTGCGGCGATGATAGCGGTTCTGGTCCATCCAAGGATGGTTCCGAACAGTCAAATCAAGACGTTTTGGATACGGTTCCGCATGAATCCTCGTTTGACAGCCTGAACGTGGGAGAGTTTTACGATTCCAAGAGCGGCAATACCTATGCTTTGGTGCGGTTCAAAACGTACCAGTGGCTCATGAGCGACATTCATTACGATACGTTCTCTGCCGGCCCCATGTGTTACGACCTGGATGATGCGAACTGCGAAAAATTCGGCATGCTCTATCGTGCTACAAAAGCGGAGAAAGCTTGCCCAGAGGGCTTTGAAATTCCATCGGAACAGGATTGGAAAGAGCTGAAAAAATACAGAAGTTCGCTAGACAAGGAACAACAGTTCGGTATGAACGTCAGGAAGGCTGGCTTTTGTTCCGAGGCCGACGACGGTGAACTGAGCTGCCAAATGCAAGGTTCGAAGTCGTTCTACCTGACAGCGAACAATACCGTATTCGTGACAAATGACGGGTTGACCGGTTCCTTTGCGCCTGCCGAGAATAACGGTTTCTATTCGCTACGCTGCATTTCTAGAACCTACATAGTGAAGTCCGTAGAAAACCTCCCTACCTGCGATAGTTCTTCTCAAATGAGCCTCGGGGAATTCTATGTGACGGATGCCCAGAGTAACTACCGCTGCAACGGCTCCTACAAGTGGGTTGACAACTTCAATAGTGATTGCGAACATGTAAGAAAGGGCTACACCTCGGTAGTCAACGACACTACCTACATTTGCAAATATGGTTCCTGGGAAATTGCAGAAATAGATGACGTGGATCTTGAGTGCGGTGCTGCCAATGACGGCTCTACAACGAAGTTCAACGGCGTTGACTATGTTTGCCAAAATGATTCCTGGCGCAAGTTTACCGCTACAGAAATAAAGCTTGGCCTATGCAATGCCGAAGCTCTTGGCTTTGTCGGCTCCATTGAAAATGACAATTACTATTGTGATTCTACAGGGTGGCGCAAAGCTTCTTTTGAAGACATTGTAGGGGAATGCAACAAGAAAAAAGAAGGGCTATATATTCCGTACAATGGAGATTATTATGGTTGCAACGATACCGGCTGGGTCCGCCTTTCTGATATTGAAATTGAATTCGGCTTTTGCACAAGCAAGATTGCGGGTGCGCTAGATACGCTAAATGAAGTTATCTATGTGTGCAACGATTCCCTGAGGTGGAGGACGGCAAACCTTGTCGATGTCTATGGCAAGTGTACAGAAACCCGCAACGGAGATTCCGCAACATTCAATGAAAATCGTTATGCCTGCGCGGACACTTCTTGGCGCGCGTTTAC
Organism: Fibrobacter sp. HC4; assembly: GCF_023373925.1. Taxonomy (NCBI): domain Bacteria; kingdom Pseudomonadati; phylum Fibrobacterota; class Fibrobacteria; order Fibrobacterales; family Fibrobacteraceae; genus Fibrobacter; species Fibrobacter sp. HC4. The sequence goes on along the minus strand of NZ_JALCZV010000009.1, from coordinate 73,174 downwards.
CACCCTTGAAAAAACTCTTGGCAAAATTTGCTATAGCAAGAGGTTCGGTTCACTGGAGAAGGACGGGTACAACGCCTATTATGTTTGCGATTCTACCGGCTGGCATTCTGCGGGGGCAAGCTACATTTCGAAGGTTCACGGGGAATGTACCGCTGACAGGGCATACGATATTGTTGACTGGACTTCAGGCGGTAACACTTCGCCAACAAGATACTACTGCTCTACAAGCGGCACCTGGTCTGTATCTTCTACGCTAGAACAGAAAATCGGCTTGTGCCAGGCAAGCAACCGTGGCGAATTCAAGGTGTATAACGGCAGTAACTACATGTGCGATTCTACGGGTTGGAGAACCGCTACAGACAAGGATTTCCTTGGAAAGTGCGACAACAGTAACCTGGGTGCGACCAAGAAGTATATCAGCAAGTATTACGGCTGTTCCGAAAAGGGCTGGGTCGTTACTACGGCGCTCAACTGGAGCATCGGGACTATGTGCATGGAAAATTTCGAGGGCAAAACGGCAACCTATGCCGGGGCAAGCATGGTATGCAACGGCAGCAACTGGGTTTTGTCTGGCGACTTGACGCAGGCCCTTGGCGCATGCGATGAAATAAACTATAGAAAGCTTGTTAATGGGCTAGACGGCCAGCGCTATTTCTGCAATGGAACGTCATGGGCTATTTCGAAGTAAGGAGTGAGACATGTTAGACAAGTTTATCAAGACTATTTGCATTGCCTTTTTATCCATTGGCTTTTTTGCTTGCAGCGAAAGTTCTAACAGCGCACTAGATGAAGAGGAAATTTCGTCTGGGCTTGAGTCCTCCGACAGCGATTCCCCGGAATCTAGCAGCGACTCTAAAAGCAGTTCTTCTACAAAGTATTCTTCGACTACGCATATCGATATTTCTGAAATTAATATCGATGAGGGCTTTTACCTGGATGAAAATACAGGCATCAAGCACAAGACGGTTACGGTCGGCCCGTTTGTTTGGCTTGCAGAAAACATTTCGGTAAAGCCGAAGGTCATCAACAGCACCTGCTACGGTAACGATGAAAAGTCTTGCGAAAAGTACGGCAGACTTTACAGGCCGTTGGATGCGGGGGAGCTGTGCCCGGGCAACTTTAGGCTACCGCTCAAAAGCGAATGGGAATACCTTGTGCGGAATGGAAGAATTTTTGATGAAAAGTTTGGAATTACGCTTGGCGGATTCTGCAATACTTCGGATTCCTCCGGTTGCGTTGGCGCTGATTCCGTAGGAGCATTCATTACGGCAAAGAACAAGGCCTTCCATATTTCGAAGGATTCAAGCTACGCAACGGAGCAGGATAACATGACCTACTATTCGCTGCGCTGCATGAAATACGCCCATGTGGTTGCAAAGTTCGATGATCTTCCAGAATGTGACGACGAAGCGCGTACCCTTGTGGATTCTTTTTATGTATGGAGCATAAAAGACGATCTGCATTGCGGGGAATATGGTTGGAGGCCAGTTTATTCTTCGAGTATCTTTGTAGACCACTGCGACGATGCCGGTGCGCTGTTCAAGAGCGATACTGCCATATTCGTTTGCAGGAGCAAGCGCTTTTACAAATCCGAAACATGGTCCTACGCAGCACCAGTCGATCTTTACGACTGCGATGATTCCATGCGTGATTCCGTCATGACGATAGGCCCCATAACGCAGGTCTGTGAAGAAGATGGCTGGAGATCGCTCGAGGAAATTGAAAAAGTCCATGGATTCTGCAAAAAGCCCAGCCAGTATAGGACGGAAATGTTCCAAAACCTTCCATATACCTGCGATGAAAACGGCTGGAACTTGTCGCTGCAGACAATCTTGAGTTCCTCTTCGATCAATATTTATTCCAGTTCTTCAAACCCGGCGAGCTGCACCAAGGAACTTTCTGTAAAGGTTGACGGCAATACGGCAATGCGTTGCGAAGCCGGGAGCTGGGTCGCCATTTCTGACACCGTTTACCTTGGCGTTTGCAACCAGGCGAAAATGAACAAGGTTACCGCAATCGGAACCAAGTCTTACCAGTGCCGCACCTACGGCTGGCAGCAGCTTAGCAGCATTGAACAATCCATTGGCGCATGCACCGACACTACCTTCGGCAAAATCAAGACGTACAGGGACACATCCTATTTGTGCAGAATCGAGGTTCCGTCATCGCAGTCGCAAAACGTACAGTTCTCCTGGGGGAAAATAACAAACGATGTAGCTTCTCTTGGGGCATGCACTGCTGACCTTATCGGCACCATAAAGAAAACTGCAAGTGGAATTTCTTACAAGTGCACGAGCAATTCATGGGTTGCCGCTACGGTAAGCGATGTTTATGGAAATTGTTCTTCGACAAAAACTAAACTGTCGGGCGTTTTCAACGGAGTCGAATACATTTGCGACATTGACCGCGGATCGTACCAGTGGTATGCAATGCAGCCGATTGACTCGGTAGCAGGCTACTGCGCAAAACCCAGGGCAAACTTGCTGATTAGCTACAAAGACGTGTACTACATCTGCTCTGGAACCCCCGACCCTAACGTTTGGAAGGAAGCTACAAGGGAAGAAATACTCAAGAAGTGCACAACTGCGCTGGAAGGTGCTATTTATTCCGACTCAATGGTTACCGCCAAGTGCACGGCCAGTTCATGGAAGGCTGTTTTGACCGAAACCCTCAAGGACCCTCGCGATGGAAACGTTTACTACACAACTACTTTTGACGGAAAGACCTGGATGGCCGAAAACTTGCGCTACAAGGGCGCTGGAGTAGATCGTTTCTGGTATCCAAGCGACAACATCAAATATGAAAGCAGGGGCCTCCTTTATCAATGGCACACTGCTATGCAGCTTGATTCCATCTACGACAAGACCATCCTTGGATATGACCAGATAAAGCCACAATGGCAGGGACTTTGCCCGGCAGGGTGGCATATCCCGGATGAAGACGAACTATCGTCGCTTAGAAGAGCTGTGAACAATTCGAAAATTCCTGTATATGCAATCGGCCTGAAAGTCGCAGGGACAGGCTTCCGTTACCAATGGTATCGTAACGGCATTGATGTTGTTACAGGTTTTGAAAAGATAGATACTACCGGCTACTTTTGGGGAGCTAGCTTTGCTAACAGCAAAACTACGATAATTTCAAATGTTGTGGATTATGACAATTTTTCGACCACAACTCCAGAAATGTACATGCTCAACAGCAAGGTTTTCGCTCATGGCGTCCGTTGCGTCAAGGACTACTAGGGAGGTTGAAAAATGAAGAGCTATCTTAAATTATTTTTCATGACAGCATTGCTCTTTACCTTTGCTGCATGCAGTGATGACAGCGCAAGCAACAGTGGCGAAGAAAACCCGGAATCCTCCAACGACCTTGAACAGGAATCTTCCTCATCGGCTCAGAGCAGTTCCTCTTGGAAGGAACTTTCTTCGGCGGTGGTCATTGACATTTCGCAGTTCAAAAATGACGATACCACGGTTGTCGATTCCGTAAACAACGCCGTTTACAGTACAGTCGTTATTGGGCCCTACAAGTGGATCAAGGAAACCATCCGTATCGAAAGCGAAAGCGTCAAGAGCACCTGCTACGACTATGATGACGGCAATTGCGAAAAATACGGAAGGCTCTACTACAACAGGTATAGCATTGGCAAAGTATGCCCCAAGGGATACAGCCTTGCAAGCAGGGGAGCATACTCCTATTCGGCGGCAAAGCTCGAACTATCTACCGGCGGCTACTGCCAAAAGAACGATACGTTGGCCTGCAAGAACCTTGGAACCTACGGCTACTATAAAACAGGCGACGGCTATGCGTTTGTCATAGACTCCCTTGGCAAAAACTTCTTTGAAGATGATTCTTCAAACGGTTTCTATTACGCCAAGTGCGTAAGGCCGCTCGGCATTGTGGCAAAGTTCAACGAGCTCCCTGCATGCGAAAGCTACAACCGCTACGAAAACGTCTTCGTGGCAGAAAAAGATTCCAGCTATGAATGTGGCAGTGACAGCTGGCATGCTGTTACAGGCACATCCGCAAAGGCATGTTCCGATACCTCGGCCAGGTTCTGGTATGCAGACACAATGCTCGTTTGCTCCAAGAACGGATGGAAGGTTGCCGGTCCTACAGAAATTGGCGAAGTTTGCCAGCCCGAAATCCGCTATAAGCAAGTGGAAATCAGCGGACGCACCTACGTTTGCGAAAACTGGTACTGGACGGAACTTGTCGGCCTCAATAAGGAACTTGGCTATTGCTACCAGGATATTTATGGAAAACTGGATACTGCAAAAACTGGGGAAGTCTATGCATGCCACGGCAGTTCCTGGGAAAAGCCATACATCAATGACATCTACGGAAAATGCGACAGCAGCAATGTTGGCCGAGTCGTTACATTCGATTCTGTACAGCAAGTGTGCCCGTCAGCACAGCAAGGCTGGAGACAGCTGACCGAAATAGAAAAGGAAATTGGCCCGTGCACCGATTCAAGCTACCATAAAGTCGTGCTGTACGAAAAAGACACCACGGTACGCGTCTGCGAAAAGGGAACCTGGAAACTCGGAGACTACACATGGGTCTTTGAAACATGCAATACAAGCAACCGCGACATACTCGATACTTTGTTCGGGACTCCGTACAAGTGTCTGAATTCCACCTGGAAAAGACTGAGCGACTTGGAAAGGCAAATTGGACCTTGCCTGAACAAGAACAATGGCGAACAGGTTACGGTATCGGATACGGTATTCCTTTGCAGCGGCGGACAATGGACCAAAAAGACAAGCCCAGGTAGTTCCAGCAGTTCTGTAAAAAGTTCCAGCAGTTCCGCCGTGAGCTCTAGCAGTTCAATACAAACCATGCTCTCGGTTCTTGGGGAATGTAATTCCGCACGCATTGGCGTGCTCGTTGACAACGGACTCAACAAGACAAAGTGCACCGCAAACGGTTGGGAATACCCCTATGGAACATTAACGGATTCTCGCGACAACCATGTTTACAGAACAACAGAAATCGCCGGACGCACATGGATGGCCGACAACTTGAAATACAACGGCAGCGATGTTGATGAAAGCTTGTGCCCTGGCCTTGCCGAAAGCAACTGCGAAAGCATGGGCCGTCTCTACAAATGGCACACAGTCATGAAACTCCCTGAAAATATCGACTATTCACTGCAACAGGATTCCACACAGTATCTGAAGGCTCAAGGAATTTGCCCGACTGGCTGGCACGTTCCGTCGTATGAAGAGTGGAATGACCTGGCGAATGCCATTGATTCTACGGTAGGTTCCTATTCAAACTACAATGACTATGTTGGTTTCCCTAAAATGCTGTCAGGGTATATTTCAGAAACCGAGATGGCAACTGGGTATTTGAAAGATTCGTATTTCCGCTCCTCGACAATTTACTTAGCCGCTTCGGATTATTCATACTTAGGCGCTTCAACCTCGGATCATTCATACAGCATGAATTCCAGTGCTAGACTGCATGCTTCATCAATGTCACGAAGCGCATCACTTTCTCTCCGTTGCATCAAGGACTGATCAAAATAAACTTTTTGCGTCCACTTTCCTTACAACTGCAAAATGCAAAAGTCAAGCAGGAGACCATCAAAAATAGTCTATATGTAACAGGGTGTTACATATAGAAAATTCGGCTAAAAACGCGTGGGAAATGTGGGGCGTTTGAGGGAAAGCGGTTGCTGCGGGCGGTCGGGAGTCGCTAGGTTCTTTTCTACTATTTGGTTGTAAAAGATCGAGGAAAACTTTATGAAGTTCGGTTTGTTGAAAGTTTTTGTGCTTGGAAGCGTTGTTCCGCTCGCTGTTGCGCTCAACGCCTGCGGCGATGACTCCAGTTCCACCAGCGGGCCTGTAAACAACGACGGTTACCGCGGCGGCATTCCCGATACGGTTGAGACTTTCGTGGAACTGTCGAACTACGACTGCGGCAAGAGCCTGAGGTGCGTTACAACCTACCTGGTAGAATACCACGGCAAGGCTGTGTGCGATGGCGAAAATGGTTGGGTGTTCAGCCCACTTGTCGAGAAGATGGGTTGCGACTTTTTCACGGAATCCGGCCATTTCCGCGAAGAAGAATTCTCGTCCTCTTCAACCGAGCTCGTCCCCGACCCAAATTTGGAAACTGAAGAGTCCAGCGTCAGTTCTAGCAAAGGCGCATGGGCTTACTTGAATCCTGACATTGACTACGGTGAGTTTACTGATGCACGCGACGGCCAGGTCTATAAGACCCTCTCTACCAGCACCCAGACCTGGATGGCCCAGAACTTGAACTACGATCCGGGTGATGTTTCTGACATGGGCGAATACGCATGGAGTGGATGCTACAACAACAAGGCGGATTCCTGCTCCAAATACGGTCGCCTTTATACCTGGCAAGTCGCCATGAATAATGCAGATTGTGCTCATGGAAAGGAATGCAAGCCAAACGGCTTTGTTCAAGGAGTTTGCCCAAGCGGCTGGCATTTGCCGAGCCTCTATGAGTATGAAGTACTTATCAACAACTTCGATTCTAAATTCGGTTATAACCACACTATTGAAGCACTTTCGTCAACAGCGGGCAAATATCTCAGGTCTATGACAGGTTGGGATTCTAGCGGCAATGGAACTGACTCCTCTGGCTTCTCTGCGCTCCCGGCTGGCTACAGGAACTACCATGGCGATTTCTACGATGCCGGTCGTTATGCCACCTTCTGGTCTGCTAGCGAGTTCAACAGTACCGACGCCTACTACCTACGCTTGTACTACAACATGGACGATGTCATCCTGAACTACCGCGATAAGGGCAATGTGTTCTCTGTTCGTTGCTTCAAGGACAACTAATCAATCCTTCAGGCAGCGAACATTGGCATAATCATTTGAAGCCATTTCATAGGACCCTGAGTGCACAGTATATATAAGATACTCTATTTCTCCAGAAGTCGATTCCTTCTCCGAGGAAGTCCATAAGCAAGCCTCAAGCTCCAAGCTCTGGAATTTCAGCGACCCATCCGTTTTTACAGTAACAGAACCCGTTGGATAAAGATTAAAACTATAAGGATCCGTTAAACTCTTATAGTAAACAGAACTCCAACCTTCGGCAGATTTCAAGGACGAAGCCGTTTTCCCCGTATGAGCATACAAATCCTCATAGTCCTCGGCCGTTGGCAGATGCCAGCCTTCTGGGCAGATTGTCCTAGACTCACTTTGTGAATACATTCTACCGTATTTTTCACAATTGCTTTCTTCGTTATCATAACAATAACTTGTGGATGCGCCCTTATATTTCAAATTGTCGGCCATCCAGGTCTGCGATCCAATTGTCGCAATCTTGTAAACATGATCATCTCGAGAATCCGTAAGACTTCCAGTCACGACTGTGGCTGGATCTACGACGTAGTTTGCAAATTCAGTAGCAGTACCCTTTATGCAACGCAGAGACATGAAAGCACTTTTTTGGGTTTGCATGAATTGAGACCAAGATCGTTCCTTGACAAGCAACCATACCCATGCATTCCAATCATATTCCGTGGTCATGATAAAAGTTGCCACAGCTCCAAATGAGCCTGCATCGGAACTATACGCAGGATTATAGAGACCTCCAGCAGGCAAAGCGCTAAATCCATAATCATCCGTTCCAAACATTTCTTCCGTCGTAGCTCTTTCTCCGGCCACATCCTTCCCACCCATTTCTTCTTCAAGAATTTCAAAGTCATCTAGATTCGGGATGCGCCAGCCGTCGGGGCAAATGCCCTGGATGTTTCGACCGGGATTGCAGATATCCATTCCTCCACAATCTTTTACGCCCTTTCCAAAAACATCCGCGGAATCCACAGCAGCGGACCAGGAATACAATCTGCCGTACTTTTCACAGTTGGCCGGATCTCCTCCCGGGCAGTAGCTAAGTGAATCCAATGTTTCTGTAGAAACCAGGTAGGCGTAGTTCAGATTTTCAGCCATCCATGTTTGGTCTCCGATCTTCACAGTTTTATACACATGGCCGTCGCGTTCATCTACAAACAAGGTGGAAGCAACTTCCGCAGGTTCCTCATCTTCAGGATCCTCCGGGGCGTAGAATTCAGCGATGCAGCGGTTCTTCATTTTCTTGGCGGTGCCTTGCAAATATTCGTTTGCGGTAACCTTCGGCTTGAATTTTACAACACATATCAAATGGAGAATGGTGCATTTGTCCAGCTTGAATAGGTCTGTGACGATTCCGTCGTTTTCGGAACAGTAATCCACAAAGGCCGTAGAATCGGCCTGGCAGTTTGCCACGGCGCTGTCGCCTTCGTAGGTATTGTTCAGATGGTCTTCCACCACGGCGTCCAGGGAATCGCGGCTCAAGAATTCCGTATGCGCATCTTTCTTGTAAACGCGAGTCAGGTTCATGCGGACACCATTCTGTTCGGTATACAGATCTACGGTGCAGGCATCTTCCACTGTCTTGCCAGTGTGTTTGTAATAGGAGTTGCCTGCCGTCGTAAACTGGATTTCGTACCAAGACTTGCCAAATTCAGCGTTGTTAACCTTTCTCAAAGCCACAGGGGACGCAGGTTCCCATGTCATCAACAGCGCATAAGCCGCGCTATCCAAATTGGTCGCGTTCTGTTCCTCTGTATAGCCGTTTGCAACTTTCTTCTCAGAATCGCTACAGGCGGCAAAGAACAAGAAAGTCCAACAAAAAGCGAGAATCATTCCCAAAGAAAACTTCATTATTCAATCTCTTTTGTCACCGGAAACAGTTGCAAGTTCAACCTGTAAATCCGGTCACACTCCTCTGCGGCCGAGACAATTGCGGCGATTTTCTTGCGGCAAGAGTCAAGTTCATTCACAATCTGATCATAAGCAGCCCGATTTACGGAAAGCGTCATGCCAGAAAAATTACGGTCACTTACGGAGAAATTATCTACAGCCTTCTCTGCAAAAAATGCCATTTGTTTATGCATGTTGCGAATGGCCTTCGGAATCTTTTCCGAGGAACCAAGAATAGCCTTATCGGTCTGCACATAACTTTTCTTGTTCTTTTTCAGGAAGCCAGCCTGAACCATGAAATCCAGAGATTTCCTCACATCCTCCGAAGACACATTCTCATAGAACAGGCTCGCGATTTTTGCAGGTATCGCAACCGCTACTCTAGGGGCAAGTTCCCTTAGTATCGGATTCCACCAATCTTTATAATAATCATAAGCGTCGTCCCCTACAATCCGAACTTTCTCGTCCTTCGCTATAGCCTGCATATGCTCATAGGCGACTTGTTTTCTGCGTTCTACCGAAGTGTTGCAATAGGAAACCAATGCTAAGAAGTACGATGATTGAACTTTAGAAAGTCCCATGACCTTTGCAAGGCGGATCGCGCCGACACTACTCAGCTTCGACTTCCCGTCACAAACTAGTTTTAAGAACCTTGGAGAAGCATAGCCAGCCATTTTATTGAAACCGCGCCAGGACAAGCCGGTCATCAACTTGCGTTCTTCGTAGAAATCCCTAATGTAAAGGCGATAATCGTTGTAGTCAGAAATCGGTTTCATGGAGCGTTCCAAATTTATGTTTTTAAGCAATAAATTTCAATTTTATTACAGAGGAGAAAAGACAACAAACTGAAGTTTTTGCCATCAAAAAAAGCAAAAAAACGTCATATGTCTCACCATGAGACATATAGGAAAAACTTTCCCTTTTTAACTTTCTTCCCTCAATTTTGCAACAACCGCAAAAAACCCCTTGCAAAGTTCCATAAATTGTACTATCTTTGGTCTCACCTAAGAAAAGCCCAGGTAGCTCAGTGGTAGAGCACTTCCTTGGTAAGGAAGAGGTCTCGGGTCCGACTCCCGATCTGGGCTCTTAAAGAGCAAAACCCGCCTTTAACTACAAGGCAGGTTTTATTGTATATTTAGGGAAAAATCTATCCTTTTTTCGACGTCACGGAGGTTCCCATGAGACTTTTCACCACAGACTTTATCTCGGGCAAGGAAATCGAAACTATCTGCATGGTCAAAGGTAGCGTCGTCTTCAGCAAGAATGTAGTCCGCGATGTTTTTGCAGGTCTTAAATCCATTATCGGTGGCGAACTGGCAGGCTATACAGAAATGCTGAACGAAGCTAGGCAGCAGGCTACAGAACGAATGGAACGGGACGCCCGCAATGTTGGCGCTGACGCCATCGTTGGAATTCGCTTTATGACTTCAGCCGTCATGGCAGGCGCCGCAGAAATCATCGTCTACGGAACCGCAGTAAAAATAAAGAAAAAAGAAATCTAGCGGGGGGCACCCCATAAAAAATGTTAGGAGACATAAAATGAGTTTATTAAAGAAGCATTGGCAGAAGTTCATCATTGCATCATTTGCCAGCTTTTGGGCAAGTTGCAGCAATTCGGAATCATCCACACAGCCTGTTTACGACGGGCCGTCTAGTTCCGACGCAGCAACGTCTAGTTCCAGCGAGACAACCCCTAATTCTAGCAGCAATGTGGAACCGACATCCAGTAACAGCGAAAATACGATTCGTCCCTCAAGCAGTTCGTCGAATTCCATTCCCCAGATAGTGCCGCTGTATGGTGTAGTGCAGGAGCCGCTACAGCCGACCTGCAAGCCAGCCATGGTCGAAAGCTATTCGGCCCCTCCTTGCTACGGCGAAATCTGCCCGGATTACGGCGTAGAAATTGTAGAAACGGAAGGCTGCGACTGCAGTGACGGCAGTTCCTACACTCTAGAACAATTTTCCAATCTCTTTGGTGTTAATGAAGACGCAGCAAGAGAATGCAATCCTGGCAACGCAACAGCTCCGAACAATTCCAACGAGGAAAATTCCAGCAGTTCCATGGGCATTAATGAATCGCCTTTTGTAAAAGACAGCGCCTTCATCGATCAACCCGCAGTTTATGGACCTCCTTGTTTTTTCGACGGGACCTGCGCAGAAATTCCTGAAGTTCCCAGCACCGAAGAAAAGGAATAGTCCCGATGAAACTTAGCTTGAAGAAGCGTTTGGCGCTGGAATTTTACCGTCTTTACCGTCATAACGAAATCAAGACTCATCCGCTGACTTATTTCTTCTGGGAATGCACCCTGCGCTGCAACCTGCATTGCCTGCACTGCGGTAGCGACTGTCTGAAGGACGCCATTCCCGACATGCCTCGGGAAGATTTCATGGCTGTGCTGGACCACTTGGCCCCACACATCGACCCCAAGCACTTCATGGTGGTCATCACCGGTGGCGAGCCTCTGATGCGCCAAGACCTGGTGGAATGCGGTCAAGAAATCAAGAAGCGCGGTTACCCCTGGGGAATGGTCAGCAACGCCCTTGCCATGACGCCGCAAAAATTCGTGGACTTGCTAAACGCAGGTCTTCGTTCCCTAACCATTAGCCTCGACGGTCTCCACGATAGTCATAATCACTTCCGCGGAAGTCCCAACAGTTTCGACAACGCCATCCGAGCCATCAATATGGCAACCCACACGCCAGGCCTTACCTTTGACACCATGACCTGCGTCAATAAGCAGAACCTGCCGGAACTTCCGGAAATCCGCGATATGCTGGTCAAGATGGGAGTCAAGCGCTGGCGAATTGCCACCGTATTCCCCAAGGGGCGAGCCAAGGACAATCCGCTGTTCCAGCTCTCCAATCAGGAATTCAGACAGGTCTTTGACTTCATCCGCGAAACAAAGCGGATGGGAGTCATCAACGTAAACTATGGCTGCGAAGGATTCCTGGGCAGCTACGAAAAGGAAGCTCGCAACTATCCTTTCTTCTGCCGAGCCGGCGTAAACGTAGGTTCAGTCCTTGCCAACGGAGATATTTCGGCATGCCCCAGCCTCCGTGGCGACTACATCCAGGGAAACATCTACAAGGATGACATCTGGGACGTATGGCAGAACCGCTACCAGATTATGCGAGACCGCAACTGGGCCCGCCTTGGAGACTGCAAGAAGTGCAAGTACTGGCGTTACTGCGAAGGTTCCAGTCTCCATCTCCGCGACGAGAAAACCAAGGAACTTGCATACTGCCACGTCAAGCGTTTGGAAGACGCCGGGGCGTAACCTCAAAAAAACAGATATCAAAAAAAAGGCTGTCCCATTTTCAGGAACAGCCTTTTTCATATTTGCGCAATCAATTATCGGAGCGTCGGAGTAGTCCAGTCAATCCAATCGGACTTATTCCACTTAATCTGCTCAGAATTCTTGGTGTAGTCAATCTTACCAGTCTTGATTCCATCCTTTTCCAGCAGGAACTTATTGATGAAATCCTTGACTTCGTCAAACTGTCCGTTGGGCAAGGAACAGTGGGCGTGACCGCCTTCCTGGGAATAGGTGTAATTTTCGCTTACGCCCAATGCGTCAAAGACTTCCTTGGAAGCCTGGCCGCAATAGTTGGAAGGAACTTCTCCAAGCCATTCCTGGCCTGCGTTGTCGATAATCAGCAAGGGACGAGGCGCCACCATAGCCACCAGCATATGCTGGTCAAAGGGCAAGGTGTTTTCCTTTCCGTCGTAGTTCTTGAAGGTTGTCTTCATCCAGTTGCCTTCTGAGCCCGCACTATTCAGGCCCTGTACAAACTGTTTGCCCTTCTGCTTGTTAACCTGAGCGCCTACACGCCAAAGAGAAGCGCCACCGGAACCGGATTCCTGGGGAATGGTCAAGGCAATACGGGTATCAAAGGCGCCAACAGCAAGAGAGCCCTTGCCCCAGCGGGAACATCCGGTAATGCCAAGATGCTTTACATCGATGCCAGCTTCCGGAGTTTTTTCCAGAGCGTCAATCAGGCGGCTCACACCCCATGCCCATGCCATGATGGTGCCAGTGCTAGCGTTGGATCCATAAATGTCGTAGAACTTACCGCTACCACGCTGGCTTTCAGGAGCAACATTATCGGGGTTGAAGATAATCTGAGCAATGTCAAGACCAGAGAGGGAGCCACCCAGGCTACCGCAAGTGTTACCCATAAAGCCACCGCCAAAGCCGATCATGGCGGGCTTCGGGTTATCCTTGGTGCCTGCGCCATTGATGGTTACAGCGAAGGAAGCCGACTTACCCTTGTCGGTCACGGTCACGGTAAAGGTGCTTCCTGCAAGTTTGCCTTCCACTTTTTCGGGATTACGAGGTTTATCGCCGTACATGATCTTTTCGTACATGGCGCCAATTTCTTCACGACGGCACTTCCATTCGTCCTTGGAAGAAATTCGTGTTCCAGCCAAAGTGGTGAACGGGTCCGGAAGTTTTGCATTGTTGACGCTAGTAGGAATTTCACTAATCGAGCACTCATCTCGGTAGTCTTCCTTGAAAGCAGGGGCGGCCTCCACTATCGCGCTGGAACTAGAAATCTCTGCGACTTCTGAACTGGAAGACAGCACCTCGCTTTCCGCGGAATCTGCAGAACTTAAAGGCAATTCTGAAACGGAACTTTCCGGATTGACGGAAGAGCTACTTTCCCCCTCCAGATTAGGAACTTCCTCTTGCTCAGAACTCAGGGCCTCTCCACCTACGGGATCCTGCAACACCGACTCGGAGCTTTCCGGCCCCAATAGGCTTTCACTGGAGACAACCCCATTGACGTCTCCCTCTGGTCCAAGACCATTGCTTTTATCATCAGAACAGCCATTCGCAGAGAACAGCCCCAAAACAGCTATGGCAGAAACTGCCAGCATTTTTCTTGTTTTCATAAACCCATCCAATCCCTCTTCTCAACCATTTGAGATCGAGGCCCATACAATATAATCTCAAACGTGACAAGAATCACATTTTGTCCACGATTAACGTTGTTAGACACTACAACATTTTTTCCGGGAAAAACGCCCCTACCGTGCTTTACAAAATTTGTTTTTTAGGGTCAAACGTTTTACGTCTCTTGAAAAGTTCCTTTTTGGATTTTTAGCATGAAAACCCCAAAGCCCTTATTTTTCGCTTATTTCACAATCTGTACAACACGACACCCCCTTTTTTAGATATAATTGAGGGTAATGGATCAACTGAATCTTTCATCTAACCAAGAGCACATTATTGATGTGCTGATTAGAAAGAATCCCGACCTAGATCGTGGGATTCTGTCTAAGGCTGTTGCCTTTATCGCCCAAGCTCACGAAGGACAGTACCGCAAGAGCGGCATGCCCTACACCGAGCACCCCTACGAAGTGGCCAAGATTCTTGCGGACCTTAAGCAGGACCAGCCCACCGTTTTGGCAGGCCTGTTGCACGACGTCGTCGAAGATACGGATCATTCCCTGGAAGAACTTGCCGAAATGTTCGGCGAAGACACCGCATTCATGGTGGACGCCGTCACAAAGATTACAGCAGCCCAGGAAGCCAACAAGACTGCCCAGAAGGCAGAGACTTACCGAAAGCTGATTATCGCCATGGCCAAGGATCCCCGCGTCATCATGATCAAGATCGCGGACCGTATCCACAACATGCGAACCATGCGGTACATGAAGCCCGAAAAGCGCCAGCTGATTGCCCAGGAAACCCTGGACATCTACATTCCGCTGACCCACAGATTCGGTCTCTACAAGCTTAAAAACGAACTTGAAGACCTGAGTTTCAAGTACGTGAACCCCGACGAATACCAAAAACTGGTAGACGCTCTTATCGAGAACAAGGAATCCCGCGAACAGTACATCCAGTCCGTGATTGGCCCGCTCCAGATCAAGATGGCCCTGGAAGATTTCGACTGTACCATCCAGGGACGCACCAAGAACATCTACAGTATCTACAACAAGATGCTCAGTCGCGGCTGCCAGTTCGAAGATATTTTCGACATTTTCGCAATCCGCATCATCGTGGAGTCCATCCCCGAATGCTACCTGGCCCTAGGCTACGTCCATAACCTGTGGACTCCGCTGCAGAGCCGCTTCAAGGATTACATCGCCACCCCCAAGCCCAACCTTTACCAGAGTATCCATACCACGGTTATCGGCCCCGACAACAAGATGGTCGAAGTCCAGATTCGAACCAAGGATATGGACCTTACGGCAGAAAAGGGTTTTGCCGCACACTGGGCCTACAAACTGGAAACCCAGCACGAAGGTGAAGAGCTGGCCTGGTTGAACCACATGGTGAAGCTCCAGTCCGAGATTTCCGACTCCAAGGAATACCTGGACTTCCTGAAGGTTGACTTGAAACCTAGCGGCATGACCGTATTCACCCCCAAGGGTACATCCATAGAACTGCCCCAGGGTGCCATTGTCCTTGACTTCGCCTTTGCCGTACACACGGAACTGGGTCTCCACTGCATTGGCGCAAAAATCAACGATGAAGTGGTAAATCTTGACACCGTGGTCACCCATGGAGCCACCATCCAGATTTTGAAGAGCCCCCACCAGGAACCCAGCCCCGAATGGCTCGAAATGGTCAAGACCGTAAAGGCCAAGCAGGAACTGCGTCGCTGGATGCGAAACAGCATGATCCAGCAGTCCAAGGACTTGGGCAAGGAAATCTGGATTCGAGAACTGCGTCTTGCAAAAATTGAAAAGGACAAACGTCCTGCAGAAGAAGCCATCAACAAATATTTCGGGACCACAAGCGTCGACGACTTCTACGAACGAATCGGCCAAGGTGAACTGCCCCTGGTAGACATCCAGAGATTCCTCAACGGCGACCGCGCCCAGAACAGCAACGATTCTGCAAAGGCTCTGAAGTTCTTCCCCTCGTTCAACAAGGACAAGAAGGCCGAATACCGCGACGAAATGCCGCTGCAGATCGGGCGCGAAACCAGTTTGATGATCCACTTCGCCAAGTGTTGCGCCCCTGTTCCCGGTGACAAGATTGTCGGTGTCCTACGCCCCCAGATCGGTATCGAAGTCCACAACGAAGATTGCCCCGAACTAAAGAAACTGACCGATGGTCAGCAGATCGCCGTGCAGTGGAGCGAGCAGTCAACCCATGCCTTCGAAGTTCACTTGTCCATCGAAAACGACAACCGCAAGAACTTTACCTACGATGTGCTGAAAGCCCTGAAAGACGAGAATCTGTTTATGGATCGGATTTCCTCTGCCGGTGTCAATTATTCCGGCAGGGTTCGTCTCGTATTCAAGGCATACCGCAAGGAACAGGTCGACAACCTTATTTCAAACATCAAGAAAATTCCAGGCGTACGCCAGGTGGTTAAATCATGATTACAACCCTCCACCACAGCGACTATACATTGAAGAACCGTGCATTCAACTGCCGAATGCGCAATCGTTACTACGAAGAAGTATACTACGCCTTCAGAGCCATGTTCCCAAACGAAGTGGCCGAACGCAAAGAACCAAACCCGGTTGCCGATGCCATCTGGTTTCAGCATCTTGGTCACGAGACCAAGCATTTCGAGCATCGTCTTGTGACGTGCCTTGAATATGCCCAGGCAGCAGTTTTTTACGGCAAAGCCGAAAACGCCTCCCTCTATAGCAAGGACAAGCGTTGGGGTATTTTGCAAGAAGAAATCTTCTTGGTACACTTTTTGCGAGAGCTCTTGTCGACGACACGTTACGTGATTGCAAGAATCGAGACAGACCAGATGCTTCAACAATGGGCAGGCGAAATGCAGGATTTGAAAACCAAGCCGGTGGGTTATGGTTACGTCAACGCTATTCAAGAAAAGTTGAACGAAATGAATGCAGCCACCATTGATGAATTCAAGGATTTGCTCAAGCACGTCCTAGACCGATTCCAGATCGGCAACACACTCTTCGGAACCGTACAGGAACTGCAGAACTTCTATTAAGAGGCGCGAGAAATGTCAGAATATGTAATTCTATCCATTTTCCTTTTTTTGGGAGCGTTTATCGCCGCGGCCGCTACCGTGACAGGCCTATTGCTAGGTTACCGCACCAAGAAAACAAAAAACAAGATGGCTCCCTACGAATGCGGTATGGAAACCATCGGCAATGCTCGAATTCAGTTCAAGGTGGGCTACTATCTGTTTGCCCTCCTTTTCCTTGTTTTTGACATCGAAGCGCTGTTCCTGCTTCCTGTCATGGCGAACTTCAAGGAAATCATGGCAGGGCATACAGCCCTCTCCCCCATCGTTGTTGTAATTGACTTGGTAATCTTCCTCGCCATTCTTGTTTCTGGCCTTGCCTACGCCTGGAAAAAAGGACTTCTCAAATGGGAATAATCAACTTTGCTCCTAAGATTCTGGACCCCATTCCCGGCGGCAAGTACGTCGTGAATGCGGTTGACTATGTGGTCAACTGGGCCCGTGCCAATTCCATTTGGCCCCTGACTTACGGCACCAGCTGCTGCGCCATCGAAATGATGAGCAGTTCCATGGCCCGCTATGATATTGCACGTTTCGGTTCCGAAGTGTTCCGAGCATCTCCCCGTCAGGCAGACTTGTTCATTATTGCGGGAACCATTACCCGTCGCATGGCCCCCGCCCTGCAGATGCTGTGGGAACAGATGCCGGGCCCCAAGTATGTGCTTGCCATGGGAGCCTGCACTATTAGCGGTGGCCCCTTCAAGTACGACAACTATTCCGTCGTTCGCGGAGCCGAAAACCTTATTCCCGTAGACGTATTCGTTCCCGGTTGCCCGCCCCGTCCCGAAGCACTTTTCCATGGTCTGCTGACCCTCCGCGAAAAAATCCTCAAGGAAACCTGCCGCGACCCCTGGCACGAGGGTGAAACCAAGGATACAGCCAATTTTGACCGTTACCGCGAAGCCGCCAAGGCCTGGGCCGAACTTGAAAAAATCAAGGACGAAGAAATGGCCGAAGCCCGCGTCAAGTTCAAGGAAGAGAATCCGGACTACAAGAGCGCCTTCAAGCCTGTTCGCGTCGTAAAGGAAACCTTCCCCGAAATTGTACGTGAACCTGTTGCAACCCGCGGTCTTTCCCAGGCAGAAATGTTGAAGAAACTGCAGGAAAAATTTCCGTCAATTACCGTCCGCACCGCTGGAGAAGATTCCGTGGAAACGACGGTCCAGAATATGACCGCAGACACTCCCCTGGAAGTTCTAGTCGATTCCAACGACTACCTTGCAGCGGTTGAATTCGTAAAGAAAGACGCCTCGTTCAAGATGGATTACCTAATTGACGTAACCGCCGCCGACTACAGCGATCATTTTGACTTGATTACCATGCTCCGCAGCATGGAACACGGACACAAGTTGTTCTTCTGCACACAGCTTAAGAAGGACGAAAATGTCGCCGCAGAAAAGCGAGCCACCGCATTGCTCGCCAAGGTTCCTACCGTCAGCCACCTGTACCCCGCCGCCGAGGTCAAGGAACGTGAAGTCTTCGACATGTTCGGCATAGAATTTACAGGTCATCAAGATCTTCGCCGCATCTTCCTGGACAAGGATTTTGTGGGCTACCCCCTCCGTAAGGACTTTACTCACCCCGATATGATTAAGAGGCCCGTATGAGTGTAACACAGCTCCCCCCGGGATTCAAGATCACCCGAGAATCTAACACCGAAGAATTCTTCGTGAACATGGGCCCCCAGCACCCCAGTACTCACGGTGCCTTGCGTCTGGCCCTTCGAATGGATGGCGAAACCATCATTGAAGTCGTTCCCCACTTCGGTTACATCCACCGCGGTATGGAAAAGCAGGCTGAGTCCATGACTTACCTGCAGTACATCGGTATGTCTGACCGTCAGGACTACCTGACCGCCATCCAGAACAATCTTGGCGTAGTTCTTGCTTTGGAAAAAGGCATGAACATCGGCGTTCCCGAAAGACAGGAATACATCCGCGTCATGCTCTGCGAACTTGGACGTATCGCAAGTCATCTGGTGTTCTTCGGCTGCTTTGGCGGCGACCTTGGCGGACAGACCTGCTTGCTGTTCGGCTTTAAGGAACGTGAAATGATTCATGACATTCTTGAAGAAGTCACCGGTTCCCGCTTGACCACAAACTACTTCCGCCCCGGCGGAAGCCGTTTCGACGTCCCCGAAAATTTCATTCCTCGCGTCAAGGCATTCCTGGATCATCTGGTCGGTGCCATGCGGGACTACGAACGTTTCCTTTCCAAGAACATCATTGTGCAGGAACGTTCCATCGGTATTGGCGTACTTTCAAGGGAAGACGCAATTGCCTACGGATGTTCAGGCCCCGTACTTCGCGCCAGCGGCGTTGACTTCGACGTGCGTAAGGCAAATCCCTACAGCATCTACAATCAGCTGGAATTTGACGTACCCACCACAACCAATGGCGACTGCTATGACCGCTACAACGTTCGCATTGCTGAAATCCACGAATCTATGCGAATCCTCCGTCAGTGCATCGACAAGTTCCCCACAGAAGGTCCCTGGCGTTCCAAGGAAAAGCCGGTGAAGCTTCCCGTCGGTCGTTTCTACAGCGAAGTTGAAACCGCGAAGGGTCTCTACGCCACCTATGTGGTTGCAGAAACAGCCAGCGACAAGCCCTATCGTATTCATACCCGCGGCCCCAGCTTCCCCCATATTGCAGCATTGAACAAGATGGTGCAAGGTCACACGGTTTCCGACTTGGTAACCATCATGGCAACTCTGGACCCGGTGATTCCGGAAATTGACAGATAAGGAGTTTGACTTTTATGTTCGTACCCTCTATCACAAATCCAATTGGCGATGTTGTTCGCGAATGGGTGCCGAAGCTTGCAGAATACCTGCCGGCAGCCATCCAGTCCGACACACTGAACACGATCGTAGCCTTCCTGGTAAACGCAGTCATCTGCGTCATTGCAGTTTGCGCCGTAAACATCGGTTCCGCCCCCATCCTCATCTATATGGAACGTAAGGTTTGCGCCCATGTGCAATGCCGTCTTGGCCCCATGCGCCTTGGCTGGCACGGCACCATCCAGACCATCGCCGACGTTCTGAAGATGCTCTTTAAGGAAGTGTACAACCCCGGTGGCGTTGACAAAGTCATGTACTACATGGCCCCGCTGATCGTGCTGATAGCCCCTTTCATGGTAGCAGCCCTTATTCCCTTTGGCCCCACCCTGGTGGTTGCCGATGTAGATATGGGCATTCCCCTGATTATCGCAGTCAACGGATTTGGCGTTCTCGGCATCTTGCTGGGCGGCTGGTCCAGTAACAACAAGTACTCCCTGCTCGGAGCCCTCCGTAGCGGCGCCCAGATGATCAGCTATGAAATTTCCTTCGCCATGATTCTGCTTTTCGTGGTGATGTTTTCCGGATCGACCAACCTGATGGATATCACCCAGAGCCAGAGCGGTACCGTTCTTGACTGGATGATTTTCAAGGTTCCTGTACTTGGCTTTATCGCCTTTATCCTGTTCTTCATTTCCAGTACTGCAGAAATGAACCGCGCGCCGTTTGACATTGCCGAAGCGGAACAGGAATTGACCGGCGGTTACCACACGGAATACACAGGCACCCCCTTCGCCATGTTCTACCTGGCAGAATACATTGCCCTCGTCACCAACTCCGCACTGGCCACCACCTGCTTCCTGGGAGGTTTCCACGCACCCTGCATCGGAGTCGCTGCCGTAGACACCTACCTGAACATGGTTCCCGGTGTTATCTGGTTCTTTGCAAAGGTCTACTTTATGATCTGGTGCTACATGATGGTCCGCTGGACTTTTGTGCGCCCCCGTGTAGACCAGTTGATGAGTTTCGAATGGAAGTTCCTGCTGCCGGTAAACTTGTTGGTACTGGTAGCAGGCGCAATCTACATCGCGTTGTTCTAAGAGGATTTTATAATGGCTGAAAGAATAACTGCAAAACAGTATTTCAAGCGCTACTTGAAGCGCTGCATTACGGGTCCCTGGAGTCTGATGTGCGGTTTGTCCGTTACCCTCAAGTACTTCTTCAACCCCAAGCGTATTGTTACGGAACAGTACCCCGAAAACCGCAAGACTTTGAAGATGCACGAACGTTACCGCGGCCGTCTCCAGATGGTCGAAGACGCCGAAGGAAACAACCACTGCACCGCTTGCGGCATGTGCGAACGTGCCTGCCCCAACGCAAGCATCAACGTTCTTCCCACGAAGAACATCGCCGGCAAGAAAGTGCTGGGCCGTTACGTCTATCATTTTGCCAGCTGCACCCAGTGCGGTCTCTGCGTAGAAGCCTGCCCCTTTGGCGCAATCCGCATGTGCCAGGAATTTGAAGTGGCTACCACAGACCCCAGCACGCTGGAAATGATCTTGAACAAGAAGGAGGGACAAGGTTAATGCCTAACATTTCCCAGATACTTCCTGCACTGTCTCAGGCCTTCCCCCTCGGCGGCATGGACATTGCATTCTATGTGGTTGCAGCCATCATGCTGTTTACCGCACTGTTGACTGTTGCCGTACGAAACATACTGCAAAGTGCCGTATTCCTCATTTTCTCCTTTGTGGGTACAGCAATCCTTTACATGTTGCTCCATGCGGAATTCATCGCCTTGGCCCAGATCATGGTTTACGTGGGCGGCGTGGTGATTTTCGTCGTATTCACCATCTTGCTTACAAGCCACTTGGGAGAAGATTCCTTCAAGGCTAAGATGCCTCGCACCTTTGCGGCATTCGCACTGGCTATCGCCTTTGTTGCCGTAATGGTCAAGATGATCTTGCCTGTTAAGGAACTGACAGTTTCTACGCCTAGCGCACCCGAAGGATTCGCTTCGCTGAACGCCTTTGCCTTACGGCTTTTGAGTTACGGCGCAGACGGATTCGTCATACCTTTTGAAGTTGTAAGCATTTTACTCTTGATGACCTTGATCTGTTCCATCACCATAGCTCGCAAGGGCAAGGAAGACATGAAGGGAAACAAGGAGGTTCAAAAATGACTTTGATGAACTGCCTAATCCTCGCATTTTTGCTGTTTGGCATTGGCGTCTGGGGCCTTATGCACCGTCGTCACCTGGTGGGTATGCTGATTTCCATTGAACTCATGCTCAACGCAGCAAACATCAACTTTATCTCGTTCGCCTATTTCACAGCTAGTGACGCTACGGCGGGCGCCCTGTTTAGCATTTTCGTCATTGCCGTAACGGCCTGCGAAATGGCAATCGCCCTTGCCATTGTAGTCAGTATGTATCGCCGCTACAAGAGTCTTGACGTTGAACAGTTGAGGGACCTCCATGATTAACGACGTTTCCATCAGCTATCTTATCTTCTTGATGCCGCTTCTCACTTTTGTGGTAAACGGTATCTTCCTGGGACGTAAATCAGCCAAGGGTGCAGCAATCTTTGCAATTATCTGCAACGGCATCGCATTCGCTTCGGCTCTGTCCCTGGCCATAAGCTACTTCAGTTCCGGATACGCTCCCCAGAAGGCAATTCTTTTCGAACTTCCGTTCCTGAAGTTTGCAGAAACCTTCGTGGCCAACATAGGCCTTCTGGTAGACCCTCTCAGCATCATGATGCTGGTGGTGGTTACCTTTATCGCCTTCATGGTCAATATCTACAGCGTAGGCTATATGCGTGGCGACCGCGCCGAAGGACGTTTCTTTGCGCTGCTTTCGCTGTTCAGCTTTAGCATGCTGGGCCTGGTTGCCGCCACCAACCTATTCCAGATGTTCATCTTCTGGGAACTGGTGGGTGTATCAAGCTACCTTCTGATCGGTTTCTGGTATCACAAGCCTTCTGCAGTAAGCGCCTCCAAGCAGGCCTTCATCCTCACCCGCTTCGCTGACAGTTTCTTCCTGTTCGGCATCGTGTTGGTCAGCTATGTTCTGCAGACCTTTGACTTCGCCAACATCAACAGCATTTCCCTCATTGCATTCAAGAAGCAGGTCATAAACCTGGGCATCATGAGCATTTCCCAGGCAGACGCCCTGATTCTTGGTTCCATCATGATCTTTACTGGTGGCTGGGGCAAGTCTGCCATGTTCCCCATGCACATCTGGCTGCCCAATGCCATGGAAGGTCCGACCCCGGTATCCTCCATCATCCATAGTGCAACCATGGTGGTGGCAGGTGTCTATCTGGTAGCACGCCTGTTCCCCTTCTTCGCCGCCTGCGGCGATGCACTTACCTTGATTATGTGGGTTGGCGCATTCACTATGGTATTTGCCGCTGTAATCGCCTGCACCCAGAAGGATATCAAGCGTATCCTCGCCTACTCTACCCTGAGTCAGCTGGGCTATATGATGTTCTCTCTCGGAGCCTGTAAGATTGGCGATGCCGTCATCGTAACCGGTTGGACAGCCTCCACCTTCCATATCTTTACTCACGCCTTCTTCAAGTGCAGTTTGTTCCTGATTGCTGGTAGCTTGATTCATCAAGTTCATACCAATGATCTGGATGCCATGGGTGGTCTCCGCAAGAAGATGCCCATCACCTACATCTGCGCCCTGATTTCCATTTTGGCCATTTCCGGTATTCCGCCCTTCTCCGGTTTCTTCTCCAAGGACGAAATCATTCTGGCGGCATTCCAGGGTCATCATTATGTAGTGTTCGGTTTGGCCTTGCTCACCAGCGGTCTCACCACCTTCTACATGTTCCGTCTGTTCTTCCTGGCATTCCACGGTAAGCCCCGTTGCCACTCCGTTGCAGAAGGCCACGTTCACGAAGACTTCGCCATGACCTTGCCTATCGCAATCCTTGCAATCCCTGCTCTGGCTAGCGGTTTTGCAGCAAAGGGTCTGTTCGAACATTTCTTTGTGCCGGGCAAGCTCCGTGTTCCTCAACTGGTCTTACTCCCCGAGGCTCATTGGATTCCTGTTGTCGCCATTGGCGTTGCTGTTCTCGCCCTGTTGATTGCCTGGTTCCTTTATGCAAGTCCCAAGGCTAAAATTGAACGGGCCCTGGATGACACCAACCGCTGCGGAATCTACAAGACCATCTATCACAAGTTCTACTTCGACGAAATGTATTACTGCGTCGTCCGCCAGTTCGTCATTGGTGGCATCGCAAAAATCGCTCGTGGAATTCAGGACGTGGTTATCGAAGGTCTGGTCGCATTCGCCGTCTGGTTCGTACACAAGTTGGGAAATCTGGTTCGTACCGCCCAGAGCGGCAACCTGACTTTCTACGTGGGCACACTGATCGTGGGCATTATCATTTGGCGTTTCATCGGGAATCTCCCCTTCTAAGCAGGTTTAAGCATGGATACTTTACTTTTTAACCTGATTTGGCTTGTTCCCCTTTTCACAGTTCTTGTCTGTGCTCCGATTCCTTCGGCAAAGGCAAAACTGATCAAGGGCATCCACGGCACCTCCGCCACGCTGGTGTTGTTGCTGGTGGGTTATCTGACCTATCGTCTCTATATGCTGAGCGGCACCCCCGCCAATGAAGCAACGGCTCCGCTCCTGCTTCAGTTTTTCACGGACATTCCCTGGATAACAGCCTTCAACGCCCACTATATGGTTGGCGCCGACGGTCTGAATATGTTCCTGCTGTTGCTCACCGCTGTCATCGTATGGGCCGGTGTATTTGTCAGCTGGGAAATCAAGGGCAACCAGAAGGTGTTCTTCGCCTTGATCCAGATGCTGGCCACCAGCGTCTACGGCGTGTTCATGAGCATGGACCTGATTCTGTTCTTCGTCTTCTACGAAATGGAAGCCCTGTGCATGTATCTGATGATCGCAGGTTATGGTTCCGGTCGCAAGGATTACGGTGGTAAGAAACTGACCCTTACCCTTGCATTCGGTTCCTCCATGATTCTGGCAACGCTGTTCGGTCTCTACTTTGAAAGCGGAATCAATAGCTGGAGCATCATGGAACTTTCCAAGATTACGATTCCTATGGATTTCCAGATGTGGGCCTTCCCCCTCATGTTCATGGGTTTCGCCGTCAGTTCCTCTTTGTTCCCCTTCCACTTCTGGAGTCCCGACGGCCACGCCAGCGCACCTACCGCGGTTTCTATGCTTGCTGCAGGCGTCATGATGAAGATGGGTGCCTATGGTTGCCTTCGCATCGCCATGTTCCTGATGCCCGAAGCCGCCAAGATTTGGCTCCCGTGGGTTGTTGCCTTCCTGATTTTCAACGTGGTTCTTGGGCCTTTCATCGCCCTCCGCCACAAGGATCTGAAGTACATTACCGCCTACAGTTCCATTAGCCATCTGGGTCTTATCTTCCTGGGCCTTGCCGCCATCACTCCCGTGGGTCTCCGCGGTGCAGCCCTCCAGATGATTTCCCATGGTTTCCTGACAGGTCTGTTCTTCGCCACTATCGGTATGATTTACGAACGCACTCACACCCGCGACATCACCCAGATGGGCGGCATCATGCGTAAGATGCCCTTCCTGGGCGTGGGTTTCGTAATCGCCGGTTTTGCAGGTCTCGGCCTTCCGGGCTTTAGCGGATTTGTCGCCGAAAGCACCATCTTTATTGGAGCTTTTGCCCAGGAATCTACCCTCACCCGCATCGTGACCATCCTTGCAATCCTCTCCATTACAACCACTGCAGTGTACATTCTACAGACCGCAAACCGTATGCTTCACGGCAATATGCCCGCCAAGTACGAAACCCTTACCGACGGATGCTTCCGCGAAAAGCTGGTTATCATCGTTCTGGTGGCATGCCTCCTGCTGATCGGTATTTTCCCGGGTTGGATTTCAAACATGCTGGACCAGAGCATCGCCCCCATCTTTGCAAAGATCTCTGCAGCAGCTTCTAGCGCATCCACCGCAGGAATTGGAGGTTAACATGACTTACATTCCGAATTACGTTATTCCCGACTTGTTGCTTTTGCTGCTCCCCTTCCTCGTCATCGGTAGCAGATTGTTCGTCAATGAAAATTCCAAGATTCCCTGGCGCGTTGCCAACATCGGCCTGGTTCTGATTTTCATCCTGCTGAACACCATCCCCCTGGCAAGCGCAAAGTTCTTCATCAGCAACTGGCGTGTGGATGATTTCGGCACCCTCATGCGTGAAGTACTGGTACTCAGCGCCATTCTCGGGGTATGGCTTTCCAAGGATTACTTCGATCATGGTGGAGACGGCAAACCGGCCATGCGCCAGCTGGCTGAGTTCATTGGAACCATCGTCTTTGCCACTTTCGGTGGAATCACGGTTATTTCCGCCAGCGACTTGCTCACATTCTTCCTGGGTCTCGAAATCGCAACCATCCCCATGTATGCCTTGACCGCATGGAATAAACGCGACCAGTTCGGATCCGAAGCCGCAACCAAGTACATCCTGATGGGTTCCGTGGCAACAGCCTTTGAGCTCTTCGGATTCAGCTACTTGTACGGTTTTGCAGGAAACATCCGCTTTGACGCCATCCAGAGCGCAGCAAGCACACCCAACGCATTGCTTTGGATCGCCGTGCTGTTCCTATTCTGCGGCATCGGCTTCAAGCTGACCCTGTTCCCCTTCTACACCTGGGCCCCCGATGTTTACGAAGGCGCCCCCACCCCCGTTACCGCGGTGCTTTCCGTAACCTCCAAGGCAACAGCAATCGCATTCCTGGTGGTGCTGGTGTATGGCCCCCTGGCTCCGATCCGCGAACAGATTGCCCCCCTCATCGCCCTGCTTGCAGGAATCACCCTGTTTGTAGGAAACCTGGGAGCCCTAAAGCAGACTCGCCTCCGTCGCTTCATGGCATACAGTTCCATCGCCCAGGCCGGTTACATCATGGTCGCCTTGCTGGGTAACGGAGAATTGGCAAAGACAGCCATCATCTACTACCTGTTTGTCTACACCGTCGCAAACTACCTGGCATTCTTCGTTTTCGCCATCATCGGACACTACCGCGAAGAAAACTTCGACAGCCTCCGCGGTCTCTCCAAGCAGAATACCCCCCTGGCGGTAGCCCTGGCGGTAGCCATGTTTAGCCTGGCAGGCATTCCTCCCCTTGCAGGTTTCTTCGGCAAGTTCCACCTGTTCTTTAGCGGTGCATCTACCGGCCATTATGGCATTGTAGTGTTCGCCGTTTTGAACAACGTTCTTGCTTTGTTCTACTACCTGCAGGTCATCAAGAGTGCCTGGGCAGATGAAGCCGACGATAACCTGAGCCCCCTCCGTATGACCAAGCGTCAGCGCTGGGTGATCATCGCCCTGACAGCGACCGTAATCCTCATTGGTGTGTTGCCCTTCATCAGTAATAATGTGTTCGCAGGTTTTACATTCTAACCTGAAAAGAGAACATGATGAAAAGGCTCCTAGAAAATCTAGGGGCCTTTTTTTTGGTTCGTTTTTTTATTTCGCAGTCAAAACGTTCAAACACTATGAACAGTTGTAAACACTTTCGTCGCTTTCCTTATGGTCTGCGGTTTTAAAAATGCTATTTTTATTTTTGAAAAAATTTTAACCCTCCATTCAATGGAAATCTATATGAGCACTAAAGAATACCTTGCCGGCGCCAAGATGGCCGGTTCCGTCCAGAAGCTTATGACCCCGGGTCTCGCCGTGGAATTCATCCAGCCCTGGTATACCCCGCTTTCTACCACTCCGTCTACCACCGGTATCGCAGTGGGCGGCATTGGTTCCACCTTTACTGCAACTCCCGCAGGCACCACTCCCGTAATGAACGTGATGCCGGGTGTTCAGGTTCGCACCGAAAAGGCTTCCGACCTCCGCTTCAACAACTTCTTCTTCCGTGAAGCAGTCATCAGCGACAAGGCCGCTCTGGCCATCCACAACTTTGCAGCATTCACCACCTACCTGGGCAAGTTCGCCCTGGTTGACGCCAAGGGTGCAGCCCTCTTCACCGCAGCCGACCTGGCCGACCAGAAGAAGGCAGAATCCAAGCTGAACAAGATTCTTTCTGACAAGGAATTCCTGAACAACAACTCCGCCGCTTTCGAACGCTGGCACATCCAATGGAGCGACCGCACCGCTGCAATTCTTTCCAAGAAGGGCGCAAAGGTTGAAGAAGTGAACCGCGCAGTGGTTATCGACTTCTTCGATGGCGTTGTTGGCGAAAAGATCGCTCGTCAGGGCGCATTGACTGCCGCATGGGCAGACGATACCACTTTCCTGGGTCAGGAAGGTTACGATGCATCCAAGATGCAGTACACCGCACTCTACCCCGTTAGCGAAACCAAGTACGAAGGCAAGGGCGTCCAGATTACCAAGACCCAGTCTAGCTACGTGACTCCGGGTGATGAACGCCTCTCCAGCCTGCCGGTTAGCGCAACCGTGTTCACTCTGGAAAACACCACCAAGGAAACTCGTGAAGTGACTTTGGTCCAGGTGCAGGACAGCCTCTGCGGCTACTATGCCCGTAAGGATCGTCAGGGTGTTCAGGACTCCAGCTTCGTCCTGGTTCCCATGGCCAAGAATCCCAAGGCCGTTCAGTTCGACAAGGAAGTTGCCGATGGTCGCCAGGTTCGCGGTATCGAATTCTACAACGAAGAACAACAGCCCGCTAGCGATTTCAACGGCTGCATGGGCATCTCTGTGGCATGGAACAAGAAGGACAACCTGAACGTTTCCGTGAAGCCCATGTTCTATCAGGACGACGCAGCCGCTACCGTTAAGGCAGCACTCCAGAGCGGTCGTCTCTCCAACACTTTCGTGAAGAACGTCTACAGCGGTCGTGAAACTATCGCAGGCGCCATCGCCGTGACCGTCGTTCTCAAGCCCAAGCAGAAGGTTTCCTTCCAGTTCAACACCGTTCTGGACTTCCCCGAAATCAAGCTTGTAAAGCTCACCAGCCAGAAGAAGTACACCGCCTTCTACCCCGAAGCATTCGGCCGCGTAGGCGCTATCCTGGAAGAAGCCCTGGCAGCAGACAAGACTTTCGACGCACGTCTCAAGGCATTCGAAGCTCTGGTTCCCAAGGCCAAGGTCGCTAAGATCTACAAGGAAGCCAAGAAGCAGGTTGAATTCAAGAGCCTCGCCATCAACACCCTCAGCTTCCTGGCCGAAGCCACCGTTTGGGACAAGGACGACCGCTTCCTGATTCGCGAATGTGCAGACTATCCCTTCTTCAACTCTCTGGACGTTTACTTCTACGGCAGCTTCAGCCTGCTGGCTCTCATGCCCCGCCTGGACGGTGTTGTGATGAAGCGTTTCGGTGACGCCATTCTCGCTGTTAACGAAAACCGCCGTCGTCATCACGAATACGTGAACCTGCCCTTCGCCGATCTTCCGGATCCGAAGCTGGAAGGCCCCCGCGCTGTTCGCGGCGCCGTGATTCATGACCTGGGTAGCCCCTTCGATGCAGAACCGGATGCCTACGACTGGCACAACGTGAAGGAATGGAAGGATCTGGCTCCCAAGTACGTTTTGATGGTACTCCGTCACTTCCACAAGACTCAGGACATGCAGTGCCTGGCCGACTGTAAGGAAGCTGTCTACGCCGCCATGGAATATCTTGAAAAGATGGTGAATGAAGGCGAAAACTTCCCGCTGACTCACGGTACCGACGATACCTTCGACAACCTCAGCTCTCATGGTATTTCCGTTTACTGCGGTTCTCTCTGGATTGCTGGCCTCCGTGCTGCAGCAAAGATTGCAGAACTCCTGGGCGACAAGGAACAGGCTGCCAAGTGGAACGAAAAGTCCACCCTTGCAAACAAGGAATTCGACGAAGCCCTGTGGGACGAAAAGGGCGGTTACTACCACTTCTTCGTTACCCCCATGGAACTGAAGGACATCAATACCGAAAAGTATGCAGAACTTCGTGAAGCTGTCAAGGAATCCATTGAACTGCCCGAATGCCCCAAGGCTGGCGTTGCAGCAATCAATACCTGGCTGAATTCTGGCGAAATTCCGTCTGACGTCGAACTTTCCAAGTCCGAACTCCGCGGCCTCAAGAAGGCATGGCTCACCGCTCAGTGCAAGGAAGCCTTCAACGCCTCTTGGGAAAAGAAGGTTGCTAACGATTGCGACGACGTTTTTGTTGACACCCTCCTGGCAGACACCTACCTGCGCATGCTGGACCTGAAGCCCATCTGCGATGCAAACAAGGCCAAGAAGAACCTCCTGAAGGTCTTCAACACCAACTACAAGGCAAACAGCCCGCTGATCGGTGCCGCAAACCTTGTTCACAAGGATGGCAGCCCGCTGGATGAATTCAACTTCCAGGCTCACGACGTTTGGATCGGTATTCAGTACAGCGTCATGACCGCTTGCATGATGCACGGCCTCGTGAAGGAAGCCGCTGACCTTGGCGATTCCATGACCCGTAACCTCTACGACGAAGCAAAGGTTCCCTTTGCAGCACCGGAAGGCTTTAACGGTTCTTGCCGCCTCCACGCTGCCGCCCTGGTCGCAAACTTCGGTTTGTCTCAGGCCGCTGCAGACAAGATGCACAAGGCTCTCCTCGCTAAGGGCGCTCTCCTCGCCGACTCTCGCATCAGCCCCAAGCTCCCCCGCAACGTGGCCGCCTTCACCAAGGCTTACGGCGCCATCGCCAAGGATGCAAAGGTTGACGCAGAAAAGCTGTTCACCCTCATGCACAGCACCGCTCTGAAGTACACCGCCGGTAAGTACTTCCGTCCGGGCATGGTTTTCGCTCTGCTGTACAAGTAAGAGTAAGCCCATTTTTCCTAAAGGAAATTCAAGAAGCGTCTGGTTTCAGGCGCTTCTTTTTTGTATAAAGAAAACTACCGGCTAGGCCGGTAGTTCCGTAAAAGCCTTCTGGCGGTCATGGGAGAAAGAAATCCTTTGATTAATATTGAAATGCGGTCTGCCAACTGCATAACAATAAAATCAAAGGATATAAAATGAATGATAGAAATAAATCGACAGCTCATACCACATGGAACTGTAAGTATCACACCGTGTTCGCTCCCAAGTTCAGAAGGAAGATTCTCTACAATCAGAAACGAGAGATCGTCGGAAAAATCCTTAGAAAATTGTGCGAATGGAAAGATGTTGAGATAATTGAGGCCGAAGTCTGTCCGGACCACGTCCACATGCTGGTTGCCATACCGCCGAAACTCTCTGTTGCGAGTTTTATGGGATATTTGAAAGGAAAGAGCAGTCTTGAATTGCTTGACATCATCCCGGAACTGAAGAATAAGTACCGAAACAGGGTCTTTTGGTGCCGTGGTTACTACGTTGATACGGCTGGTAAAAACGCAGATCGTATCAAGGCGTATATTCAGCAACAGTTGGAGGACGACAAACTGGGCAAACAACAGTCAATGTTTGGCGGTTAGTGCCCGTTTACGGGCGGCCTAGTAAGGACCCTTGCAGGTGGCAGTTTACCGTGCGTGCCCTTGCACGCCGCTAGTATCGTAGGGCTACGCCCGTATATGAAGAACCGCCGGCGGGTCACTTTTTTGCGTTATAAAAAAACTCCCCCGCAAACGCAGAGGAGTTAAAAAAGACAAGAGCCGAAATAAGCTACTGCTTGATTTCTACCACCAACCTGATTTCTGCGGAAAGCGTTACGGAATCAGCAATGGCGTTCATGTCGGCGGAACGGTTTAAGCGGGCGCCCTTCATCATGGGACCGTTAGACAAAAGCATCACATCGCCGGCATCATGCATAACCACACCGTCACTATAGCCGGTACCGATATTGATGATCTTGCCCAGCTTGGCACCAACGCTGCCTGCATACATAGCAGCCTTTTCCATGGCCTTCTTGCCGGCGGCATCGACGATGGACTTCTGCAGAGAATCCGTATTCTTCAGCGTGGCGATGGTACGGCCCACATCAATATCAAACTCGATAGACAAGGCTTCCACCAGGTTAGCAGCGTTCTGCTTATCGTCTACGGTAATGGAAAAATTCTGAGTGCCGTTATATTGAACAAACTTGCGAACGCCTTCGCGATAGGACCATTCCTTACGGAGTTCAACGCTGTTCTGCTGAACGTCACTCTCGGGAATTTCCAGTTCTTTCGCAATGGCAAAAATCTTATTGCGACGTTCCCCCATCTGCTGAGAAAGAACGCTCTTGTCTCTGTTGGCCATCTGAATGGAGGCGTAAACCACAAACTGATTCGCCTGGAATTTCTTGAATTCCGTGGCATTCACTTCGATGGACGGCGTTACCATCTGAGTGTTGACAGGAGCATTTCCCGGCACCGCAACAGGGACTGTATTATCGGCAGCACTCTTCTGGTTCACAAGAATGAAACACAGGACAGCCAAGGCCACAATAACCAGATATGAAAATTTTTGAGACATGAATCACCCAACCTTTTTTTAATTAAAAATATAACGTTCCCAATTTGCAGAAAAAATATTATTTCAAGGCGCACACGCCAGCGATCATCACCAGATCCATCTGCATTTTTTCGGGATTTTCGAAAGCGGACTTCACCAGGGATTTTACAGTATACTTTTTGGTAATTTCCTTGTAGGTACATTCACAGACGCTGCGGGCGGCCTCACCACTTTCGGCGACGCACTGGTTCACGAAAGCCTTTCCCATTTCGGCTGTAAACTTTTCGGGCAGGCAGGGCGCAATCACGTCGAAGCCCCACTTGTCAAAGCCATCGTCGTTGTCGGTGGTGGCCAAGGCATAAAGCAGCTTGTCATTCTTGATCAGTCCGTCGTAAGCGCAACTACAAGATTTGGCCGCCTGATCGGCACCCAGCAAGGTTGCCGATTCTGCGGTACATTGTTCGGTAAAGGAGTTCTTGAACATTTCATTATTCAAGAGCATACGGATCATGGCCATATCCTCTTCGGTAATTTCAAAAGCGGGCATGGTCGTCGCAGGAGTGGGCGCAGACGCCTTGGGGTCAATAGGAGCGGCTTTCGTCGGAGCCTTCTGACCAAAAACTAGAGAAACAGACAATAGGGAAAAAAATGCTATTTGTATAAACTTCATGGAATACAATATACAAATTGCATCCACATCCAAGCTAATTCAAGTCTGGAGTTTCCCAGTCGATCCACTCGGACTTATCCCACTTGATCAACTCAGAATTCTTGGTGTAGTCGATCTTACCGGTCTTGATACCTTCCTTACCAACCAGGAACTTGTTGATGAAGTCCTTGACTTCGTCAAACTGTCCATTAGGCAGTGCACAGTGAGCGTGGCCGCCTTCCTGACTATAGGTATAGTTGTCGCTTGCGCCAAGAGCGTCGTACACTTCCTTGGAAGCCTGGCCACAATAGTTGGAGGGAACTTCGCCAAGCCATTCCTGGCCGGCATTGTCAATGATCAGCAAGGGACGAGGAGCCACCATAGCCACAAGCATGTGCTGGTCGAAGGGCAGAGTGTTTTCGCGACCGTCGTAGTTCTTGAAGGTGGTCTTCATCCAGTTGCCTTCGGAACCGGCACTGTTCAGGCCCTGAACAAACTGCTTACCCTTCTGCTTATTGACCTGTGCGCCAACGCGCCAGAGGGAGGCGCCACCGGAACCGGATTCCTGGGGAATGGTGAGGGCGATACGGGTATCGAAGGCGCCAACGGCCAAAGCCCCCTTACCCCAGCGAGAACAACCGGTAATACCAAGACGCTTGACATCGATACCGGCTTCCGGATATTTTTCAAGAGCGTCAATCAGGCGGCTCACACCCCATGCCCATGCCATGATGGTGCCAGTGCTAGCGTTGGATCCATAAATGTCGTAGAACTTGCCACTACCACGCTGGCTTTCAGGAGCAACATTATCGGGGTTGAAGATAATCTGAGCAATGTCAAGACCAGAGAGGGAGCCACCCAGGCTACCGCAAGTGTTACCCATAAAGCCACCGCCAAAGCCAATCATGGCGGGCTTCGGATTATCCTTGGTTCCTGCACCACTGATGTTTACAGCAAAGGAAGCTGTATTTCCCTTGTCGGTTACGGTCACGTAAAATGTGCTTCCTGCAAGTTTGCCTTCCACCTTTTCAGGGTTACGAGGCTTGTCACCGTACATGATCTTTTCGTACATGGCGCCGATTTCTTCGCGGCGGCAGGTCCATTCAGCCTTGGTGGAAATTCGGGTACCAGCCAAAGTCTTAAACGGGTCAGGCAATTTAGCGTTTTTCAGGGAAGTGGGAATTTCACCAATGGTGCATTCACTACGGAAGTCTTCCTTGAATGCCGGGGAGTGTTCCACAGCGGGAGTGCTGGAACTAGACGATTCCTTGACCTCGGCAGAGCAAGAAGACTGTTCTTCTGCGGAACTTTTAGCATTTTCAGTTTCGCTTACAGAAGATTCTATTTCCTTTGCAGAACTTTTGGGAGATTCTTCCTTTGCGCTGGAGGAAGATTTCTTCTGCTGATTACCAACAGAGGAACTTGATGAATTTTTTGCAACGTCGGAACTAGCAGGTTTTTCGTCAGATGATTCGCTGGAAACGATGGTTTCTTCGCCATTTTCAGCCCCGGTGGAGGAGCTACCGTCATCAGAACAGGCGTTTAAACCTAGCAGACCCAAAAAAGCCAGAGTAGACACAGCCAATATACTTTTCTTGTTCATACAAAAACCTTACGGTAGTACTTGATGGCCCAAAATTAGTTTTTTCCGCAATCTTGTCAAACAACATCCATGGTTTGTCTTAAGACATTTCAATTTTAAGGAGCAACTTAAGATTTTAATCACTAAACAAAAACCGGCCGTTTTACTAAATTGTGGCTACTATGAGCTTAAAATTCGAAACCCCGATTACTGAAGTCCCGCTGTTCCACCAGGGTAAGGTACGTGATATGTACGACCTGGGCGACAGCTTCCTGATGGTCGCCTCCGACCGTCTCTCCGCCTTTGACGTGGTTCTCCCCACCCCCATTCCGGGTAAGGGCAAGATCCTGAACCAGCTCTCTCTGTTCTGGTTCAAGCAGCTTGGCATGAAGAATCACCTGATCACTGCAAACGTGGACGAATATCCGGAAGTGCTGAAGAAGCACGCCGACTACCTCCGCGGTCGCTCCATGATCGTGAAGAAGGCTCACCGTCATTCCGTGGAATGCATCGTCCGCGGTTACATCGTGGGTTCCGGCTGGAAGGATTATCAGAAGACTGGTCGCATTTGCGGTCATGTGCTCCCCTCCAACCTGCAGCTCTGCGACAAGCTTGAAAACGCCCTCTACACTCCCAGCACCAAGCCGGATGTAGGCCACGACGAAAACATCAGCTTCGAACAGACCTTCGACATCGTCGGCGAAAAGGTTGCAACCGACCTGAAGAACATGTCTCTCGACATCTACACCAAGGCTCGCGACTACGCCGCATCCAAGGGCATCATCCTGGCAGACACCAAGTTCGAATTTGGCGAAATCGACGGCGAAACCGTTCTTATCGACGAAGTTCTGACTCCGGACTCCAGCCGCTACTGGCCTGCAGACAAGTACCAGGTCGGCAAGAACCAGGAAAGTTTCGACAAGCAGTACATCCGTGACTGGCTGGAAACTCTGGACTGGGGCAAGTGCTATCCGGGTCCCGAAATTCCGGCAGACGTCGTGAAGAACACTCTCGACAAGTACATCGAAATTTTTGTTAGACTCACAGGAAAACAGCCCGAACTCTAACAAAAATTTGTCCTGTTGAAAAATCAACAGGACGATCCCGGATCAAGTCCGGGATGACACGTACGTCTCACTGGCAAGCAACCGGAACTGTAATTCCAGAAGTCAGGCCGAATCCAATCGGCATTGACTTATGAAAAAGATCTGTCACGACAGGTCTTTTTCTTTTTTGACGGGGACACGGATTAAACCTTGGGCCAACGATAATTTTACTAACCAAATTGAGTTTTTTGCACATTTGGTAGGTAGTATCCCAAACGCCTACTTACCAAACACACCCTCCCCATAGATTTGGTTAGTAGTATTTTAGTTTATTCATAAAGGTTTTTATATCCAGTCAGGGAAAGATACTAACCAAAATTGATTTCCATTCTTTTTGGTTAGTAGTTTTATTTTCACCGGCACTCAGCACACTCCAAAAAAACGGATTTTTACTAATCAAACCAGGCTATTTCGCCAACTTAGTTAGTAAAAGCCCCCTTTTTCAAAGTAAAAAGCGCTTGATTAACCGTTCCGCATAAGCCGGAGTCATTGGATGGTTTAAATTTTCCACCGAAATAATCAAGTTTCGCCCCACATCAAACCCTTTGGAACTAAGTTTGACAACCTTGGAAACAAATCCCTGCACATAATCAGGTTTGTCCATCAAGCCGAAATGTTCCCACAAAAATTCCTCACGGGTTCGCATATTCAAGCAAGTAAAATCAGGATACCAGCAAGATTCCGCCCCCATATTTAGCGGACATTCGTAGCGAAACGGAACTCCAAGACGATTCAAAGTCTCTGCAATAATCGCTTCGGACTTTGACCGAACCCGAATTCCCGAAGAAGTCACCTGTTCAGCCGAATCTTCCAAAAACGCCTTCCCCTCATAAGGGACCGAAAGCCAACGCTCTGCAAAAGCATCCTCTTGCAACACAGCCGGTTCCACAAGCGACATCCTATCATGGCCCATCGATGAATAGATTTTTTCCAAAGTCGATGGATGATACCGTTTCCGAACAAGTTCAAGGACCTTGATTTCATCCAAAATCTCCTTCAACATTTGCTCATCATAGCGTTTCTGCGCAAGAGACCTCACCTGAGCAAGTTTCTCCTTTGAGATGTACTCGCCTTCCAATTTTTTATTTGATTTCACCCAAAAATATTGAACAGCTCCATTGCTTTTCCCAAGACGAAGCCTTCCCGCGGGGGCCCTCTTTAACTTTTTACGAAGACGTTCCGCATACAAATTCAATTCCGCCAAACGTTTTTCAACAGCCGGCAAAACACAATCAACAGAGAGTTGACTCATGAGTAAATTCCTTTTCCCCTAAAAAACTGTTAAAACATATAATAACAGTGAAATCAACGAGAATCCAGGAATACCATTCCTTACGTCGGGCTTCACATTCCAGCAGCAATATACACATCTAAAAAAAGATGTCAAGAGAGAACCCCATAACCGATTCATTATGCAACCGGCAAGCAGCCCGAGCTGTAATCTGCAAATCACCTAGCGCTGTTTGTATATGAAAAAGACCTCGCTTTTAAAGCGAGGCCTTTTTTAGTGGAGGTGAGGGGAGTCGAACCCCTGTCCAAGATTTCATCCCTGTCCATTCCTACAAGCTTTCCCTTCGCATTTGAGATCTCGTCTAATCCACGCCCAAGAAGGTCGGCGCGAACTTTGACCAGCCTAGTAAATCTCGGGAACTGCACCCAGGCATTACAGTCCCCCATCCCATATTGCGTCCGGACGTACTACCCAATGGGAGTGAGTCGAGGCCCGGCGTAGCCGCTAATTAGGCTGCGAGTGCGTAGTTTTCTTCAGCACTTATTTTTTTTCAGACTTTTTTACGGGTGCCCTCGTCTGAGACCCCGGCTTGCAACTAACACTTCAGTAACCCTGTCGAAACCAGAGCACCCCCAGGTGAGTGTCGCGAAAATGAACTTGTTCATTTTCATGACCGAGCCGCAGGTGCTACTGTCCAAAGGACAGAAAGCACCCCCGTTGGGGGACCCAGAGAGTTGAAAACCGCCTCTCAAGGTATCTCAAATATAGTAAAATATTCGCTTAAACGGGCATGCCAACCCTTGGCGCGGCTAGGACTTGCTTTGCAATATGCTTTTCTTCGTCCGTTCCACGGCCTCAATTACCTTGTCGCACCATTCGTCGAATTCCGAGTCCTCTTCCTGCAATTCCGGATGGGTCAGTACATTCTCGATGGTCTTGCGGATTCCCTGATCAAAGCGTGTGGTGGCGCAGAAACCAGGCACAGCCTTCTTCAGCTTGGAATTGTCGAAAACCACGGAATTGGCCTTGTCACCAAGGAGGCTTCCCGTAAAGTCATAGCCAAACGGGTCCCCCACAGCGGCCAGGAACTCAGATGCCACATGGACCGCCTTCAGTTCTACGCCCAGCACATTGGCAATGCCCTGGTACACCTGATTCCAAGTGACGGTTTCATCGCTGGTAATCTGGAAGCTTTCGCCGATGGCGTGAATGTTTCCCATCAGTCCCACGAAGCCCTTGGCGAAATCGCTGTTGTGGGTCATGGTCCAGAGGCTGGTTCCGTCTCCGTGAATAATTACAGGTTTACCTTCAAGTATGCGCTTGGCCACCTGCCAGCTTCCCTTCTTGCCGTGAACGCCCAGAGGAATCTTGCGTTCGTCGTAGGTATGGCTGGGGCGCACGATAGTAATGGGGAAACCTTCTTCGCGGTACATTTTCATCAGGTACTCCTCCCCCGCAATCTTGTTACGGGAGTATTCCCAGTAAGGGTTAGCCAAAGGAGTTCCCTCGTTAATGCGGTAGTCAGAAAGAGGCTTCTGGTAGGCACTGGCGGAACTGATGTACATGAACTGCTTGGTCTTGTTATTGAACAGTCGGTAGTCACGTTCCAGGGCGCTGTAATGGAAGGCAATAAAATCGCAAACCACATCGAACTGCAAGTCCGCAATTTTAGAAGCCACTTCAGCTTCATCGTAAATGTCAGCGGTAATCTGCTTTATTGCGGGAGTTCCATCCGCCAACACAGCCATAGGCAAATCCGCGGCGTTTCTATTTCCGCGATTCAGCAAATAGATTTCCCATCCCAGTTCCACAGCCAGGCGAGTAATGGCCATGCTGATGGTCCCCGTTCCGCCAATAAAAAGTGCACGCATAATATGAGTTTGTTAAAGTTCAGGTGTGAGGTCGCTCCCCTTACAGGGGAGCTTTGGGGTATGAGGTATCTATGGAGAAAATTTGCCTCATACCTCTAGGCACGAAGTGCCGACCTCATACCTCACAGCTAAATTAAACTGTTGCCTTGGCGGCAATCTGATAAACCTTAGTCACGTCGTCGGCATTCAGCGGCTTAAAGCCCCAGCCATTACCCGGATTCAGCTTACGCACCATTTCGGGAATGTCTTCTTCCTTGGCGCCAAGTTCAGCAAAGTTGATGGGCATGCCGATGCTCTTGAGGAAGCTGCGGAATGCGCGAATACCTGCGCGAGCCGTTTCTTCGGGCTTTTCGAAATTCATGGCGCAGCCGAATACGCGAGTAGCCATCTGGCAGAAACGCATCACATTGTGGTCCATGACGTATTCCATCCAGGAGGGCATAATGACAGCAAGACCTGCACCGTGGGCGCAGTCATACATGCCAGAAAGTTCATGTTCGATGGCGTGGCTATTCCAGTCCTGACCGCGGCCAACACCGACGATATTGTTATGAGCCACCATGCCTGCCCACATGATGTTGGCGCGGGCTTCGTAGTTGTTGGGGTCAGCAATAACGCGGGGAGTTTCCTTCACCATGGTCATGAGAACCGCTTCGCAAAGACGGTCGGTAACTTCCACTTCGGTAGTGTTGGTGAAGTAACGTTCAAAAACGTGAGCCATGATATCGGTTGCACCGCAGGCAGTCTGATAGGCCGGCAATGTGCAAGTGAGAGCCGGGTTCAGCACAGAAAAACGGGGACGGATGCAATCGCCACCGGCACCGCGCTTCAGCATGCCATCTTCCTTGGTTATGACGGAGTCGCCGGAACCTTCGGAACCTGCAGCGGCAATGGTCAGCACTGTACCCACCGGCAAGGCAACAGCCGGAGCGGCCTTTCCGCAATAGAAATCCCAGAAGTCCCCTTCGTAGGGAACGCCCATGGCAATAGCCTTGGCGCTATCGATAGAAGATCCGCCACCTACAGCGAGAATAAAGTCAATTCCTTCCTTGCGGCAAATTTCAATGCCTTCGTAGACCTTGGTATCCAGCGGATTAGGGTGAACTCCACCCAGTTCTACGAAAGGAACGCCTGCGGCATCGAGGCTTGCCTTAACGCGGTCAATCAATCCGGAACGAACGGCAGAACCGCCACCGAAATGAAGCAAGACCTTGGAGCCGCCATGCTTTTTTACCAATGCACCGCATTCATTTTCGCGGTCGCGGCCAAATACAAATTCCGTAGGACTATAAAAGTTGAAATTTTCCATTAGGACCCAATCCCTGTTAAAGTTTTTATAAAAAATACCCTTTTCTTTAAAGAAAAGGGCAATTTCATCAAGTAATTTTGTTCACAAAAGAAACCAGCTATTCCATGGTCCCCTTGCTCCTGCCGCAAACGGGAATAACGCGGACCTCATTCTTGTCGTTGACTATAAAGGCGACACCAGCCAGGTAATTAATCCACTGCTTATTGCTTTGGGTTTCATAAAAACGCAAATTCAGCTGTCGATCTGTAGCCCATGCCACCAGAGGAACCACCAGCAGGTCATGGGAAATGGCCACGTTCAGCTTGCTCATGCTATCGTAATCCCCGGCCAGCAAATTCTGCAGTTCCACCATCTTTTCGTTGAGATCGTAGAACACGCCCGTGTAGCCCCCGGAATAGGCCCAGCGAGAGAAGACAATCCAACTGCTGACATCGCCTTTCTTCTGCACATACAGTTCCTCATCCTTGATCAGCCAGGAATCCTTCAATTCAGCCAAGGTGTCGTTTTCGAAGGAAGACAAGCCCATCCCCTCAGCAATGTAGGCACAAGTTTCATAGGAACGTTTGATCTCGGTATTATAGAAATGGACGTCCGTAAAGTTCTTCAGTTTTTGACCAAATTCTCGAGACTGATTCATGCCGTTATCGTTCAGACCACCCGACGCAGAATAGTCATTGCCTCGTTCGGCGTGGCGCAAGATCAAGGTTGCCTTTTCATTATCCTTCAGGCTTTCAAGAACGTCCTCGACGCGAACAAAATACGCCATGGGAGCCTGAGCCTTTACATAAAGTGTATCCTTCTGGACAACAGTGTCAATGGAATAGATGGTATCCTTGCTAAAAATGGAATCCAGAACCACCAAGGTATCCAGCTGATAAAGGGTATCCACATGGAAAACGGAATCCAGCCGAACCAAGGTGTCGTAAACCACCAATGTGTCGGATGCAACCACCAGAGTATCGTTATTGACAAGGGTATCCTTTACAACAAGAGTGTCCTTAACGACTAAGGTATCATTTACAACTAAAGTGTCCTTGACGACCAACGTATCTTTCAAGGTTTCGCCAGGCATTTCCTTGACAACAAGGGTGTCCCTGATGACCAAGGTGTCCACTCGAGAAACGGGAATGGTTTCGGGATCCACCGTTTCAACAACTTCTGTTGTATCAAGGCAGGCGGAAAAAAGCATTGCGGCCAGAGAGAACGCGCCGGCGGTCAACGCAGAACGAATCGTGGGGATGTATTTCACAGAATCCTCATGAATTTGACGGTGCATAAAACCAAAACTCGGATAAAATTTAATTCTTATTACTAAAAAATTACAGAGTTGAATCCAAATAAAAAAATAAAGTGTGTAAAAAGCAGTAAGTACCGCAAACAAAAAAGGGTTGGACACCTTACGGTATCCAACCCAGGGGGGTTAGGAGGAGCTCTTTAATGCAATCATTTAGCAAAAAATCTTTTGAACTTAGTCTAAAAACGTCATACGACGCAACTTGTTCCTTCTTCGTTCTTAAATATAGAACAGGAATTCAATTTTGGGGAAGATAACCCGCAAATTTCCCATAATTTATAGTAAAAAAAACTTCAGGATCACTCCTGAAGCTTTATTTTGCTCAAAAAAAATGTTCTGCTTAGGCGATATTGAGAGACTGTTCGCGGATGCATTCCACTTCGTTCTTCAGTTCAATAGCGAGAGCGGCAATTTCAGCATCCTGGCACTTGGTCCCCAAAGTGTTTGCTTCGCGGCCCATTTCCTGAAGGATAAAGCCAAGGTTCTTTCCCTGGGCGCCACCTTCCTTGAGGGCGTTCAGGAACAACTTGTTATGACTCTTGAAGCGGGTGATTTCTTCCTTGATGTCCAACTTGTCTGCCATGATGCAGGCTTCCTGCAGCAGACGGACTTCGTCGATTTCGGAATCCTTCAGAAGCACGTTGATGCGGTCGCGGAACTTGACCTTCCAGTTTTCGATGCGCTTGGGATCCAGCACTTCAACCTTTTCGAGAACGGCATTCAGATGGTCCACGCGGTTTGTCAAGTCGGCTGCCAGGTTAGCACCTTCCTTGGCACGCATTTCGTTCACCTTCTCCAGGGCCTTGTTCAGTTCGTCGGCCAAGTGCTTTTCAAGAGCTTCGGTATCGGCACCGCTGTCGGTAAACTGCAGAACTTCAGGCAGGGCCATGATGTTTTCCAGTTTGATATCACCGGCAATTCCAAATTTGGTCTGCATTGCCTTTGTGATTTCCACAAACTTCGCAATGGCCTGTTCGTTGTAGGAAACGGGAACATTACCGCCAGTGCCTGCACCAAGAGTAACGCTAAAGATCACAGAACCGCGAACCAGCTTTTCCTTGATCTGATTCTTGAAGGAATTTTCAAGATAAGCCAGGTTCTTGGGAAGCTTGCAGCTGATGTCCAAAAAACGGTTATTCACGCTACGAACTTCAATCACACAAGGTGCGCCCTGGAACATGGACTCACTCTTGCCAAAACCAGTCATCGATAAAATAGCCATAATTAGTACCGAGCTCGTGCTTCGCACTTTCAGGAAAGAGGTCGCTCGCACAGCTCGCTTTGAGGTTAAACAATTGACGCTTACGCGTTTTTATAATTTTGCGCCTACGGCGCCATTCTCCAGCTCAGAACTCACGCCTCACAACTCACTGCTTACTTACCATTGCAATTACGTGTTCGGCGCCGAAGTTCTTGAGGCCAACGGCGGTCAGGAACTTGCTAAGGCACTGTTCATTCTGGAACGCCATCTTCTCGATCTTAAGGCCTTCCTTTTCGCAAAGGGTGTAGAAATCCTTAACGGTGAGCAAACGAATGTTGGGTGTGTTGTACCATTCGTAAGGCAGTTCCTTGGACTTGGGCATACGACCGTGGAGCATCAGGGAACCGCGGGCAGACCAATGACCGAAATTGGGGAAAGTCACGATAACGCGCTTGGCCACGCGGAGGATTTCGCTGAGCAAGGCCACCGGGTCGCGAATTTCCTGGATGGTGCGGTTGATAATGGCGTAGTCATAGCTGTCGCTTTCAATATCAGAAATACCGCGTTCATCCAAATCGCGCTGGACCACGGGGACGTCGTTTTCCAGACAGTCCATAATGTCCTTCATGCGCTTTTCGATACCAAGGCCAATCACATTCTTGGTACGGCGGAGGTAATCGATCAAGTCGCCGCTACCGCAACCAAGGTCCAGCACGCGGCTATTTTCCTTGACCATGGAACCCAGCAGTTCAAAATCCTTCTGGTCGTGGAAAACAGGAATGGTCTGCTTGCCAGTCAAGGCTCCATACTTGCTATCCAGGAATCGGCCTACCGCCTTACCCAGATCTTCATCTTCGATGAGGAAGCCATCGTGACCGAACAGCGTATCCAATTCAAGGCTAGTCACGACCTTGCGATCGTTCAGCAAGGCGCTCGTAATACGGCGGGATTCGTGGGGCGGGAACAACCAGTCCGTAGAAAGGTTCACGTTCAGCACTTCGGCCTGCACATTCTCAAAAGCCTTTTCCAGGGAACCGTATTCCGTTTCCAGGTCGAAGCTATCGGTTGCATGGGCAATATGCAGGTAGCTGTTGGCATCGAAGCGGTCCACAAACTTCGCACCCTGGTAGCGCAGGTAGCTTTCCAGCGGCAGATCCAGGTCAAAGGGAGTGCTGTAAGTAATGGCGTGATTCTTGTGCTCATGATCCTGGGCGCGCTTGAACTTCTTTTCCATTCCTACGGCACTGAGGTAGGTAATGTGAGCCAGCTTGCGGGCATTGGAAAGTCCGACGTCCGGGTGAGCGGATTCATAATAATCGCCATTGTTGTAATTGGGGTCCTGGGTAATCACATCGCGGGCCACAATTTCAAAACCGAGAGCCTGGCTGCTAAAACGGGGAGACGTTGCAATCAGAACACAACGCTTTACCAGTTCAGGATAGTAGATCGCCCACTTCATGGCCTGGAAGCCACCCATGGAACCGCCAATGACGCAGTAAAGTTCCTTGACTCCCAAATAGTCAGCCAGTTCCTTCTGGGCGTGGACCATGTCGCCGATGGTGATGGTGGGGAAAGTGCTGCCGTAGGGCTTGCCGGTGCGAGGATTGATACTTGCGGGGCCAGTGGAGCCCTTGCAGCCACCCAGAATGTTGCTGCACACCACAAAGAAACGATCCGTATCCACAGGCTTACCCGGGCCAATGAGAGCATCCCACCAAC
Source organism: Fibrobacter sp. HC4 (assembly GCF_023373925.1). NCBI lineage: Bacteria > Pseudomonadati > Fibrobacterota > Fibrobacteria > Fibrobacterales > Fibrobacteraceae > Fibrobacter > Fibrobacter sp. HC4. The sequence continues at coordinate 29,380 of NZ_JALCZV010000009.1, read as the reverse complement.
CGGGCTTCTTATCTTCGGGGGAATAATAACCGGCCACGTGGGCATCGGCGGTCAGCGGAGAGGTGACCCAAACGGTATTATTCTTTTCGGCATTCAACTTGCCGTAAGTTTCGTAACGAATTTCCAAAGCAGGAAGAGTCTTGCCATTCTCAAGCAAAAAACCTTGATCCCCATAATCCTTGTTAAAAGTCTGGGGAACAACCGGGCAAAGACTACCATTATGCAAAGATTCACTCATATGCATAAATATAGAAAAGCGGTAGGAAAATTTTATTTATCTAGAAAAACCTTAGGCTTTCTTGGGAGAGCCTGTCCAACCCAGCTTTTCGCGGAGAGCGCCCACGAAACCCGTATGACGCATGCGGAGGAAGGTGGTAAAGGATTTGCTCTGAGTCAGAACGACATAATCATCCGGTTCCAGAGGAATACAGGTGCGGCCATCGAAAACCAAGTCCAGGGTCTTGCCTGCGGCCGGACGCAGCACCAGTTTTTTATCTGTAAGAGACATGACCAGCGGACGTACCGAAAGGCTACCGGGAGCCACAGGAGTCAGCACCACGGCATATGTGGCCGGATGGATAATGGGGCCACCTGCCGCAAGGTTGTATGCAGTGGAGCCTGTGGGAGTCGAAACCAGCAGGGAGTCGGCCCAGTATTCCGTATAGTCGGTACCATTGTATTCCACGTTCACATTCACCATACGTTCGGGAGCGTGGGCGCGGAAATGGACTTCGTTCAAGACGGTCTGCTTGGCAATGCACTTCTTACCGTGATACACAGAAGCGTCGATCATCATGCGGTCGCGGGTAGAATACACCCCGGCCAGCAAGTCATCCAGGGTCTGGGAAAGGCATTTGACGCGGGTCTCGGCAAGGAACCCGACGCGGCCAGCGTTCACACCCAGAATGGGAATGTTATGACCAAGAGCCATATGGGCCGCCGAAAGCACGGTACCGTCACCGCCAATGGCCAAAAGCAAGTCGGACTTCAGCAAGGCCTTTTCAGAAACAACCTTTACAGGAGCGCGAACCAGTTCCTTCAGGTTTTCAAGAGCCAGGAACTTGACTTCGGGGTGTTCACTCCCCCATGCGTGAATCTGCTTCAGCGCAAGAGCCAGGTCCGTACTCTTTTCTTTCCAAGCGATAATGCCGATAGTCTTGAACATAAAACACCTTACTTGGTTTCTGCCTCAGGCTTCTTGTTAGCTTCTTCGATAACGCGGTTCAACTTTTCGAGAACGCCAGGATAAGCCGTTTCAATCACGTCGCTATTAGCCACCGGTTCATCGTTCTGCAAGGCCAGCGAAAGAACGCTCAAGGCCAAGCCATTCTGGGGAACGTCTCCGCCGTCAAAGTCAGAACCGTTCACGATGGTTTCTAGGCCGCGGATTACCAGGCCGTCATCGTAGACGCCAACTTCGGCACCGGTCTTACGGAGGTTTTCAGCCAGCTTTTCGTTAACGGGGCGCATCTGCTTGCGGACTTCCTTAGGCAGACGCAAAATGGTTTCGCCTTCGGCATAGCAAGCCGCCACCGCCAAGAAGGGAAATTCCTCAAGCCCCGTGGCAATCACATCTTCAGAAAAACGACGTCCCTGCAAGCGCTTGCCAGAAGCCAGCGTAAAGATTTCGATGTCACCGTACACGTCACCATAACGTTCGCGACGGCTGGTCACTTCGTAGCTTGCGCCCATGCGTTTCAGGCAGGTCAATGCCCCGGCGCGAGACGAATTCAGTTCCACGTTCTTCAAAACAATTTGCGTGTTCTTGGGGAGCGTACCAATAGTCGCCAGCAAAATAAAGGCAATGGCCTCGGTGGAATCGCCGGGCACAAAATAATCGCGACCCGTAATCACCTTGGTCTCGGAAAGTTCCGTAAACTGGGTGCGTTCAATCTTCTGACCGCGGGCCATCATCATACGACGTTCCAGTTCGGTCAGCTGTTCCATGCCGCGGGTTTCGTACTTCAGGTTCACGCCAAAGTACATGAGCATCTTGGTCCACTGATCGTGAACCGTACCCTTTTCTTCGAAAGTGGTATAGTCGTTGCGGATCAAGGCGCGAAGCAGCAAGCGGTTGCGCATGGGGTAAGTAAAATTCCCCAGGGAATCCTTCTTGGCTACAATTTCGTCGGCGCAGAAGGTGAATACGAACTTGGCGGGTTCATCGGTAACGGGCTTTACCTTGAAATACTTCTGCAGCGTTTCCTTGGCAGAAGCCACCTGGGCAATACCGGCCTCGTCAGCTTCGGCAGCAAAGGTGTAAATCTGTTCTGCATCCTTAGAAGCTAACGTCCAAAGAAGAACGTTGGCGTCTTCGGCAAAATCCATAGGCAGCATGGAAGGCAGACTGTACTGAAAGCCCTTGCCTTCAAGAACCAGCTGGTGGCCCTGCTGTTCGTAGTTCAGTCCGAATTCCTTAAGGGCTTGTGCAAATTTTTCGGAGCCTGCGGCCCAGGCGAAGTCTTCCAGAACGGTACGGCCATTTACCAAGAGGGCCATCACCAGAGTGAGCTCCATGCGCTCGCGGTCGGGGTTCAGCAAAAATTCCATTAGCGTTCCTTAACGTCGTAATCCAAGGCGGTAAGAATTTGAATAGCGCGGCGGGCTTCGTCGGGCGTCTTGAAAGCCAGAAGCAAAGTACCGGCCACGTTTTCGCGGACTTTCATCAGTTCGATATCGCGGATATTCAGCCCCCATTCGGCCAAGGGCTTCAGCACGCTGAGCAAGGCACCGGGTTCATCCTTCAGGGGAACCGTAATTTCGGAGAAGGCGGCGGCAGCATTGCGGCCAGGAGCAAACAGGCTGGCGCGACCATCGTTTCCGGCCTTAAAGATGGACTCCAGATTTTCGGAGCAGTCGGCAGCGGCGGGAGTTCCGTCAGAAACCACCTGCAAGCTATCCATGGCGGCGATAGTCTTGTCGAGGCCGTCGCGGACTTCGCGGAGGGCAAGCGCCGTTTCGTTGCGGTTGGTAACGGCGATGTCATGCCACATGTTCCAGCCGCTGGCTGCAATACGGGTCATGTCCCTAAAGGCGCGTCCGGCGTAATGCTGGTAGTTGTACTTGAGCAGACGTTCCGGCATGCTGGCAGCCAATGTGGAGCTGAGCATCTGGGGCATATGGCTAACCCAGGCCATGGTACGGTCGTGATGTTCCGGCGGGAACACAACGGAATGGGCACCCACAAAAGAAATCAGCTGAAGCAAGTCGGCATAGGCGGATTCTTCGACACCATCGGGCGGACACACAAACCAGTATGCGTTCTCGAAAATGCTGGGATCATTATATTCCATGGTGCGCTTCTCGGAACCGGCCATGGGGTGACTTCCCACAAAACAGAAAGGTCCAGGCAGCTTGGCACCCGCCTTGCAAATTTCAACCTTGGTGCTGCCAATGTCGCTGACCAGAATCTTCTTATGGCCGGCCGGCAACTGCACCTTAGAAAGAGCGTCGATAGTCTTCAGAATGTGAAGAATGGGGCTGCACAGCAAAATCAAGTCAGAGCCTTCGGCCCAGGATGCGGTATCATCGTAACCGAAAAATTCATCGGCCAACTTTACTTCGCGGGCGCGTTCCAAAGTAGAGGGGGAACTGACGGCACGAACGATAGTGGGCAACTTCGCCTGCTTAATGGCTGCGGCAACGGAACTGGCCAGCAAACCAAAACCAACGAGAGTAATGCGTTGCATTTTTTAGTCCTCAACCTTGCGGGTCTCTTCCATAATCACCTGGAAGATTCTCTTGATGGAATCAGAAGAAAGGGGGCCTTCGGTCATAGAGCCCACACGGTCCAAAACGGCCTGTTCACGAGAAGCATCCAGAACGGGCAAGCCCAATTCCTTTTTCAGTTTGCCAATCTCGGTTGCATAGGTGGCACGCTTATTCAGAAGAGCAATCAGCTCTCCGTTCAATTCATCAATACGATTACGCCAATCTTCAATCTTCATATAGAAGAATGTAGAAAATCTCCCCTTGAATATTTGGTGTAATCAAGAGGAGATCGCTCTAAAAAAGAACTTCGTATTCGTCAAAAGCCCGCTTGTTGGCCTTCAAATCGCCGCCCACCCAGTCAAACAACGCAGTGCCCCAGGCACCGGAACGTTCCGGCTCCCAGATGAATGCGCCCAGAGCGCGGGGCACCTGTTCCATCACCTGATGGGTCTTTACACGGGATCCGTCAAAGCCGTAATTATCAGGCGTTGAGGAACCATTGTATTCGGCAATAAGAAATTCCAGATTCGTGTAAGTCTTGCCCAAGTTGGTCATCAAGTTTTTCCAGGAATCGGGATTGCCATGCTCGTAAGCGGAGTAGGCGGAGAAAGCCATTACATCCGGCGACACCTTGGAATTCTTGATGATCGAAGACATCCACCAATCTACGGTATTTGTCTTGTGGGGACTTTCGATATGGAATACAACTTTTATGTTGTTCGAAATCTCCTTGACAGCCCGGGAACCTGCGGCCAGATATTTCGCCGTATTGGCGATTCCTGTTGCATTGCTCATGACACCGCTAACGGCCCCATCGGCCGCCTGAACGTTATTGCCCCAGCAATCCGTATTGCTCTTGGGAATTTCGCGGAGCATGCCGTTGGTAATTTCGTTACCCACCTGCACCATTTCGGGCAAGGCACCTGCAGCCTGCAAAGCCAACAGAACATCCTTGGTGTAAGCATAAACGGAATCGGCCATGGCGTCAGAAGTTCTTACACCACGCCAACGTTCCGGAATAATCTGCTTGCCCGGATCGGCCCAGTTGTCGCTATAATGGAAATCCAGCAGCAGCTTGAAACCCGCCGCCTTGGCCCGCTTTGCGTAAGCCACCACATGATCCTTGTCGCCAAACGCTTCCACATTTTGGGGGAATTCACCAGTCCCCTGATTGCAACCCGGAGCGGCATAGCCATACCTGGCGCTGGGGCCCACAAAAGTCTTTAGGCGGATATAATTGAAACCGTGATCCCAGAGCAAATCAAAAATATCCTTGGGCGATCCATCCACATCCAAAACACGGATACCCTTGGCTTCATATTCCTGCATCTGGGAAACATCGGCACCAAGGATTTTGGAATACTCGGGATGAGAACGCAAACTGGAAGAAGAACCGGGAAGCGGTTCGTCCAAAGAACTGCTGGTAGGTTCATCCAAAGAACTGCTGATAGGTTCGTCTGCGGAACTGCAGATGGGTCCGTCTGAAGAACTGCTTACAGAAGGTTCATCCGAGTAACTCAGAGGAATTTCGTCGGCAGAACTGCTGACGGACACGTCAACAAAACTACTGGTCAAAAAATCGTCAGCTGAACTTTCTGGAAGAACCTCAAAAGAACTTTCCGGCAAAGGTTCATTGCCCAATTCATCAGGCAACGCCTCAGTGGAACTGCCGCCGCACCCGATCAAAGCCAGTGCAGCAAACCCAATAATACCCTTAATCTTTCCCATACAGTTAAATTTACCCTTTTTACGGGGCAACATTCGTTAACTGTTGGTAAAAAGTCAGCAGTTTATCGTTTTACAGAACCACTTTCAACGTCATGGCGCAAAACACAATCGTCGAAACGTAGTTAAGGACCTTCTTGAGATAAACAAGATCCCTGGGCGCACGGAGGGAACCATCCTTGTAGTATACCTTGCCATGGAGCAACCAGAACATCTTTGCCTGAGATACCAAGGAAGGGCTGCCCAAGATAGACGTGTTTTCCATGACCGTGTACATGGCATTCCAATGTTTGCGCAGGATTGTACTGTTCAAAAGCATTCTGGGATTCTTATACAAGCCCAATCGGATAAACTGTACGGAATCGGCCCGATCGGTATCCGTTCTTGCAGGGTAAAGCCTTACGTCTACAGATCCGTTATCAAGCTGCATATATCTTAGGCTGGCGCCACTTTCCGACAAAGTAACACACGTCGGAGCAACCAGGTTTCCATCGATATCCCTAGAGACAACGCCCATATCGTAAGGGCGAGATCCCCAGAAAGCATCAAAGCGATACCGACTGGAACCTCCATCGCGCCCCTGGGGGGCAACGACGGCTTTGTATTGATCATTAAACCTGTTAGCCTTATCTTGTTTAAAGAATCGGTTAAAGGTGAACTGGCCGAAAAACTGAAAAGCATCAAATGCTTTCATTTTCTCATGTACATTCATACACTTACCTAAGATTGGGAATCCAACTACCAAAACAATAAATTTGACTCACCAATCCCACTGAATCAAATCTGGCGACAAAGATAAAAAATCTTAACATTCGTTGCGAGGGTGTCAACGATTACTTTTTTACTACATATCAACAACTTTTCAATACTTTTAGATTACTTTTAAAAACATTTTTCTAGCACAAATCCCTTTCAACAAAAGCTAAATTTGCAACAATGCTTTATTCCGACCTGCTCATATCCCCTGCCGTACAAGAATTCATCCTCAGCGCCATCAAGAAGAAGATGGATGCCCTGCAAATTTCTACAGCACTGAACAAGGCCGGATACAGCAATGAAGAACGGGCCGCCATCATGGACTACATGATGTTGGTCCCCAAATTTCGTGAAAAGTTTTTTGGCGAAGCCGGCAAGAAATCAGGCAGCGACGCCTTTTTGCTATGCGACCGCCTAGCTTTGGAACAGAGTACCGCCCAGGATATCGGCCGTTACAAGGCAAACCTGTGGCAAGCGGGAGCCGAAAACATTGGCGAAAGCCCGCGGGTACACGACCTCTGCTGCGGCATGGGCGGCGACAGTTTCTTTATTCCCCAGAATTTCAAAGTGACTGGCGTAGACCTGGACCCCGACCGTCTGCAGATGTACGCCTACAACACAGAAAATTTCCGCGGCGAATCCAGTTCGACGATCTCCGGGGACGTTCGAGAAATCGCCCGCAAAAATGGCGACTCCCCCGCACAAGAAAAAGCAGACTTCTTTACCATCGACCCTGCCCGCCGTGCCGTAGAAGGCGAAAACCAGCGTGACCTCCGCAATCTCACCCCCACCTTCGAAGAGGTTCTTGAAATTTCAAGGCACTACAAGGGCGGCATGGCAAAACTTCCTCCCGGCTACCCCACCAACGAAATTCCCCAGGATGCAGAACTGGTTTACCTAGGAAGCCACGCCGACTGCCGCGAATTGCTGGTGCTGTTTGGCGCATTGGCAAAGAACCCCGGAAAAGTTCGGGCCATCATGGTGGATAAAAATGGCGAGGTTGTAAAAGCCGCAGATGGTACGGATGCAATCTGGCAGGGAACGCTAACCGAGATACAGGCAGCCTCCAACAAGGACGCCGAACACGATCTGCCCGGCTGCGAAAGAAGTTTCCGCAACGCCACCAGCGAAAGCGACTTGCCTGTCGGCGAAGTTTCGGAATACCTGGCAGAACCGACGGCACTGCTGATCCGCAGCCACCTTTTTGGAAGCGTGGCCCAGGCCGCAAACTCTGACGCCCACCTGATTTCAGAAGGCATCGCCTACGTGGCAAGCGAAAGTCCGCTCCCCTCCCCCGCCTTTGCCAACTTCAAGATTCTTGACAACTGCGAAATCGCCACCAGCGCCGTCCGCGATATGCTCAAGCGACATAACATCGGCAAGCTGACCCTAAAGCTTCGCGGTGTAAAGGTAGACCCCACCGAAGAAATCAAGAGGCTAAAGCCCAAGGGCAAGAAAGAAGCCATACTTTTCTACACCCGTCACAAAGGCGAGAAAATCGCAATCCTGGCAGAACGAGTTTAAAAAAGACCTCCGGAGTTTTGAACTTCGGAGGCTTATTTTTTAGCGAATCGCCATTCCCCGTGAAAATGTTTCCATAACTTTTATAGAAACCCGTCGGATAGGCCGAAAAGCCATATTTAATTATCAATGGTCACAAAAAAACTCCGATTTTACATTTTATACAAAACATTTCCATGTTTTCATGGCTAGGTATCAGATACAAGATATGAGATATCAGATATGAGTTTTTATTATCGCGCCGATGACGCCTAATGTCACCCAGAGGGAGCACAGGGTCTCGTGCGGCCATGGGATTCTGAAACAAGTTCAGAACGACCCACGGCGAGAAGGTTTGTTGTGACATTCCGGCGTTCTTATATTATTTTTTCTTGTATGTTCAAGCTTTTCCCTATCTTTACAGTTTCTGCAGCATTGATGTTCGTTGCCTGCGGTGACGATTCCTCCAGCGTTTCTGTCCAAGACGAAACCTCATCCTGTTCTAATTATCAGTCTGCGGAAACATCCTCCAGTTCCCCAAAAGAAGACGGAAATATTAGCGCAAGCAGTTCATCCAACAACGGATCTTCCGCAACCCCGGCAAGCAGCGAGTCAACGACCGTTCCGGCAAGCAGCGAATCCTTGACAAGCAATTCCTCCAGCAGCCAGGCTTCCACGCCGGCAAGCAGTGAAACTGCAGAAGCATCGGATTGGCGCAGTTACTGCCTAGACGTAATTAACAAGTACCGCACCTCAGAAGGTCTGACGTCCCTAGTTCTTGCCCCCGAAGCAAAGCAGACTTGTGTCGAAGAACAGGCCGCAGCCGACCTTAAGGCAAACTCGGCCCATGGTCATTTCGGGGACTGCGGAGAATTTGCCCAGAACTCCGGCCCCAACATCTCACTTTCCTGGATGGGAACCGAAGAGAAAATCGTGGACTACTACCTAGAAATGATGTGGAACGAAAAGAAGTTGGTGGAAAGCGGCCAGCGCGACCCCAACAAATCGGAAGACTACTCCTACATCGGTCATTATCTCAACATGAGCAGTACCAAGTACAGTTCCGTCGCCTGCGGCATCGCAAAATCCTCAGACGGAAAGACCGGCTGGTTTAACGTTAATTTCCACAAGTAGTTATGGCTGTAAAACTCGAAGAATCCTGGCTGAACCTGCTCAGCGACCAATTTGAGCAGGATTATTTCAAACAAATTAAGAATACGCTTTTAGACGAACGCGCCAAACAGCATGTGGTGTATCCGCCGGCCTCTAAAATTTTCGCAGCGCTGGACTTCTGCCCTGTAGACAAGGTCAAGGCCGTTATCATCGGACAGGACCCGTACCACAACCCGGGTCAGGCCCATGGCCTCTGCTTTTCTGTACCCATGGGAATCGAGCCGCCCCCTTCGCTGATCAACATTTTCAAGGAACTGCACGACGACCTGGGAATCAACCCGCCGCCCCATGGCAATCTGGAATCCTGGGCTCAGCAGGGGATCTTGCTTTTGAATGCATCCCTGACAGTTCGCGCCCACCAGGCCGCAAGCCACGCGGGAATCGGTTGGCAGCAATTTACTGACACCATCATCAAGAGGCTTTCGGCCACCCGCGAAAACCTGGTGTTCCTTTTGTGGGGCAGTTTCGCCATCAAGAAGCAGGAGTTGGTGGCTCCCGGCCGCGGGCATCTGATCATGACCGCACCCCACCCCAGCCCCCTTTCGGCCTACCGCGGTTTCTTTGGTTGTAAGCACTTCAGCAAGGCAAACGCCTACCTGCAAAGTAAAGGGCTGGAGCCCATTGACTGGTCGATTGGGTAGTAGGAAGTAGACAGTAGGTAGATGGGAGTTTTTTTATCGTGCCAACGACGCCTAACGTTATATCATATCTTGTAATTCGTAATTATTCACTGTTCACTCTTCATTGTTCGCTGCCCTTATCTCTCCCCTTTTTTTATATTTGAGCTCATGAGTCATAAGAATACATTTGCACGTCTCGTGCTTTTTATTGTACTGGGCTTGATTATCGGCGGTGTCCTGGGAGAATGCCTGGGAGTGCTGTTCGGTCAACTCGGTGAATTGATGAATGCGGGTGGTTACAACAATATCGTTCACAACGTGTTTGTTACAGCTTTTCCCTTTAATATCGGTTTTCCCGACAAGCCGGAACCCGTGGTTCTTGACTTGTACATGATCAAGATTGCCTTTGGCGTTGGCTTCAAGATTAACTTCGCCAGCATCATCGGCATGGTTGTCGGCATCTACATTATGAAATGGTCCGGAGAAAGGTAATGATTACTATTGAAGAATTGCAAGCTCAATTGGCTAGCGGCGCCACAACTTCTGTGAAGCTCACTGAAGAAGCTCTGGCTAAGGTCGAAGCTACTAAGAATTTGAACGCCTACATTTCCGTTCTCAACGAACGTGCTTTGGAAAAGGCTGCTGAATCCGACAAGCGTCGCGCCGAAGGCAAGACCCTGGGTGCTCTTGACGGCATCCCCGTCGCCATCAAGGACAATATGTGCCTGGTCGGAACCCGCACCACCGCCGCTTCCAAAATTCTTGAAAATTTCGTGGCCCCCTACACCGCTACCGCTGTCGAAAAGCTGGAAGCTGCAGGCGCCATCATCATCGGTAAGACCAACATGGACGAATTCGCCATGGGTTCTTCCAATGAAACCTCTTATTTCGGTCCTGTTAAGAACCCTCTGGATGAAACCCGCGTTCCGGGTGGTTCCTCCGGTGGTTCTGCCGTAGCTGTTGCCAGCGGTACCGTCGCCTGCGCACTTGGTTCCGACACTGGTGGATCTATCCGTCAGCCCGCCGCCTGCACTGGCGTCGTGGGTCTGAAGCCCACCTACGGCCGCGTTTCCCGTTACGGTCTGTTGGCCTACGCCAGCTCCCTGGACCAGATCGGCCCCTTCGGTTCTACCGTCAAGGACGCAGCAATCTTGATGAACGCTATTGTTGGCGTTGACCCCCATGACAACACCACCAGCACCCGCCCCGCAGAAGACTTTACTGCAAAGCTGGACGCTGGCGTGAAAGGCAAGGTCATTGGCGTTCCTAAGGAATACTTCGCCGAAGGTCTTGATCCTGAATGCAAGGCAGCCATCGAAGCCATGCTGAAGAAGCTGGAAGCCGAAGGTGCCACCATCAAGGAAGTAAGCCTCCCCAATATCGGCAACGCAGTTTCCAGTTACTACATCATTGCAACTGCAGAAGCTAGCTCCAACCTTTCCCGCTACGACGGCGTTCGCTACGGTTACCGCAGCAAGGATGCCCGCAAGCTGATCGACCTGTACTCTATGAGCCGCAGCGAAGCTTTCGGTAAGGAAGTGCAGCGCCGTATCCTCCTGGGTAGCTATGTGCTTTCCGCAGGCTTCTACGATGCCTACTACGTTCAGGCTCAGAAGGTCCGTCGCCTCATTACCGACGACTTCAACAAGGCTTTCGAAGAATGCGACGTAATCGCCAGCCCCACCATGCCGGGTCTCCCGCTGAAGTGTGGCATGAACGAAAGCGATCCTATGGCAGTTTACCTGAGCGATATCTACACCGTTAGCCTGAACCTGGCCGGTCTCCCCGGCGTAAGCGTTCCTTGCGGTATGGCTGGCGGCCTGCCCGTTGGCCTGCAGTGGATCGGCAAGCCCTTCCAGGAAGCCGACCTGCTTAGCGTCGCTGCTGCAACTGAGAAGCTTGCAAAGTGAGAGTCGCGCCGACAAGCAAATTTGTCGGCATGACCGAACGCAGCAGCGGACGCCAAAGGCGTCAAAAGCTTGCAAAGTGAGCCTGCACGAGGAAGCGCCGCGATTAATGCCGCAGACCTTCGCAAGCAGCTCGCCTCACCTGCATGTTTACGCGGGACAAAGAGCCTGCATGGGTCGCCCCCTCTAAAAAGCGCAGTACACATAATTTATTAAGGATTCGCCCCTCGGGGTGGATCCTTTTTTGTTTCAGGAGGTTCGCTACAACGAAAAAAAAGATACTAAACAGAATTTGTACCCATAAAAAATGATCCTTTTCAATTCTTATAGGTAAAATCACAAACAAACTAACACAAAATTCAACCAAATCTGGGAAAAAAGCCCTACACTACCTATAACAAAACCAGTATTCAAGTCTGTTATAGGTAATTCAAAAAAACATCTTTACAAATAACCAGGTTCCGACCCAAATTATACCCATAATACACCAAATACATTCCAATTTATAGGTAAAAAATGCAAAATCATCTTGTCAAAACACCAATTACCCAAATTCGCAACATCCTGGAAGATGTCGTTGTTCAACTATCCGCTCTTTCTCAGCGAATTTTCCGAAGCAAGGCCAAAAAACAGCAAGGATCCTTACGCATCGCCATCAACAAGGGCACTCCTCAATACTATCACATCACAACGAAAGGAGATACTAACGGAAAATACATTCCAAAGTCTGACTCCAAGCTGATTTCATCACTTGCGCAAAAAGAGTACCTCGAAAAATGCAACCGTATTATTGAAAGGCAACAAAAGGCGCTAGCCCGATTCCTAAAGGATTTTCATCCCGAAGACATCATTGCGGTTCATACAAACCTTACGGAAGCCAAAAGGAGATTCGTAACGCCTTTGCTCTTAACCGACGAGGAATTTGCAGCGCAATGGCAAGGCAAGCCATACAGTGGAAAATTTTTCGCAAAGGATACTCCAGAACATTTCACTAATAGCGGATTACGGGTCCGTTCCAAATCTGAGGTGATTATCGCCGAATGCCTCGCCCGCCACAACATTCCGTTTCGTTACGAAGCCCCGCTGGAATTAATCATCGGGGATACGTCAAGCATAACCGCCGAAACACCGACGAACAACATTCGCCGACGCACCCTCAATCAAGACGCCGACCTCATGCAAAGCAAGGCAGTCACATTCTATCCCGACTTCACCTGCTTAAACAAGCGCACCCGTCAGGAATTCATCTGGGAACATTTTGGCATGATGGACAATCCCAATTACGCCAGAAACGCTATAGAAAAACAACGAAGCTACGCTGCCGCTGGCTACATTCCAGGAATAAACTTTATCGCCACCACCGAGACGACGGATCTTCCCCTGAACATCCCTTACATAGAGCAAATGACAAAATCATTGCTAATGTAAATCTGTCCAAACCTTCACATGCATAAGCATTTACTACCTTTCTCGCCGCTCATGTGAGCTTCATTTTTAAGGGTTAAGAAGATGAACTTAAAGATTTTACTGGGTGCAGCCATAGCTGCATTTTTATTCGTTGGCTGTTCCAGCCCCCGTTTTTTTGTTGATTCCCAATGGACCAATAAACCGGCAAAAGCAAAATTTATTTTTTCTACCGGAGTTGTAGAAAATCAAGAGGATCTAGACGATGTCCTTGTGGAAGATGAAAACTTCACGGTATGGTTTGCAAGGCAGCTCGAAGAAAATGTGAAGTTCTATTCCAACCATGTTGACTTCACTGCCGAAAGAATTTCTAAGGAAGAAATGCTAGAAGAAAAAGTGACCTTAGGGAAAAATCCCGTCACGGTCGGCAAGCCCAAGACATTTAACAGCGACGCCGAAATCTACGTCGTTCTGAACAATCTCTGGTTTGGACGAACTCAAAGGACCTCGTACTATACCCATAATATGGCGGCGGGCACCCCAACAACATCGTCCACCAATTACTTCATATCCATGTCAGGCCGATACGCCTTCTACGACACGGGAACCCAAAAGATTCTTGGCTACGGCGAATTCAACACCAACGAAGAATATGTCCGCAACTTAGGGCGCGACAGCTGGAAACGATTAATCCAGACTTCTATAGAAGAAATCCTTGAAAACACGCCGCTAACTTATCCCGCCGCAAAGTAAGGAAAAGACTTGTTCAATACAGAACAAGTCTTTTTCAATAACGCATGTGGTTCTAAAATCGCACAGCGAATTCTATTTATTTTTCAAGATTGGAGTTCTTGCAAGAGTCTTTTTCACGAGAGCCAACACGCATTTTTCCCAATCACCCCTGGTCATGGCGTAGGCAAACTTGCTCTTGATATTCCAATGTCCAAAGGCGACACGGTTACCAGTCTTGGCGCTATAATAAGCGTAGTCAGCGTAAAGCCACAGACCGTTATCCGCGATGGTGGGGCCTGCGGTTGCCATGCTGTTGTTAGCAGGAGCACCGTAACCATTTTGAGAGACATTCTGGATGTATGCCCAGTTTTCGTAGGAATCTTCGCGACGGCTGAAGTTCACATTAGAAAGCACCAGGTAATAACCTTCGCCATCCATGGCCATGGGCTTCATCATGTTGAATTCCACAGTCTGGATGCTATCCTTTTCGTGGACCAGGTCACTTGCATTCACTTCAACAACGTCGAAAGCCACGGAATTCTTGGTCACCAGATTCAGATCCTTGGTCAATTCAGCCTTGAACCAGGCGCTGAAATTGTCGGCGTATTCTTCCAGGTCATCCTTCACGTCATCCTGATTTTCGACCATGGGCTTGGTGAATTCAACGGTTACGGATGTGGGCTTTTCGGTCCATTCCGGATCAACGAAGAATGTGGGTTTCTTGGCACAGCCTGTAAATGCCATGGCCACAGCGGCCATGCAGCAGAACAATTTGATTTTCATATTTTAACCCCTATATTTTGGTTGACGCAAATATAAAAAATCTAACCAGAAGAAAACCCCGGTTCAAAGAAGAACCGGGGCTTAAATGTTTCAGCTAATGATTAACTTATTTATTCTTGACGCAACGGACTGGCAGACGGTCAGTCTTCAAGTTGTAGCCTTCAATAAAATTATCGCTATATCCTAACTTGAAGGTATAAGCGTACGTTTTAATAGGTGTATACGAAACAGAGGATTCATCTGCGGTAGTCCACATCCTTAATGATCCATGGGATTCAAGTCGATATCCATAATCATCTTCACTATCATACCAACCAGTGGGGATAGCGTTAAAACCAGTTTCCCCGGTAGCATCACCAGACCAACCAGCATCAACAGCCTTGAACTTGTAGGCACAATCCTTATAACCTTCTTTCAGTTCAAGAAATTCTTGTTCGGAAGGCACATGCCAGCCGTCGGGGCAGACACCCTGAAGCTCCGCACCAATAATAGAAGTTGCATATTCGGAAACATACTTGGAATCTATATCCAGTGCAGTCGTCCAATCATAGAGACGTCCGTATGTAGGACAAACCATTTTATAACGATCGGGCGCAGAGCCTGCAAACAGATCGCATGTCATAGGAGACGCAGAAGTCTTCGAAGCAATGGTCGCATTTTCATCTACGTTTCCAAAGGATTTGAAATACAATAGTGATTCGAATTCACTAATTTCTTTACTTTCGCTACCACAAATATCATAGAGTATTCCTGCATCGCAAACCTTCTTTTCCGGTGCAAACTTACCATATTCACCGCACAATGCATAGACCTTGCCATTGCTGCAGAAGTATTTGGTAGAATCGTAGTAAACGGAGCCGGTTGCACCACAGCGGGTTGTAACCACGTTAGATTTGCACCTCTGGTAAGACCGTCCTTGCCATCTTTGCCGTCGGCACCGGAATCACCGCAAGCTAACAAGCCGAGAGAGAGAGCCGACGCAACGGCGGCTCCAAACCACATATTTTTCTTACATAAGAAACGTGACGAAATTTTATAATTTCGCCAGCCTCAATCTCCCCTCCACAAACAAATACTTATGGATTTTTTGAAAAAAAACAGTTATTCCATTATGCAGCGGACACTGGCTTCATACAGGTCATCTGCAAACGGATCCAAATTCACGTCCTTGTTTTGATTGCTCAGATACAGGCCAACGTGGGCACTGGTCTCTCCGTCGTCGGCAACAGAATTCGTAGAACCCCAGAACAGGGCATAATCCGTCTTACTGAAAATGTCGTGCCTACGGAACCCAGCGGGTATGGCGTTAAAGCCGTAGAAATCACGGGCATTCAGACGTCCCCACTTGCCAACAGCCATCAAACCCTCGCCTACCCCGAAATCGCCAGCATGAGCCTTGACGGTATCGAGAAGAGATTCAAAATCCATTTTCTCGGGAAGACGCCAGCCTGTCGGGCAGGCTTTCTGGGCAGCATTCCAGCTATATAGACGACCATACACGAGGCAAGAATCAAGGTTGAAATCACGGCAGTAGCTTTCCCCATCGGGATCTTCGTAATTCAGATTCTCGGCCATCCAAGTTTGACTTCCTATCTTTACGGTCTTATATATGGTGCTGTCTCGTTCGTCTAACATTTGCCCCATCCGCATATCATTCTTAATGCAACGAACCGGCATCCTAATATCCTTGGTCCGGTAAAGCATGGCTTCAACCGTATTTTCGATGGTATAGATCCAGACATCCATATCATCTAAATCGTAGGTCCCAACAGCCGAAGATGTCCAAAAATGAGCTTTCATACCCATCGGGGAACCCCATTCATCAGCCATCCCCAACGGGAGAGCGGCAAATCCCAGGGAATTATATACGTCGGCCTGCCGTTTCAAAGACCACAACGTATCACTCTTCAGGGCGTCATCATAATAGATTGAACCTTTCTTCGCCTTGGCATAATTCACCAAAAGTTCCCACTGCCCCAAAGTAGGCACATTCCACCCTTCCGGGCATACCTTATAAATTTGTACAGAAGTTGTCCAATAGTAAGCCCCATAAATATCGCAATTTGACGGTTTATCATCACGGCACTCGTGCTCCACCCCGGTATACCTTAAATTTTCGGCCATCCACTCTTGGTCGCCAATAGAAACGGTCCTATAAACCTTGTCGTCTCGAGAATCCACCATGACTCCATAGGAGCCCTTGAACCCAGAAACGAAACTGGAGGACGAAGGTATGGAAATACTAGAAGAGGAACTTACGGATGACTCCTGAGAATACCTCCAGGAGGAACTACTGTACCAGGAAGAACTGCTCGCTCCAGAGCTATACCTGTAGCTGGAACTGGAACTACTGAACCCCTCGGCCACAAAGCTTTTTTTATCGAAGCTAGAGGACGACTCGTTTTCCAGGTGGCCGTACAAATCTTCATAATCACCCACATAATCCGTGCAGGCGACAAAAGGCAAAACAAGTAGGCAGCACAAAACAAAAAATCTAACGTTCATCTTTACCGCCTAAAAGAAAATACTGAAACCCAAGCCAACAGCGCCAACGGCACCCATAATGATTCCCACCGTACGCAGGTTCTGTGCCAGACGGATGTCGTTCAAGTTGTCTCGATATTGGTACTTGTTATCGGGAATCTCGTCGTAAGCATCGGCAGCGTAATAGTCGGCAAAAAATGCCCCCACGACACCAATCACGGTGGTTACCGCAGAAACGACAATCAAGGTGGTTCGCACATTGGATTCAGCCATGGCAGGTGCCACCTTCCTTGCGGCACTAGCCTTTTCCTGAGCGGCCTTCTGGGCCACCATGGAGGAATCCTCGGCATAAGTGTACAGACGGGGAACGAGAATCTTGGGTTCGGAATCCTCAACCGTTTCGGGTGCGGAATCCGGGGGCGCTATATTAGTGGATTCATCGACGGGTTTAGGGGATTCGTCGACGGGTGCGTCTAACGGATAAGGAGATGGTTCATTACCACGGCAAATCAAAAAAAATTCGTGGGCTCGAGACTCTACAATTCCAAGCAGTTCCTCGGCATCGACACCGCGGCCAGTAAAGCTGGAAACCAGTTTACTAGAAATCGTTTCGTACAATTCAACTGTCAGGGTGAACTTTTCACCATAGAGACCTACGCGAGCCTGAGCTACATAGTCGGCAGAAATGTTGCGCCCCGTTTCAACCAGACAGCTACCCTCGCAATCCTCGATAGACATATCGGGAGGCAACATGGCATTGATATTATCCCGGGTCATAATGGTAAATCCGAAATCCGCAGGCAAGGCCTTAACAGCCCCGGCACGCAACACGTTAGTGATGAACTGCCTTTCTTGAAAGGGCATGACCGTGGAGTCATTGCAGACAGTCTCAAGCACCGCCACATACTTGGCTGAAGCCAGACAAGGCAACCCGATTATCAATAAGCAAAAAAGAACGAATCTCACTAACCTCATGAATTCAAAGATAGCACAAACATTCAATTTATTTATCTTTCGCACCATAAAATGAAATTCGAAAAAGACACTTTATACGTCTGGGTAGGCGGCAGCTGCGATTACGGCCACAAGGAACGGGCCGGCGGCGGGGCCTACATTGCCGAAACCTTCGCCACCGATTCCAAGGATGGCGTTGGCGGGAAAATCGTGGACACCTACACTACGTCGGACTTTAACACCAAGGAATTTCAGATGATTTACAGGGCCATGGACCACGTCCTGGAGAAGTTCGGTACGTCAGAATGTCACGCGAGCTCTGAAAACCGCGCGGGCACCTTCGAAAAAATCGTATTCCTCTCCAACGTCCAGTATATTCAAAACTACCCCAAACCAGAGAACGTGGAAATCAGAATTCTCCCCTACCACAAGTTCCCTCGCCAAAAGGAAGTTCATGACATGGCAAGCCAGGCCATGCGAGATTTGCGCAGTTCCGGAGAAGGCGTCAACACCTAGGAACAGCCGACAAAATCAACCTATAAAAAAAGCCTGCCACGAAGACTCGTGCAGGCTAATTTCATCTCGTCAAAATTACGGTTTCAGCAACAGCTTATTGTTTGCCTGCAGGCCGTCGTTATCGAAACGTACGGTAGGATTCTTTCCGCTTTTGAAAGCTTCTTCACTTTCGTAAATAGAGAGCGCCACAGAAACTCCCGGCAGCGCCGCCACATTGGTCAGCCTTGCAGGAACTGAGTTAGCAAAAGTAAAATCACGAACCATTTCGTCCTTGAAAGTACCCTTGGAAACCTTGATGGTTTTACCCAGCTGTTCAAGAACTTCGCCTTCGCCGTTGACCAATTCTGCCACCATATAAATATCAAAGAAGCAGGGAGCAATGCCCGTGTTCTTTACGGTGATATTCAATGTATTTGTAGCTTCCTTGTCACCCGTAACCATCAGAAGTTCAGCCTGCTGCACCATGAAATTGTAACCGATCACATGGGTCAGGGAATCTGCCAAGTCCTTGTGTTCACTGTAGATTTTAAATCCGCAATCGCTTTCCTGTTCCAGCACATAGTAGGTCAAATGAGCTGTGGTAATTTCGTGAACCCAACGTTCCGGAGTCCACTTTTTGTACTCACGATCGTCAAAGGTCAGCATTCTTTCGTAGCTGCCAATATTTTCTGCAATAGTCGGAAGCCCTGCCTCGTAGGCACGCACCAAGGAATCTGCAGTACCGGGAATTCCAATAAAGCCGTCGTCACGCTTGGTAATCCCAAGGCTTAACGCATAGGTGTAAATTTCGCCATAGGCATCAGAAGGCAAGGCAAGCAAAGTCTTCTTGAATACAGAAGCGTAATGGTCCAGCAATTCCTTCTGAACCTTTAAGGGCGGCATATCGCTACCATCCAGATGGGAAACGTGCCATTCGCCCCATTCACCAAAGGTACGGACATCAATGTATTCAAGGCGGGGATCCCCATCATACTTTTCTGCCATAGCCGTAGCGAAATCCTTGGCGGCCTTCAGGTAGACAGGATCATCCCATCTGGGAACTTGGGCGCGGGCACCATTATCCTGAAAGATGGCGAAATCCTTCTTGGCTCCCTCTTCGTAAACCCAGTCAGGAGTCCAGTCGTATTCACTTGTGGGCGTATCGTTACCCGTGATGTACCAGGGAGAGTAAGGGAACACTCGCAAAGCGTAACCCAGACCATGTTCCTGAAGTACGTTCAGCAAATCTTCCAGCACGGACCAGTCGTAAACACCTTTACCCGGATTCAACTCATCCCAGCGCTGGTAACCGGAACCGTAAGTAATCAAATCCCATGCGCCATTTTTATCGGGACCGTACCTGAATTCGGGAACGAAATTCCAGGCACCTTCGGTAAGGAGCGTAAAGCCCTTATGAGGATTGGGCAGCGGACCTTTAAAGGGTTTGAGAGTGTAAGCAATCTTTGTAGTGTTACCGCTTGCGGAACCACTGGTGATTTCGTCTGAGGAGCTGGATTCCAAGGTAATAGATTCCGATGAACTAGACACCTCATTAGCTGCGTTTGTGCTGTTTCCATCATCACCACATGCGACTAACCCTAAGGCAAAACAAGCCGTAATACCAAACAAAGAAATTCTTTTCACCCAATCCTCATACGTTATTCTGAATATAATAAAAAAATTTCCCATCAAACAAAACAGAGTCTTTCTAAACAAAAATCCCGCTGCAGCTAAAAACTGCAACGGGATTTTCAAATGGTTAGCGAGCGGCCAAAGTCCGCGGCCAAATTAACCTTCGGATCTGTAGTTCGGGGCTTCCTTGGTGATGGTCACATCGTGGGGATGAGATTCGCGGAGGCCTGCACCAGTGATGCGAACGAAGGTAGCCTTGTCGTAGAGTTCCTTCAGGTTTGCAGCACCTGCGTAACCCATAGCGGAGTGGATACCACCGATGATCTGGTAAATGGTATCGCGGAGCGGTCCCTTGTAAGGAACGCGGCCTTCGATGCCTTCCGGAACGAACTTGCGGGGTTCCTTGATGCCACCCTGGAAGTAACGGTCTGCAGAACCTGCAGCCATGGCGCCCAGAGAGCCCATACCGCGGTAGCTCTTGAAGCTACGGCCATCAGCGAGAATGACTTCACCCGGAGCTTCTTCGGTACCTGCGAACATGGAACCGATCATTACAGCGTGACCGCCAGCGGCCAGAGCCTTCACGATATCGCCAGAGAACTTGAGACCACCGTCAGCGATAATCTTGACGCCAGCCTTGCGTGCAGCCTTGCCGCATTCCACAACAGCGGAGAACTGCGGATAGCCAACACCTGCAACAATACGAGTGGTGCAGATGGAGCCAGGACCGATACCCACCTTGACGATGTTGGCACCGCACTTGGCAAGTTCAGTAACAGCTTCCGGAGTGCAAACGTTACCACCGCAGATGGTGAGCTTGGGATACTTCTTGCGGACGGTCTTCACCATGTTGCGGACACCGATGTGGTGACCGTGAGCGGTGTCGATCACCAACAGGTCGACGCCAGCGTCAACGAGGGCTGCAACGCGTTCCAGAGTATTTGCAGAAGTACCGACAGCAGCACCCACCAGCAACTGGCCATTCTTGTCCAGGCTTGCGGAGGGGTTGTTTTCGCGCTTCAGAATGTCGGTCATGGTGATGAGGCCCTTGAGGTTGCCTGCATTGTCCACCAGAGGGAGCTTTTCGATACGCTTTTCGGCCAGGAGTTCCTTAGCCTTGGCAAGGCTGATCTTCGGGCTTGCGGTGACCGGATTCTTGGTCATCACCTTTTCAATCTTCACATTGTAGTCGGAGATAGTGCGGAGGTCGCGGCTAGTGAGCATACCCACCAGCTTGCCATTCTTGAGAATGGGGAAACCGCTAATCTTATGGGCAGCGCGCATTTCGAATGCAGCGGAAACCGGCTGGTCAGCTTCCAGGGTCACCGGATTGCTAACGATACCGGACTGCCAGCGCTTGACCTTGCGAACTTCTTCGGCCTGTTCTTCGACGCTCATGTTCTTGTGAATAATGCCAAGACCACCCTGAAGAGCAATGGAGATTGCCAGGGGAGCCGTAGTAACGGTATCCATAGCAGCACTGATCACAGGGATGTTGAGCTTAATGTTCGGAGCAAGCTGAGTGCTCACGTCTGTCTGGGACGGCAAAACGGAGGAAGCTGCGGGAACGAGAAGAACGTCATCAAACGTTAAAGCTTCAGGCAAAATTTTCATAAATGAACCTCATTCTATTTTGCAAAGATAAGATAGAAAAAACCGAGCGACACGTCAAAAGGAATTACTTGCCGTTATAGCGTTCCATGCACTTTTCAATGCCGAACTTGAAGTAGCATTCCACTAGAGGTTTGACTTTTTCGAGAGCCTCGTCGAAAGCGGGGCGGTCTTCGGGCGGGAACTTCGCCAAGACCCAGTTGGAAAGGTCAAACTTGGGAGGGCACTTACCCACACCAAAGCGGATGCGGGGGAACTTGTCACCAATTTTCTCGATGATATTACGAAGGCCATTCTGACCGCCATGACTGCCGTTGGCACGGCAACGGATGCGACCCACATCGAGATTAATATCATCACTAAAAACAAGTAGCTGTTCCGGCTTGATTTTATACCAAGTCATAAGAGCCTGAACGGACTCGCCAGACAAATTCATATAGGTCTGAGGTTTGGCCAGCAGACATTCCTGCCCACCGATAACCACCTTCTGGGTCAGTGCCTTGTGTTCAGATTTCCAGTCACCGGAAGTAGCCAATTTTTCGACAGCCATAAAACCGGCATTGTGGTGGGTGTTAGAATACTGAGTTCCAGGATTTCCGAGACCGACAATCAGATACATGTTAACCTCAAACTTTTAATTTACTTTGTCCAAAGGACCTGGGGCCAGTCGCCGCCTTCCTTGCCAATCAGTTTCACCGGTTTGACCTTGGAATCCACCACCAGTGTCTTGGGCAAAGACATCTCTTCACCGGAACGGGTGATGCCGAAATTCTCGGTCATACGTTTGAAGGGGTCCACAACGACCTTAAATCGACTAGCACCCAACTTTTCGACCCAACGTGCAATAGCCTTTTCATCAGTTTCACCGATATTCACAAGAACAACTTCGGTCTTGTTCTGGGTCAACAGGGCATCGGCGGCGGCCAGATTTTTGACTCCTACGCGGCAGGGAATACACCAGGTGGCAAAGTAGACCAGGGCCACACGGTCGTTATTCTGGGCGAGCTTAGTCAGGTGCATCTTGGTAAAAGGAGTATTGGCGACACTCACTTCGCGTACAGCAAACCAGGGCAAGGAATCTGCAATGGCCGAAGGAATCTTCAGCCTTACCGATGGCGGTACATCAGGCTCTTCCACATATTCATCGTCTGGGGCATATTTGGCAGAGGGATTCGCAGAGGGCTGGGGAGCGAACTTGGCAAAAGCCAAAGACACGACGCACAAAGCTAAAATCAATGATTTTTTTAATTTCACTTCATTCTCCAGCGGTTCAGTTCGCGACGCCAATCCGCAAACCATTCAGCCTTGCCGATATTCTTGTTCAGGCGATCCATGGCCTCGGCTTCATCGTACTTGCCGGTACCGGCAGCACTGGCATGCAGTTCAAAATAACGTTCACCTTCACAAGAAGAACCGGTAAGGGCCAAAGTCGCAGAGCACTTGATACCCAAGCTACCTTCCTTACAATTCTGGTCAAGAACGCCAGCCTTCAGGACAAGGCCGCCCTTGCACTGTCCACTGACCACGCTAAAGTTCTGCGAAACCACCGAGAAAATGGAACGTTCCACATCGTTCTCGGGAGCCTCAAAGTACATGGCATAGGTGGAAAGGAATTGGGAAAAATCATTGTGCATGTAGGCGTAATCGGCATCGGTGGCAGCAGAGGATGCTTCGTCAACCATCCCGAAACTACGGAGGATTTCCCAATTGGCTACATAACGGATATACACCTGACGGCCCAACTTGTAAGTCTTGTTTTTCTGAAGGGGATGCGATGCACCCTCATAAGTCTTGGCATACAAGTGGAGGGAATCCTGAAGAACGCCGGCCTTGAAGCGGAAGGGTTTCATGGCATCGTTTCGGGACATGCAGGCAACGACCTTCACCTTACCATTGTGCGGCTGCTTCAAGACAACCTTGGCATCCTGGGCATTTTCAAGATGAGCCAGGACCTTGGTCTCCATATCAAAACTGGACTTGATGATTTCGTGACCATAAGCATCTTCAGTAGAAGACACCTTGGTGTGAGTTGCGGCAGATACTGTCGACTGGATCTGGGCGGCAATGGCCTTCTGAGCCAAAACCACAGCCTGATTGTAATCGGCGTCAATTCCCTCGCCACGAAGGTCCGTGTCATCAGGGCACGTTCCAGATGACTGTGCGTTTATTGCGGCCTGCCCCTGATCTGCAGACGGATTCGCAGACGGATTCGCAGTTTGGGCCGAAGGCTGCCCCGACGTCTGACCTAAATCGGAGTAGGCGGCATTTGCGGAATTTCGGACCGCGGAAACATCCGAGGCAGAAGTCTTTGCGTCAGACGAAAGGGAACAGGAGACAAGCCACAGGGCCAGCGGCAAAAGCAGGATTTGCTTCATAATTATTCAGCGTCGTTATCCAATTCCTGATATGCAGACTGAGCGTTAGCACGGGTAGAATCATAATCAGGCTTGGATTCGCTGCTTGCGCAGGCACAGATCATAAGTGCAGAGGCTACAGTAGCCAGAACAGCAAAAAACTTTTTCATTTCATTCTCCTTTCTTAAAAGTCAGACTTTTTATATCCGACTCAAATATAAAAATAAGGCCAGGAAGTTTTCACCTGATTACGAAAAACGCCCAAGGAACCGAAGTTCACTTGAGCGTCTTTAATCTCGGTAAAGAACCGTAGAAACTAGGGATTAGCCCTGAGCTTCTTCAGTCTTTGCGCCACGCTTAGCGGTGATATTGAAAATCACGACGCGCGGAGTGCAAGCCAGTTCCACACCTTCAGCCAGCGGAAGATCCTTGGCGTAGAAGGTAGTGGGAGCCGGATAGTTGGAGATATCCATTTCGATCAGAGTGGGGATCTTGGTGGGAACAGCAGCCAGCTGGATGTAGCGATTCTGCTGAGCAAAGGTACCACCCTGGGTCTTAACACCAACCGGAAGGCCGTTCAGCTTAACGGGAACGCGAACCTTAACCTTGGTATTTTCGTCGATCTTCAGGAAGTCGATGTGGATGATTTCCTGAGTCAGAGGATCCTTCTGATAGTTGTAAACTACAGCGGCGTTGCCTTCCTTGCCATCAATGACGAGGTCGAGAAGCGTATAACGCTTACCCGGGGCGAGGACCTTGCGAACGTCGATAGCGCTAACGCTAACATTCACTGCTTCCTGACCCTTACCATAATAGACAGCCGGAATCTGACCGGCCTTGCGGAGACGCTTGCTATCAGCGCTCTTGCCCTGTACTCTCGAGGTTGCTACGAGCTTAGTGAGTTCCATAATTTACTCCATTCGAGTTTATGATTAAAAAAAACATTGGGATAGCTGGACTCGAACCAGCGAATAACGGAATCAAAATCCGTTGTCTTACCACTTGACGATATCCCAATGGTGGCGCAAATATAGTATTAATGACAACTTTTTAAAGGGTCGGCACCCAAAAGCGAGTCACTTTTTGATATCTAGAGATGGATTTCATGGCGCCCGCAGCGGTTTCAGCCAGTTCCTTTGAGGCAAAAACGCCAAAAACAGAGGCTCCGGAACCAGACATGAGTGTCGTTTTGGCCCCCAGACGGCTAAATTCAGCCTTCATTTCGGCAACCAGGGGATGCAGAGGGAACACGGATCCTTCAAATGCGTTGAACGAGATGAAAGAGGAAAGACGGGAGACGAGAGTCTTATCGTCAGCGGCAGACTGGAATTCGGCCTTGTAAGAATCCCAACGAGCCGGACCAGACTTTGCCACCCCGGCGTAAGCATCCTTGGTAGGGACAGCATCCAGGGGCGTGCAGATCAACAGGTACTCCCCTTCGGAAAGTTGCAGCGGGTCGATAAAAGTCAACTTTTCACCAATGCCTTCGGCAAAGGCGGTTCCACCCCGAACCAGGAAAGGCACATCGGCACCAAGTTTTGCACCGATTCCTTCAAGAACTTCGGCTGCATAGTTCAGATTCCACAGGCGATTCAGCACACGAAGGGCCGCAGCCGCATCGGCACTACCACCGCCAAGGCCAGCCCCAAGGGGCATCACCTTTTCTAGATAAAGGTCGGCGCCCAGGGATTCTGCGGCAGCCTTTGCAGAGGTTTCGGCCTGTTCCACCGCATAGGCTTTAAGAGCGACGGCAGCCTTGAATACCAAGTCGGACTGAACCGGATATTCCTGGGGTTTGTTGTAGGTCAGGACAATCTCGCCATCGTTGCGAAGTTCGGCGTTCAATGTATCGCCGGCATCGACAGTCTGAAAAATGGTACCTAGATCATGGTAGCCATCTTCGCGTTTGCGGATGACATCCAGAAACAAATTGATTTTTGAAGGAGCATATTCACGCATAATTATGAGGTTCGAGGTATGAGGTTCGAGGTATGAATTATGAGTTACGAATTACGAGATTTTTTTTCGCGGCTTTGCCGCCCTCTTATTTTGCGAGCAAAGCTCGCCATTTGTCTTCTCGTAATTCATAAATCGTACTTTGTAACTATTTATCTAAAGGTTCCTGAGCGTTCCATTTGCATTAGTTCGTCCATACCGACCAGCATCGCACGGGGTTTGGAGTTTCCCTTGCTGGGGCCGCAAACGCCAAGGCCATAAAGCTGATCTACAATTTTACCGGCACGGCTGTAGCCAACACTAAAGTGTCGCTGCACCGCAGAAGTGGAAAGACCGCTCACTTCAATAGCCCAGCATGCAACGTCAAAGAGCAACGGGTCAAGTTTGCCAAGTTGCTTGCCGCCTTCCCCATCATCGTCTCCATCGACGCCTTCAGAAACGTCAAAGGATTCCACCTGCGGGAAGAACACATTCTGGTTAGAGCAGGCATCCGCCAGCTTTTCGGCTTCCTCGTCACTCAGGAAGGCGCCATGAACGCGAACGGGATCCGGATCATTCACAGCTTTAAACAGCATATCACCGCGGCCCAGAAGTTTTTCGGCGCCGGCGTGATCCATTACGGTACGGGCGTCAATCTGGGATGCCACCTTAAAGCTAATTCGGGTAGGCAAGTTCGCCTTGATAATACCCGTAATCACCTTCACGGAAGGACGCTGGGTTGCGAGCACCAGGTGGATACCCACGGCACGGGCCTTTGCAGCCAAACGGGCTACAGACTTTTCGATTTCCTTACCAGCCACCATCATAAGGTCTGCCATTTCATCGATAATAACGACAATGAACGGCATACGATGACCCTTGTCCTGTTCAGGAATATCATCGGGCAGCTCACCCGCTTCGTACTTGGCATTGAAGCCGCCAATGTTACGAACCTTGGCTGTCGCAAGAACTTCGGTGCGACGGTCCATTTCATAGCACAGCCACTGCAATGCCTGAATGGCGATTTCGGGCTTGGTAATCACCGGAGCCAGCAAATGGGGAATGCTTTCGTACATCTTCAATTCCACCGCCTTCGGGTCCACAAGAATCATGCGGAGTTCGTCGGGAGTCTTACTGAAGAGCATACTGGCCATAAGGGCGTTAATGCAAACAGACTTACCGGAACCGGTCTGACCGGCAATCAGCAAATGAGGAGCCTTGGCCAAATCCATGGTAAAGGCCTCGCCAGTAATATCCTTACCCAAGGCCACCAAAATCTTTTCGGGGGACGGCTTGAATTTTTCGCTTTCAAAAACATCCTTACTGAAAACAGTCTGGAACTTGCGATTGGGAATTTCAATACCCACTGCAGCCTTACCGGGGATGGGAGCGAGAATACGAACAGAAGTCACTCGCAGGGGCATGGCCAAATCTTCCTGCAACGCAGTAAAGCGGCTTACCTTTACACCCGGCCCAGGTTCCACTTCAAAACGAGTGATCATGGGGCCCGTTTCGCAACCGATAACATGTCCCTTCACCTTGAAGTTTTCCAGTTTTTCTTCCAGCATCTTACCAATGGCATTCAACTCTTCTTCGGTATAATCCGCAGTCTGAGCCTCGTGATCATTAAGAATATCGCCAATGGAAGGAACCTTATATTCGTCATAAACTTCTGTGGGATCCGGCTGCGGAATAGGGGCTGCCTTACAACCGTTCAATGTTCCACCCAAAGAGTCTTCAGACGCAACAAAGCCCTCGCCATCGTCTTCGGCGCCATCGTCAGCACCATAAACTACAGGGGCGCAGGTTTCATCACGTCCACCATCACCACCAAGCAGCGATTCCGGATCAAAAGACGGAGTCAAAGTTTTTTCAGCAGCATCATCCGCTTCGGCAGCAACGCCCGCCACTCTTGTCGGTTCGGGATCAGCAACAGGAACATCCACAATAGCTTCTGTAGCCATGGAAGGCTTTCCGTCTTCACGACGGACATCACCCTTTACCTGCATGCGGCCGCGATGTTCCTTTTCCCAGGCAATCACTTCGCGGGCCCTGCGCAGAGCGGCAATACGGTCCTTCACCTCTACGATTTCAAGGGCGTTCATATTGCGTCCATTGACACGCAGATATTCCTCAAGTCGGCGAATTTCAGGATCTTCGTCCATATTGTATTCACCAGCCACATTCATGGTCGGTTCTGGCAGAGGTTCCGGAGCAATTTCCACCGGATTACGAACAACAGGATTTTCCTGGGTGGGCGTTGCGGGCACGGGAGCCACGCCGTCCATCGTTCCCAGCCAGTTGTTGCGGCCGCTAAAGGGAACAACCTTCCCCTTCCTGCGAATCTTAAATTCATCGGGTTGCAGCATAACCGTGTTGTCGTCCATATAGGCGCCCTTGGGCAAAACCCCGGCATCTACGGCGCGGTCCAAATCAGCGCCCCTCGACCTTTTCATGGAAATGTTGCTCTGGGTACCTGACGCATCCACCACCTCACCTTCCAGCGGTTCCTTTTTCCTGAAAGTATTCTGGATCCATTTCGTACCCTGCACAATGAAATAAAAATGCCTCGGGCGAAGTCCAAAAGAAAGCACAAGGATCAGCAAGAACGTTACAGCCAGAATAATCAAGGGCGCAATGCAGGACTCAGCACCAAAAACCGGAATGGCGATATTCTGGGTAAAAAATTGTCCAAGTATGCCACCGCTCAAGGCGAGCACGTCTTCGGAAACCTGGGCAAGGCCATAGTTTTTAAGAGCAAGCAGGAACGACAGATCCAGGGAAATCAATGTCAGGCCAAGTCCATAGCGAATCAAACGGCCCCGAATTCCCGAAAAGGCAAGACCAAGCCCCCACAGAATCAGGGACACCGTAAAGAAAAGCACAGAGACCTTGCCAAACAGCAAAGTCACCCCATCCGGAATCATCTTGCCTAGATAAGGGCCCAACCAGTTACCGTGTGTTCCGCTATAGACAGAACTTACGCAACCCAAAAGAAGCAGAACGCCTATGGCAAAAAGAAACCAACCGCCAAGAACCAGGCCAAAGCCCTGACCATCATCGACCGGATTAGTCGAACTAGACTTTCCCTTTTTATTCCCCTTGGAACCCCTCTTAGAGCCAGAAGTTTTTCTTTGTGTAGCCAAAAATGCCTCCGCAAATTTTACCGCTAAAATATACTCACTTTTCATGACACAAAAGTGTCAATCCTTTCCATCTTATTATCTTTATTTCTATGGAAGAGAAAAATTCAAGGAACGAACAAAAACAAATCAAGATTTCCAAGAGAATCAAGAAGGTCGCCTCGGGCCTTTTGATATCGGCCTTCTTTGTTTTTATCATTCTTATTTTCGGAAGCACCCAGAACGACATTACGGGCATGACCCGCAACGGTGCAGAATCCCTTGAAAATATTTTTGAGGCATCATCAACATGTGTGGAAGCATTTAGGCAGCCTTGCTAGATGATTCTCTCGATTCCGATTCCCATTCGTAGGCTATCTTTACATCTACATAGGAACAGCTCAACATTATCAGCGACAGCATGTTGTTCATGTTCCTGAAGCCATAGGCAGTCCGTATCAGTAGCTTTATCTTGTTGTTCG
>NZ_JALCZV010000008.1:0-150683 GCF_023373925.1 Fibrobacter sp. HC4 | reverse complement strand
CGAACAACAAGATAAAGCTACTGATACGGACTGCCTATGGCTTCAGGAACATGAACAACATGCTGTCGCTGATAATGTTGAGCTGTTCCTATGTAGATGTAAAGATAGCCTACGAATGGGAATCGGAATCGAGAGAATCATCTAGCAAGGCTGCCTAAATGCTTCCACACATGTTGATGATGCCTCAAATTTAATCACTTTAATATTTTCTGTTATGGTCGTTGAATGTTCTTTTACAAGACTTAGATTATCGTAAGATGCGAAGACGTTGATGAAAAATGGATCTGTAATAATTTTTTGTCGCTGGACAATTATTGAAGTAATAATTATCTTCTTGCTATGAAGCTTTATCATGGAAGCAATGTTGTAGTGCAAGAGCCTAAAGTTCTGGTTTCCGATAGAAAACTTGATTTTGGAACAAGCTTTTATTTGACATCCAGCTTCGAACAGGCTGAACGTTGGGCTGAGCTCACGGCGAAGCGAAATGGCACTGGCGTCCCTGTGATTTCGGTGTTTGAATTTGACGACTCAAGCCTGGAATCCTTGAAGTGTTTGTGTAAGCTTCCCCGTAGTTAGGACTGTTCATAACTAGACAAAAGGCGATTCAGCCTGCATCAAAATGCTACCTTTGGTAGCGAAGGAACAGCCATGAAAAAACTGACTCACTCCGAATCGGAAATCATCAAAAGCCTACAAAACGAGAGTTGCAAGATTATGCTTGCATAATCTTATAACCGAGTGTAGCGGCGAATGCCAAAGGCATTCAAAGCGTTAACGAACTTGAAGCGGGTGTCTCTGCCGATGAAATCTGCAGAAGGCTAAGCATTTCCAGGGCCACTCTTTATCAGTGGAAAAGAAAGTACGGTGGCCTTGAAATCAGCCAGTTAAAGAGACTCAAGGAACTAGAAGAAGAAAACGCCAAACTCAAGAAAATGTACGCAAATCTGGCACTGGACAACGAAATTCTCCGCGAGGTCATCGAAAAAAAACTCTGACGCCCGAGGCCCGCAAGGAAATTGCCGGCGAGATGTCAGATATATTTATCGTGTTTGGAATTCCTTAGATTCTATAATGCTGCAAATTAATTTGAACGAGAGATCTTTAAAAAGATTTTCTAGTACAGGTTGTTTAACAAAGGAATTTGTTATAGATACAATCATTGTTGATGAGGAAATATGGAACAATCGAAATTTAAAAAGGAATACAATCGTTCTTGAAGCTCCTAGAAGACCAGAAAATCGCTTACCAGCAAATGTAAGTATATTCTCCCCAGAAATTTATTTCCCGTTCGTAGTCAAATTCGTTTGTTATCGAGATTTTGATGATTTTTTTTCATGCGAGGATATGGTATCAGCAGCTAGAGTCAACCATAATTGCCTAGACGTAAAGAAATATAAATTTGCAAAATGATATATAGCAGAAAACAAATGTTTTGAATCCATGGAGAAAAAAAATTTTGAGGTCTCCCTGAGACATGATGTTTTTGTTATCAACACCTCGTTGTATCGTTAAATTTGTAAAAATTCCATTCCCATAATGAATTTTTTATGTTTTTTACTACATTTGAGCGCGAACGGGGGTTCCTATGAAGAAATTCATTCTTTCAGCTCTTTTTATTTCTTTGTCCACGTTGCTGTCTGCATGCCTTCAAGATGAAGATAGTGACAACCGCATTCCTGTGCGTTACACGGTGATTGTTGCCGATAAAATCTCGGGCGAATCCATCAAGGATGCCAATGTGGAATTGACAAACGAGGTTCAGGCCGCACAGAATCTCAAGACAAACTCCAGCGGCACCGTGATCTTCCCTTCTGAAGAAAGCTATGTGAACCAGATTGTCGTCACCAAGGAAGGTTACTTCCCCAAGGACACGGTGGATGTAATCAGCAATCCTGATACGGCATTGAACATCATTCTGCGTTCCATCAGTTTGTTCCTTGTTCCGACCGACACCGCCGACGCCGACAACGATTAATCCAATCGTTCAAACTCCAATGTCCTTCGAGCTTAAAAATCCGCCTCAGCAAACGGCATTGCGTTTCTTGACGCAGGAGCAGATGTTGCGTTATTCTGCGCTGCCGCTGGAATTCAACGAGGAGTCCCGCATTCTTTCCGTTGCCGTGGCCGACAAGTTCGACTTTGATTTAATCAGCGACATCCAGGTTTGTACAGGTGTTTTCATCCAGCCGATTCAAGCGGACGAAGAAAAAATCGTCCAGTGGATCAGCGCCTTCGCAGAGCGTGCCGTTCCTAGCTTTGGTTCCAGCCAGGCGGCAAACAAGTCAAACTCCCCCGTTATCCGACTTGTGAATGAAATCATTGCCGAGGCCATGCACACCGGCGTTTCCGATATCCATTTCGAGCCTGGTGAAAAATCGTTCCTGGTGCGTTTCCGTAAAGATGGCGTTCTGAAGGTTGCCCGTAAGCTGCCTTTGCGTTCCATCTCCGAAGTGATTTCCCGCCTCAAGATCATGGCCAATATGGATATTGCCGAAAAGCGCCGCCCCCAGGATGGCCGTATCCATTTTGACGACGGTAACAAGAACGTGGACATCCGCGTTTCCGCCCTCCCCACGGATTACGGGCAAAAGATGGTATTGCGTCTTTTGGACAAGGGCCAGATTATCCACAAGCTCGATTCCCTGGGAATGACTCCGGAACAGATCGCCCTGTGCGAAAACGAAATCCACAAGCCTTACGGCATGTTCCTGATTACAGGCCCTACGGGTAGCGGTAAGACCACCACGCTTTACACCTTGCTGCAGATGATTCGCAGTACGGAACTGAATATTTCCACCATCGAAGAACCTATTGAATATAAGCTGGATGGCATTACCCAAACAGCGGTGAACACCAAGATCGACTTGACTTTTGCCGCGGCATTGCGTACTTTGCTGCGCCAGGACCCTGATGTAATCATGGTGGGTGAAATCCGCGATAGCGAAACGGCGGAACTGGCTATTCGTGCGGCTCTTACCGGCCATTTGGTGTTCAGCACCTTGCATACCAACGATGCACCTTCCGCTATTGTACGCCTCATCGACATGGGGATCGAGCCTTTCCTGGTGGCTTCGGCAGTGAACTTCATTATGGCTCAGCGCCTGGTGCGCAAGGTTTGCCATAAGTGCGGCGGCAAAGATCCGAATTGCCTTACTTGCGGCGGTAGCGGTTACAAGGGTCGCGTAGGTCTTTTCGAAATGATGCCTATGTCCGAAACCCTCCGCGAAATGGTCCACAAGAACGCCACCACGGCAGAGCTCAAGCAAAAGGCCATAGAACTTGGAATGAAGACTTTGGCGGTTGATGGTGCAGAAAAGGTGGCCTCGGGCCTCACCACCGACGCAGAAGTTTCTGCAGAAGCCATTGTGTAGGATTTTATGTTTGGCAGCAAGCAAGGCTACACTCTGCCACTGACAATTACAATCCTATTGGTGATTGGTTACCTCTCCTTTTCTTTTTACGAGATGGTAAAGCGGGAGCGCCAGGATTCCTTCAGGCGTTACAAAAACATCCAGGCGGAGCTGGAACTGGAATCTGCAGCCAATTATTCCTTTTATCGCATGGCCCAAGAAGGCAAGCCCTGGCGAACGGACTCCTTGACTTACTCCACCAAGGACGGAACTATCGGATTCTTTATTAGGCATTTCCAGGATGGAGCCTTTGCCAGGTTGGAAGCTCATAACAGGGACTCCTCCAAGACGCTGTCGGTACACACCGGCTTTATCCCCAAAGCTCGCCCGGCACTGGTGTTAACCGCCCCACAGTCATCCATCGCCTTAGTGGGTGACGCTCGAATTGAGGGCGGAACAGCCACAAAAAAGGGCAGTGTTTCCTACAGCACTAATTACAAGATGAGAGCCACCAAGGAGGCATTCCACGACACGGTTTATGTGGGTGACACCCTCCCCTATTTCGACATCTTAAAGTACTATCCAGAACTTAGCAGAAAAAACTTTGCCGATAAATTTTCTCAGCAGAACTGTGTTTTTGACGGCGTAGACTTGGTGCCAGAGGAACTTAGCTGCGCTACAGTCGTACTGCAGGGAGATTCCCGCTGCAAGGGCTGCAAAATTCAAGCAGAACGGGTCTTTATTAGGGAACGTTCAAAAATAGAGCATGGCGATATTACAGCAAGAACTATTTCTGCCAAGGAAAATGTCAGCCTGAACGGTGTATTTTTCGCACAGGATTCTTTAGAAATCAACGTCAATACGGAGCAAAACGCCAAGAACACTTTTGTGCTTCAGGGGCGAAAAGTTAGCGACGTTGACTATACGGGAAAAATGGCCTTCAAGAAATTAAAGGCCAAGGACGCATCCATTATTTTCCTGGGAGACAACTGGGATGAAACGCTGAGGGGCGTTCCGGTGGAAATTACTGAAGAGGTGGACATTACAGGTGCCATCATCGTCAACGGCACAATTGATTTCAGAGGAAAGCTGAAAGGTCATATGACCATTTCCAACTTTTCATTTTATGAAGGAGAAACGCTGTGGCGCGGGTTCCTTCGCGGCGGTCAAATCAAGGGCGACACGTCGGTACACGTGATGTTGCCAGACATGGTCTATTTCGGCGGGGATCCTAGTTATGAATAAAATTTGCATGGCCGCCCGTGGAAAGCGCGGATTCTCCCTGATGGAAGTCTTAATCAGTTTCGCAATTCTTGTTTCTACCGGAGTTCTGCTTTCTGGTTTCTTGTACAAGGGGCCCGTGACGCAGAAAGCCCGCAACGAGAACTACGGCATGGAGCTGGGCAAGGTAACGCTCCTTACCGAGAACGTTTCAAGCGACACGATTATACCCCACCGCGACGGCAAGGGTATCGCCTGGGAGATTCTAGTCAGGTTGACTGCAGATGGGGACGAAAAATGCTTCAAGGCCACACCCGTCAGAAATAAAATTGATACCACAAGAACTTTGTTCTACTGTCGCTACAAGGTAAGCCATGGCAAGTAAGCACGGATTCACACTGATCGAGTTGATAGTGACCATGGCTGTGTCTGGTATTTTCTTTACGCTGGCCATGAACATGTTCTGTACAGCCAACGGTTCCTTCGTAAGTTACAAGAAGGCCCACGAGGAATACTTCGATTACAATGTCAAGAAGGCCAAGGCCAACAGGATGCTTCTGGATAATACAGGCTCCTGCCAAGAAAATGGCGAATTCCATTTCACTGGAGATTCTGCGGATTCCCTGGATATGGAGTTTCCTTTTCCTCAGCCAAAGTGCAAGGATGTAGACCGCAAGAGAACCTTGGTCTATTTCCTAGGCGCCACCGATTCTACCTCAAAAGAAATCGTTGGATATAGCCACTTCTATTTAAAATAAAATTCAGAACGTAAGAATAAGGCGAAAAAAACGACGCAGCCCGAAAGCTACGCCGCTCTTTGTGGTCTCCTAACCAACAACTCTTTCTAACCTTCAAACTCTAAACACAACAAACAGGCGTCCCTGCAAGGCATGCCAAATCCATACAAACACCACACTTTTAGGAAAGTATACTTGGGCGAGCCAAATGCTCTAACCGCAAGATTAATCCTCCTAAACCAAAATGTGACTTACGTCACCCCCTTTTACCGACGCCTAATTTATAAAAAAGTTTACGAACGTGCAACAAAAAAATTCAACTGCAAGAAAAAAAGTACTATTGAGTACTATAGCTACCTATTTTCTAATGTACCGCCGGCGTATCGAAGCACAACACGGTCCGACTCGATAGATGGCCTCACGGAAGTGAGGTCTTTTTTTTATTGCATAAACCAGTATGTGATGTATCCTTGGAAAATGTGCTCATGAAAACCCGTATTTTTAAAAATTTCCATTATTCCGATACTGTATCGTATGCCAAAATCAAATCTTTGAAATTTATAGCCAAAACCGATGGTGCCATCAACCAACATTTGACTGGACGGATTTGATTTCGGTTCAAATTCCTCATCCGCGATTGTCACGCGTTCATCAAAGCTAGTCAGCTTGACGTCAGGTCCAAGAGTTAGGAACATGTGGTTATCAAAAAAAACGTCGAATAACATTCCCAAGCGCAGAGAACCTAGAGTCAGTTCTTCCTCGGCATCTTGATCAAGATATTTAAACTTTACGGTATACTCATTTACATCGAAAGCGATTTCAGGAACAAAGGTCAATGAGTATCCGTTTGGTGAATATGATGAGGAAATCGGAATTGCAAATCTTGCTGCAATCAAGGACGTGCCTGCACCACGGCCTTCATCAAAATCGCTTGGCAATCCGGAAAGCATGTTGAATGACAATCCAGACATGATTCCCACGGAAAAATTATCAAAGGATTTTGCCATCGACATCGTAACGCTCAAGAGCAAGGCCAGGAGAGTAATTCTAATCTTCATGATTACCTCCTATATTCTTTTAAAGTGAAAAACGGAATTTCTCGATTATAATAATCCCTGTTTTCGAAATTTGCTTCACTACTGACTATCTGTTTCAAGTTCATGTCAACAGCCAAGGATACATAGTGACCCTTTGAATCTGTAATCTTGAATCGAGCCCTGTTCTTTGAATCGCCGTAAATGACATTTCCTATAAGGACTGTCGTATCGTTTTCCACCCAATTGTCATCTAAGTAGTAACCACTAAAACTGATCTTGTCGTTTGGATGTTCCAAATTACCCATGGTCGGAATAAAGTCATCGCCCTTAATGTAATTCTTTATGGAATTTGAATAGGCAATCAATGGCTTAGGCTCCTTCCCCTCTTCTGTCAACTGAAGGCTAAGGATAGAGGCTTTCGAAAACCTGCTTTCGTTTACAGTGTAATGATTCCCATTGGGACTTGATGAGGTCTGTATTGTATCTGTTGCGAAACTGTCAAAGGAAAGGCCGCATTTAGAAGAACCGTTGTCGCAGCTAAACGAAAAAACGACCCCCTCCAAGTCGGTCAGGGCAACCTCGTTTTCCAATTCCTTTTGATTAACCGTGTAAGAATCAGCGTAAGTGCAGCCCAATAGCAGAGCCGATACAAACGATAGTGCAAGAAATCTCTTTTTCATCCGAATAAAACCTCCTAATCTACCAACGTGCAATATAACTACAAATTTTATAAAGGGCGTAAAAAAAAATCAAGGCGAATTACCGAAGGATCAATCGGGAATTTTAGACTTTACCGTGGAGCATCCCCAATGACAAGGGAATAAGAAAAGCGACGCAACCCCCAGGCCGCGTCGCCTTTCTTGTGGTCTCCTAACCAACAACTCAACAACGCAAAACAGCAAGTGTTTTGCTTAATCCCAGAAACAAGATGGCATCACCCACCTTACGTCCTAATCAATAATGTAACGGAAAGATTTTTTAGAATCTAACCCCAAACGTAAACAAATTTAGTTAACAAGCAAAGAATTGTCCACATACTTAACTTTTACAAAAAAGAAACCCCGCCGGTATTTATCCGACGGGATTTCTTTGATTTCAATTTAGCCCATCAACCTTTGCGGCATTAGAGCTAATTTGAGGTGATTACTTGTCGAGAACGATCAAAGTAACGGTGCGCTTGCCAACCTTAACCGGCTTAGACAGGTCAACATCCTTAGCCTTCTTGGAAGGATCGTTTGCCCAACCTTCCTTCAGCTTTTCGGAGGACTTGTCCAAGACCTGCATCTTAGCCTTGCCCTTGAAGCCCGGGATATCCAGCTTCAATTCGTAGTCGCTGTAGGGGCTCTTGTTGATGACCAGGAGGCTCTTCTTCTTACCATTTTCGGTGTAGTAAGTAGTGAGGAGAGATTCCTTATCGCCAGTGATGGTGGTCTTGAGGAGCTTGCCGCGAAGAGCGTCAGAAGCCATCTGGAATGCCCAGTAGCTGGGACGCGGGCAGTTCATGCATTCTTCTGCAGAACGGGTCAGGTAACCGTAGTCACCGCCTTCCGGAGTGATGTCGTTGTGGATATCCCAGTACTGTGCGTTGTCAACATTTTCAGTTGCGAGCATAGCCAGGTAGTCAGCAACGAACAGGCCGTTTTCGAGAGCGATGGTCTGCGGACCCGGGTTGAAGTCAACAGAGTTCCATTC
Source organism: Fibrobacter sp. HC4 (assembly GCF_023373925.1). Lineage (NCBI taxonomy): Bacteria > Pseudomonadati > Fibrobacterota > Fibrobacteria > Fibrobacterales > Fibrobacteraceae > Fibrobacter > Fibrobacter sp. HC4. The sequence goes on along the minus strand of NZ_JALCZV010000008.1, from coordinate 142,646 downwards.
GGTGAGCCACAGTTCGATCTTCTTGTCCTTGTTGAACTTCTTGGTCCACTTATCTACGGTCTTGTGCAGACGGCTGTAGATCGGGGTCAGGTCCTGAGGAGCAGAGAGCATGGCGAAGTCGTTTTCTTCACCGAAGTGCTGCGGATAGTGGTGAACGATAAGACCGTCAGCGATGTCGCCGGTTTCGCGGAGAACGTTTTCGTTCCAGTCGCCATCGAGAACGCCGAGCACAGCAACCTTAATGGTCGGGTCAACCTTCTTCATAGCTTCGATGAACTTACGTGCGCGCTTACCATAAACGGTACCGCCGTCCTTACCATACTTTTCGTAGTACGGGTGCCAGTTACCGTAGACTTCGTTACCGATTTCCCAGTACAGGATGTTGGCCTTCTTGTCTACGTTAGTGTGCTTAACCCATGCTGCAGCTTCCTGTTCGGTGCCGGAACCGAAGTTCACGGTGAACATAGCGTTGGAGCCGGTCTTCTTCAACCATGCGAGGAATTCGTCGGTATCGACCATCCAGTCGTGGTTGTCGAGGATTTCCTTCCAGTGGTCGTCATCAGCACGGAGACCACCCGGGTAACGGATAATGCCGTGGTTGATGCGCTTTGCATATTCCCAAGTCTGGGTCTTGAACTTCTTGTTGTCCAGCATGTCGCCGTCCCAGAGGGCTGCGTTGATACCGAAGAGGCCACCAGAGATGTTCGGGTTGATCACGTCGGAAGAACCCTTGACGTCAACCTTGACAACTGCCGGACGGGCAGCAGCCTTGACTTCCTTCTGGTTGGTCAGCTTAATGTTATCGATTTCGAAGGAACCGTTAGAACCTTCTCCACCCGGTTTGAAGTCCAGAGAAACAACACCCTTCAGGTCGAAGAGGCCGTTTTCCTTTGCTTCAGGCGGCTGGTAGTACGGGAACTTGCTGAAGTTACGGAACGGAACGATCACAGTGGTACGACCGCGAGGTACACCGGTGTTAGCAACGAAGAGTTCGCTGCCAGCGTCGCCGACCTGAACGGTAATAGACTGCCACGGACGTTCAGAGTAAACGTCGAACATGATGCCCCAGTGCTTGGTCCAGTCACGGTCAGCAGCCGGGCGGTTGTTCTTCTTGAGGTCGAGCACAACGTCAACCCAGTCAGACATTTCGAAATGCTTGACATTGAGGGAGTTGCCATCGAGCTTGGAAGTCTTGAACGGAACATCAACTTCAACCTTGGACTTCGGGCCCTTAGACGGTTCCCACTTGTCGCCGTTGAACTTGCTTTCGAAGTCAGAAATTACGTAGTCAGGAGCATTGCCCTTCCAGTTATCCCACTTGATATCCGGGTCAACCCAGTCGATATTTTCGGTGAAGGTAACCTGGTCAACGTAGATGGTCACAGGAGCCGGCTTACCCGGTTCACCCTGGTTTTCACCCTTGCCGACAGAGAAGCGGAGTTCCTGGATCTTGTTCCACTGGATATCCTTAGCAACTTCGGCCTGCTTGTTAGCGTCCCAAGCCTTACCCTTGTCGCCGAACTTCTTCAGAGGAATCTTGACGAGCTTCCAATCGGTACCAACCTTGGCGCCTTCGATCCAGTCGTTGAGGCTAATCTTGGTCTGGCTCTTGATATCGTTGCCCTGGTTGTCCAGAATACCAACGTATACCTTTTCGCCACCGAGCTTACCCTTGATCCAGAAGTAGAGACCACCCTTGTTACGGACCTTGGACAAGTCAACATACTTGCCTTCGCCCAGAGAGTAGGTCACACCGGACCAGTCGTTGTTATCGATGTAGAGAGCGAGAACGTTCTTGTTACCCGGAGTCTTGGAGTCAGCTTCACGCTGGGCAGAGAGACCACCGTAGCTGTAGCTGAAGCCCTTCAGGCCATCAGAGTAGAAGATGCCGTTGGCAACGGGCTTAGCCTTGCCGTCCAGCTTTTCGGGGTTCTTAGGACCGTCGATGACGTCGTTGTTTTCATCCCAGTAAACCATCTTGGCCTTGGGCTTGGCCTTCTTGTTACCCTTGACGATTTCGATGTTGTCAACCCAGACTTCGAAAGTCTTTTCGGCGCTCTTGTCGATAGAGAAGCGGATTTCTGCAATCTTATCCCAGTCGATACGTGCGGGGAATTCAGACTTACGGGTGTTGTCCCAGTAGAGACCACGATCCGGGAAGTCGACCAGAGGAATGGAGACCTTCTTCCATTCGGTAGTGACGGAGCCACCTTCGATGTACTTGTTCATGGGAAGAACGACCTGGGTCTTCTTGCCGTCAGAAACTTCTTCATCGAGGAGACCGACCTTAACAGTTTCGCCACCCTTTGCGCCCTTGATCATGAATTCGAGCTTGGAGTCGAGCATGAACTTGTTCAGGTCGAAAGTTTCGTTGTAAAGGCAAACGGAAGCACCGGAATATTCGCTGGGGTCCAGCTTGATATTCAGAGCGGACTTGGACTTGTAGCCGCCGTCCTTCGTAATGGTGATACCCTTGCTCTTGCCGCCGTATGCGTAGTCGAAGCCACCCTGGCGATATGCATCGTCAAAGAACTTGTAAGGAACTACACGAGGTGCTTTCGGCTGAGCCATTGTAGCTGTCACACCAAAACCCAGAAGGGCAATGGATGCAGCAGTCAATGTACGCTTCATCATATATCGTATCCTTTTGTTTGTGTTAGTTTGATCTTTGTTTTAATTTGCTATTCGAAATTAAATCTTTTGAGGCCAAAAAAGGTGCACGCGGCGCGAAGTCGCGTACACAGATTGAACCAAAATTACTTGGCTTCCTTCAGCATCTTTTCAACCAGTTCGGGGCTGAAACGATCCTGGCGCTTACCGTTGATGTAGAAGTTCGGGGTGCCCTGAACGCCAACCTTGACGCCCAGATCGAAGTCCTTCTGGATGCGAGCGTTCATGGCATCATCCAGAACACGGTCCTTCTCGAACTGTTCAATGTTCAGGCCAACTTCCTTAGCCACGGCTACGTAGATGGAGTCGCCCAGTTCGCGGGAATGGGGTGCCAGGGCATAGCGATATTCCCAGAACTTGCCCTGCTTCTGAGCGGCAATGGCTGCTGCAGCTGCCGGCTTGGCGTTAGCATGGAAGGACAGCGGGAAGTTCTTGTATATGAACTTGATTTCGCCCGGGTGCTTGTCCATGAGTTCCTTCATGGTGGGAGCGATGCGAGAGCAGTACGGGCACTGGAATTCGGTGAATTCCACGATAGTCAGCTTGGGGTTGGTGGTGTTGCCGAAGACCGGAGATTCGTCAACGGGAATGTCCCAGACCTTGTTGTCTGCTTCCATTTCAGCCTTGGCAGCTTCGAGAGAAATGCCTCGCTTGTCGAGAGCGTACTTAAGAACTTCGAATTCTTCCTTAACCTGGTTGAAATCCTTTTCGAGCTGGTCGAGGCGAGCCTGCTGGTTGAAGGAACCACCGGCGGAAGCCTGGTTACAAGCAACAAGACCAGCAACACAAATAGCCATAGCGGCAATGGAGAGACGTTTCATTTTTTTCCTTTTAGTTGAACAAAGTCTAGCAGGCGTGGTCCGCCCGCAATTTTGAGGAAATATATATAATAGAGGAGAGACGAGAGAGAAGAGACGAGAGAATATGGCCCAAAAAGGCTTGTGGCGAGATATCTGATATGAGCTACCAGGTATGAATTATCAGATATGAGATATGAATTGTGAATTGTTCTGATTGCCCCATAGCACCGCAGGTGCGGCCTAATACCTAAAAGGCCGTAAGGCCGACCTAATATCTGCAGTAAGGTATGAGGTGCGTTCTGTATTCACTATTTGCTCATCTCAGCGGATTTGCGTCGCTCTTGTACCATTCCATGAACTTGGCGATGCCGTCGTGGAGGCTCCAGTGGGGTTTGTATTCGCACTGCTGTTCTAGCTTGGTGGTGTCGGCGTTGGTCTGGTAGACGTCTCCCGGCTGCATGGGCAGGAATTCCTTCTTGGCGGGTTCGCCGTAAGCGTTCTCGATTTCGCTGATGAAGTCCATCAGCTTTACCGGATTGCTGCAGCCGATATTGAAAATGCGGTATGGAACGTTGTTTTCACAGTTTGCGGCCTCGGGTTCGCGGTCCAATACATGAATAGAACCTTCAGCAATATCGTCGATGTAGGTGAAGTCGCGGATCATGTCGCCATTGTTAAACACCTTGATTGCTTCGCCCTTGGATATGGCTTTGGCAAAAAGCATAGGTGACATGTCGGGGCGGCCCCAGGGACCATAAACAGTGAAGTAGCGGAGACCGGTTACCTTGATTCCGTAGAGCTTGGCGTAAGCGTGGGCCATCAGCTCGTTGCTCTTCTTGCTTGCGGCGTAGAGGCTCACCGGGGAATCGACTTTGTCGTCTTCGCTGTAGGGAACCTTGCTGTTGAGACCGTATACAGAACTGCTGGAGGCGAATACCAGGTAGGGCACCTTGGTATTGCGGCAGGCTTCAAGAATGTTGAGGAAGCCTACCATATTGCTCTGCATATAGGCATAGGGGTTGGTAATTGAATAGCGGACTCCGGCCTGGGCCGCAAGGTTCATGACCTTGTCGAATTTTTCGGAGGCGAAGAGGGTGTCCAGGGATTCCTTGTCTGCAATATCCATGCGGATAAAGCGACAGTTGGACCACTTGGTACTGGTCAACATTTTGCCAAATTCAAAATTGCTGTCCGGCTGTTCAAAACCGTTTTCACGAAGTCTTCCGTACTTGAGACGCTGATCGTAATAGTCGTTGATATTATCAAGCCCTACAACTTCATCGCCGCGATCTGCAAGCATCTGCATAATCTTGGATCCGATGAAACCTGCTGCACCTGTAATCAGAAACTTCATTTATACCTCTAACTTTTCCGTCCCAAATATAAAAAAAGCGGCCCTGAGGCCGCTGATTTACTTAGCGCTTTTTCTTCTTTTTGTAGCTGCCATAAGAGCCGTAGGATCCGTAGGATCCGTAGTGACCATAACCATGACCGTCGGATTCGCAATGGTTCATCACGAGGGCGTGAGGCTTGTTGCCGCAGCGTTCGATCTTGATCATGGCTTCCTTGATCTGTTCCATGGAATGACGTCCGTAATGGAGAACGAACAAGGCGAAATCCACAACCGGGAAAATCAATTCGGAGTCAGTGACCAGATTCAGAGGCGGAGTATCTACGATAATGGTGTCGTAGGTTTCCGAAGCGCTATCAAGGAGTTCCTTGAACTTGGTTCCGCGCAGCAATTCACTGGGAGAAACATCTGTTATACCGGCACCGATTACAAACAAGTTCTTTGTGATGGAGTCTGCGACAGCGCTTTCCAGTGTGCATCTTCCAGAAAGTACGTCGCCGAGACCTTGCTTGTGATGGCTGTAGACCACACCACGGCGCATGTCGGCGTCGATCAGCAAGGTCTTCTTGCCAGCGGCAGCATACAGGGCGGCCAGGTTCTTGGATACAAAGCTCTTGCCGACGCCAGGAATCATACCGGTGACCATGATAACCTTCTGTTCACCCACAGAGAAATCAATTGCAGTATAAAGGGAACGGAAAGCTTCGCTGGCAGGATCCTCGGGATCTTCTTCGACGAGAGGCAGGGTGTTCTTGCCCTTCTTGCGGAGGCTGAGGATGCTGTTTTCGGACTTGGGAATCTTGGCGTAAACGCTAACGCCTGTTTCGCGTTCAATTTCAAGAGAGCTACGCACGCCACGCTTGGTCATCTGGAGCAGGTAAATCAGGAGGGCGCCCAGGAGGAAGAAACCTGCAATGCAGCCGATCAAGATCAGCTTCTTGTTGGGCTTGCTAGGCTTGCGTTCAATCTGAGCGTAGTCCACAATGCGGACGTTGCCCACTTCACCAGCACGGACCACACGGAGCTGCTGGATGTTGTTGAGCATGGAAGTATACTGAGCGTTGTTCACGGCAACTTCTTCCTGAAGGCTAATCACTTCCTGTTGAGTCAATGGCATCTTGGCGGCAGAAGATTTCAGTCGGGCCAGCTCGGCGCGCAGACGATCCTGCTGCTTTACAATGGTGACCACGGCTGGATGCTCATCCTTGAACAAACGGGTCTGTTCCTGACGCTTCTGTTCCAGTTCAAGAATCTGCTTTTCGAGGTTGGCTTCCTTTTCAAGGTGAGTGCGGGTTTCGCCGCTCAGGTCCACGGAACCAATCTTATGACGGTAGTCGGCCAACTTCTTTTCGGCGGAATCAAGTTTTGCCTTAACACCGGGCAGCTGATTTTCAAGGAATTCCAAGGTCTTTTCTGCTTCGGCACTGCGCATTTCAACATTCTGGCGCAGGTAAATATTGGCGATGGTGTTCAAGATGGAGGCGGCACGGTCTGCATACTGATGCGTATAGGAAACGCCGATGATGCCGGTCTGCTTACCCTTTTCAGCAACGTTCAGCTGCTTCACGAGTTCACGAACTGCGGCCAGCGGATCAGATTCGACGAGAACGAACATCTGGCCGGGTTCTGCACGGAGAGCCTTGACCTGGATAACCAGGGAATCTCCTGCGTAGGGGGCAGAAACAGGTTCACCTACCCTGCCTTTTACCAGTTCCGTATCTTCCGGGGTAATGACAATGAATTCATCCTGACCGGTAACCAGGGCATACCATTTTTCGGTAATGGCAATTTCAGGAATATGCAGGTTTTCAAGGTCCATACGTCCTTCCTTATGGGTCAGACGTTTCATGGGTCCCTTGGGATAGGCGTTAAAGCAAAGTCTTTCCTGTTCGACGACGTAGCTCAAGACCATGCGGCTCTTGAGAAGTTCGATTTCTGCTTCTGCGGGGCTGGCTACATCAAGGAGTGCGCCCATTTCGCCCATGGCCTTTCCGGCCTTGTTTCCCTTAACATCAATTTGAAGAAGAGCGTCGCTAGTATATTGCGGGCGAACCCAGTTAGAGGCCAGGAAACCTACAACAGCACCGACGACTAGACAGAAAAACAGGAATAGCTTGTGCTTAAGAAGAATTCCTAGAACTTCGAGGAGATCGATTTCGTCGTCGTTCTTTGCACTGCCTGTATTGGATCCGTTTTTTGCGTTAACTTGAGAGTTATCCATTTTTAACCAATATTCCCGTCAGAAAATCTTTTTACGCGGTATTTAAACAAATTCTGAGCAAATATAAAAAACTTTCAGTATTCCGAAAGGTTTTTGTAATATTTTGTGTTGATTTAAGCACAATAAAAAACACCCCGTAAAAACGGGGTGCCTTCAGACTTTTGGGTCAAGAATTACTTGCTCTTCTTGGCAGTCTTCTTTGCAGCCGGCTTCTTAGCCTTGGGAGCGGAAGCCTTGCAGAAGTCAACGTATGCCTTCAGCACGTCGCAGAACACTTCGTCCGGAGTGTTGTCGCCAACGATGTGAGAAATGATCTTCTTGTTGTACTTGGAAAGAACCTTGGCGGTGGATTCCTTGTAAACCTTGAGGCGGTTCTTGATAACAGCTTCGTCTGCGTCATCCTTACGGCCTTCGATCTTGGCGCGGTTCAGGAGGCGAGCAACGATGGTAGCTTCATCCTTGATGTCGAGCACGAAGATGTGCTTCACGTCGACGATGGATTCGATGAGCTTGACCTGTTCAACGGTACGAGGAATACCATCCAGGAGGAGGGTATCCTTTTCGGGGTTCAGCTTGTTGGTGTTGACAAGACCTTCAACATAGCGGCCGAAGATTTCAACGGTAGCTTCGTTGGGAACCAGGAGACCCTTGCTGGAATAGGAAGCCAGGAGCTTGCCAGATTCGCTGGAGGGAGCGATGCCGCGGAAGATGTCACCAGTGGAGAGGTGCTTCAGAGAAGTGGTTGCAGCGAGCTTAGCGCCGACGGTACCCTTACCGGAACCCGGTGCACCGAAAATAAGAACGGCAGAAATCTTTGCCATGATGTAGTCCTTTGGTTGATTGTTTGAACTTTTCGTAGAAAAATATAGAATAGTGGTTAGTGGTTAGTGGTTGGTGGTTAGTATTTGAATGCAAAAAAATTCACTTTCTACCTACTGTTTACTAACCACTGTTTACTAACCACTGTCTACTAATACCTAACTAGGCAACGCCTCGGAAGTAAACTTCAGCTTGCCATCCACCACATCCAGGGAAATCGTGGAGAAGTCCTTGTAGATTCCAAGGAGGAGTCCTTCGGCAATTTCATCTTCGATCAACTGCTGAATGGAACGACGGATGGGGCGGGCGCCCAGGGCGGAATCGTAATTGTGACTAACTACAAATTCCTTGGCGGCCTGGGAAACTTCCAGCAGGATTCCGCGTTCAGACAAGTTCTTCTGCAAGAAGGTCAGCTGGATATCCACAACAGAAGACAAGTCCTTCTTGGTCAACGGACGGAACACAATCTGTTCGTCGATACGGTTCAGGAATTCCGGAGAGAATACACGCTTTACTTCTTCGCGGATAGCGGTTTCCATTCGTTCGTAGTCGTCGGTCTCCCCCATCTTGGTAAAGCCCATGCCAGAGCTATGGCGGACTTCGCGGGCGCCGGCATTACTGGTCATGATGATGATTGTATTCTTGAAGTTAATCTTGCGACCATAGCTATCAGTAAGAATACCATCATCCAGAATCTGGAGTAGCAAGTTGTAAACGTCCGGATGAGCCTTTTCAATTTCATCCAGGAGCACCACGCAATAAGGGCGCTTGCGGACCTTCTCGGAAAGCTGTCCGCCGTTATCTTCGAAGCCAACGTATCCCGGAGGCGCACCGATCAGGCGGCTAATGCTATGTTTTTCCATGTACTCGCTCATGTCGATACGAATCATGGATTCTTCGCTACCAAACAGGCTCAAGCTCAAGACCTTGGCAAGTTCAGTCTTACCCACACCGGTGGGACCCAGGAACAGGAAGCTACCCATGGGGCGCTTGTTATTGCGAATGCCGGCGCGGGTACGGCGGATTGCCTTTACGACTGCATCTACGGCCTGATCCTGACCAATAACACGTTCCTTGATTTCGTCACCCAACTTCAGAAGTTTCTGTGCTTCTTCGCCAGCCAAGCGGCTAACAGGAATGCCGGTCATCTTACTGATGCAATCGCGGATTTCGTTTTCGTCAACTACGGGAAGTTCTGCGGAATCTTCCTTGTTGAGAGCTTCGCGGCGTTCTGCAATCTGGTTTGTAAGAGCTTCAATCTTGTCGCGGAGGGCGGCAGCCGTTTCGTACTGCTGTTCGGCAATAGCCTCTTCCTTCTGCTGGAGGGCTTCTGCCAAGGCATCTTCCATTTCCTTCAAGTCCTGAGGTGTGCGGATGGAATTCAGGCGGACACGGGCTCCTGCTTCATCCAAGACGTCGATGGCCTTGTCCGGTAAGAATCGGTCGGAAATATAACGTTCTGCCAAGGTGACGGAGGCGCGAATGGCTTCGGGCGTATAACGGACCTTATGATGTTGCGCATACTTGGCTCGCAGACCTTCCAGAATCTGGATGGAATCTTCAGAAGAAGGCGGGTTCACCACGATGGTCTGGAAACGGCGTTCCAGGGCGGCATCCTTTTCGATGTACTTGCGGTATTCATCGATGGTGGTCGCGCCAATGCACTGGAGTTCGCCACGGGCAAGTGCAGGCTTGAAAATATTGGAAGCATCCAGGCTACCTTCAGAACCGCCTGCGCCTACGATGGTATGCAATTCATCGATGAAAAGAATGACGGAATTATCTACGCGCTGAAGTTCCATAATAAGGCCCTTCACACGTTCTTCAAACTGTCCGCGGTACTTTGTGCCTGCCACCATGGCTGCCACATCAAGGCTAACTACGCGCTTGTTGGCCAACAGTTCCGGAATCTTCTTCTGGGCAATCTTCAGTGCAAGACCTTCGATAATGGCGGTCTTACCCACACCCGGTTCACCGATGAGTGCCGGATTATTCTTCTTGCGGCGGCAGAGAATCTGGATCAGACGTTCAATTTCTGCTTCACGACCGATTATCGGGTCCAGCTTACCCTGGCGGGCCATAGCGGTCAAGTCGCGGCCAAAATGTTCCAGAATCGGAGTCTTGGAGCGGGACTGGGAACGAGCCTGCTGACGGGTTTCACCAACGCGGGGCTGACCTTCGCGGGGCTGTTCTCCCCCGAAAGGACCTTCGCCAGCCATACCCTCTTCGCCGGGAACCTGAGATTCCATAGCATCGCGCTTGATCTGCTGCAGAGCCTGCTGGAAATTTTCAAAGGTGACGCCGAAAGTGGAAAGTGTACCTGCAGCGGGAGATTCACTCTGCTGCAAGATGGCAAGCATGAGATGTTCAGGACCGATGTACTGGTCCCCTTCGTCCTTGGCGATCTTTGCCGCATTGAACAATGCAGCCTTACAACGAATAGTAAACGAAAGGAGTGCGCCGTGAGCATCGCCCACAGTCATGATTCCACCGTTAGAAGTCAAAGAACGCTGAACATTTTCGCCCAGTTCATTCAAGTTCACCTTGAGGGCGGTCAAGGTTTCTGCTGCAAAGCCGGAATCTTCACGGACCAGTCCCAGCAGCAAATGTTCTGTGCTAATGCTGTCGCTGCCCAAATTGCGGGCTGCCATGCGAGCGGCCTGTAAAACCGCCTTAGCCTTCTTCGAAAAAATACCGTTAATATCAGACATAACTTTTACCTAAAAATTCTCATTCACTATCGTTTTTATAGTTAGCGCTTGTCTACTTGACGTCCCATATTTTTTTATCAAACGGATCCATCTTACTTTTTAAAGGACGTTATTCGATACTCTGGATCAAACCGTTATGCATCACCACTCGGCGTTTAGCGAACTTGGCCAACATCTCGTCGTGGGTTACAATGAGGAACGCCTGGTTGAACTTCTCGTTCAGTTCGCCGATCAGTTCGTTAAGCTTTGCGGAATTGGCTTCGTCCAGGTTGCCGCTGGGTTCGTCGGCCAGCACCAGATCCGGCTTGTTCATCAGGGCGCGGGCTATGGCGATGCGCTGGCGTTCACCACCGGAAAGTTCGCGGGGCAAGTGCTTCAGGCGGTCTTTCAGGCCAACGGTTTCCAGAAGCATCTCGGCGCGTTCGCGGCATTCGGCTTCGCTTGTTCCGAGAATGCGACCCGGTACACAGACGTTTTCGAGAGCGGAAAATTCGCTGAGCAGATGATGGAACTGGAACACGAATCCCACTTGAGCTCGATGGTACATGTCACGTTCATGGCTGCTGAACTTCGAAAGTTCCTTTCCCTTGAACAGAATTTCGCCAGAAGTGGGAGTATCCAGCATACCCACCAAATTCAGGAAGGTGGATTTACCGGAACCGGAGGAACCTGTAAGAGCGACTAGTTCGCCAGCGTTCATTGAAAAATTAACGCCCTTCAGAATTTCCAGCTGTTCACCAGTTTCGCTAAAGACACGACGCAAATCGCGAGTTTCCAATAGGCATTGAGGTACGAGGTTATCAGGTCGCTCGCAAAGCGAGCTAGAGGTTACACTGGTCTGTACCTCAGCATCATTCTTTAAATCAATACTCATTATTACCTCAAAGCGACCTAATTCGTATGCACATATTAAACACCTCCAGGAGCGAAGCTCCGACCCCATACCTCAGAGGGCGAAGCCCGACCTCACTACTCATGTCTAATGGCTCCTACGGGGTCAAGTCTGCTGGCTTTCCAGGCAGGAAGAATGGTGGCGGCCACACAAAGAGCGATGCCGATAACAAAAATCAGGACCACATCCAGAACATGAACCGATATGGGGAAATAGGGAATCACGTAAACGTCGCCAGGCAACTTGATAAAATGGTAAGCTTCCTGAAGTTTGCACAAAATCAAACCGATGGAACCTCCTACAATGGTTCCGCCCACGCCAATGAAACTGCCCATGAGCATAAAGACGCGCATGATTCCTGCCTTGCTGAAACCCATGCTGCGGAGGATGCCGATTTCCTTGGTCTTGTCGATTACCACCATGATCAAGGAACTGATGATGTTAAATGCGGCCACAAGAATAATCAGGCAAATCACTGCAGCCACGATAAACTTTTCATAGTTCATCCACTTGAGCAAAGTGATGTTCTTGGTCTTCCAGTCCATGGCGTAGTAAGGATAACCAAGCCAAGTGCCAAGACTGTCTACAGCCTCCCCAGCCTTCCAATGGTCATTCATGCGGAACTGAATTCCGGTAACGGCGTCACCCATGGTAAGCAAGGTCTGCAGTTCGGGAATGCCCACATAAGCCAAGTTGCCGTCGTACTCGTAAGTGCCCGTCTCGAAGATGCCGCTGACCACGCACATCATCATCTTGGGACCACCGCTGGCGGCTACCGCATCGGGACTCTGGAATGTCTGCAGAACAAGTTTGTCGCCCACCACCACACGAAGTCTGTTGGCAAGGCCGTTACCCAGGATAATTCCCGGACGCATCTTGCCGCTCAAATCTTCAAGGCTATCTACAGAGTAGTTGCCCCACTTGATGTACTTGTGGATGTCGGTAACGCCCTTGGAGGATTCGCCGTCGATACCGTAAATCACGATACCGTCGTTCACCTTCTTGCTGCTGATGCCCACCTTGTAAATGATAAAAGGAGAAGCCGCAGTCACGCGGGAATCGTGGGCTCGGACTTCCTTGATCAGGCTGTCGTAGGGCGCAATCGGTTCCCCATTGTAGGCCATGATTTCGAAGTGAGCGTCCTTGCCGATCATCTGGGCAGTTACCTCTTCTTCAAAACCGTTAACCGCAGCAAGAGCAACCACCAGCGCAAACACGCCGATGGAAACGCCAAGCATACTGAAGATGCCGATAAGCGAAACGAAGAGACTCTTACGCTGAGCCCCCAAATAACGCCAGGCAATGAGTAGTTCAAGTTTCATAATTAGACGAGAGACGAGAGGTTTAGGCATGAGGTCGCCTGCTTTCAGCAGGCTTTGGGGCTAGAGGTCGCACCTTCGGTGCTTTGGGAGATGCGACATGAGCAGCAAAAGCTTGAACCATTTTTCGAATTGACACAACATCTGCGCTCAATTTTTCAAAAGATTCCTTCTCCAAATACCCAAGGTCGTGAGCCAACAGCAACTGATATTCCAATTCCGATGCTGAACCGGAAGATACATTGAGAAACTGGCAAAATTCAGCTTCAGATTTTCTTCCACAACCTTCAGCAATGTTCATTGGAATGGAGTATGCGGCCCTGCGAACTTGTGACGTAAGAGCATAGATTTCATTCTTCGGGAAATTTTCCGTTACACGATAAATATCAAGAGTCAACATATGACTCTTGTTCCAAATTTCAAGAGAATGAAAATCACGCATTTAGCTCATACCTCAAAGCGTAGCGACCTCATACCTCAGAGCGAAGCGACCTAGTAAGCCCTTCGGGCTTACACTTCCGGCTTCATCAGCGGGAAGAGCTGCACGTCGCGGATGGTTTCCTGGTTGGTCAGGAGCATCACCATACGGTCGATACCGAAGCCAACACCGCCGGTAGGAGGCAGACCGGATTCGATAGCGTGCATGAAGTTTTCGTCCATGGGGTGAGTTTCGCCTTCACCACCGCGGCCACGGCGGACCTGGTCTTCCAGAAGTTCGCGCTGACGGATGGGGTCGTTAAGTTCGGTATAGGCGTTGCCCAGTTCCCAGCCGTTTGCGTAGGGTTCGAACTGTTCGATGAGGCCTTCGATGGTACGGTGCTTCTTGCAGAGCGGAGTAGATTCGGTGGGCATGTCCTTGATGAAGGTGGGCTGGATCAGCTTGTCTTCCACAGTCAGTTCAAACAGTTCCAGGATGCCACGGCCGCGGCTGAATTCACCATCCAGGTGGCCGCCCAGTTCTTCCATCTTGTTCTTGATGTCTTCGTCAGACATTTCGTTGACCTTCAGGCCACCGAACTTTTCGATAGCTTCGATCATGCTGTAGCGGGGCCACGGAGCCTTGAAGTCGATTTCCTTGCCCTGGGTCATGATCTTGGTGGTGCCGTTTGCTGCGATACAGGCGCGTTCGTAGATGTTTTCGAAGTGGACCATCATGTCGTTGTAGTCAGCGAAAGCTTCGTAGAATTCCAGACCGGTGAATTCCGGGCTATGGGTACGGTCCATACCCTCATTACGGAAGTTCTTGGAGAATTCGAAAACCTTTTCCATACCGCCAACAATGCAGCGCTTCAGGTAGAGTTCCGGAGCGACACGCATGTAGAGGGTCATATCGCAGGCATTGTGATGGGTGGTAAACGGACGAGCGTTTGCACCGCCGTAAATCGGCTGCAGAGTCGGGGTTTCCACTTCGATGAAGCCCTTTTCGATGAGGTATTCACGAATGGACTGCATAATCTTGGAACGCTTGATGAACACGTCCTTCACGTCGTCGTTCAAGGCCATGTCGATATAGCGCTGACGGTAACGGGCGTCCACGTCGGCAAATTCGTTGAACACCACCTTGTTGCCGTTTTCGTCAATCTTTTCCTTGGCAACGGGGAGCGGGCGCACAGCCTTGGAAAGCATGGTCACCTTCTTCACGCGTACGGAGTATTCACCGCTCTGGGTTTCGAACATAGTACCGTTAACGCCGATGAAGTCGCCAAGGTCGGTCATCTTCACGATTTCGTAGTTTTCTTCGCCAACTTCGTCGCGGGCGCAAACCACCTGCAGACGGCCATAACGGTCCTTCAGGTGCATAAAGCACATCTTGCCCTTACGATTGAAGCGGACAACACGGCCAGCGAAAGCCACTTCTTCCTGGGAAGCGATGAGAGCGTCCTTATTTTCCTTGAGAACCTTGGAATCATGGGTGCGGTTAAACTTATGAGGATAGGCCTCGATACCCATTTCCTTGAACTTGTCCAGCTTAGCCAGGCGAGCGACGACCTGGTCATTCATATCTTGCATTGCCATATTGAGTTACCTCGTGATATACACGTTTAAATTTTGAACGGCGAAAATTTAGAAAAAAGATATATGTGGCAAGTTTACAATTTTGCGATTGGAAACGATATAAGGGTTGAGGAGCGTTTTCATGCAGACAATTTACAAGTCCCTTGACATAAACCACGGACCCTTCGGAATTCACCAGACTCTTTATGTGGTAAGCCGTTATGTGAATCGTATTTTTGATTTACATGATAAGGAACGCAATTTTGAAACCGCATACGATAAATACAAGAAGGGCGAGATAAAAATCAATTACTCTGAAAAGGCCCTTACAGAGGTATTCTTCCTTGTCAAAGAATACATGGATATGCTTCTCACCAACCTTTCCAAGAATCCTCATGAGACAAAGTCCAAGATTCCCAATTGGCTTGAATTCCTGATGCGTAAAACCATCACCATAGAAGACAGCCGTATCACGGTATATACGTCAAGTCTAAACTTTACGAATATCGAAAGTTTTGTCACCAAGTTGCTGGACTTCCTTGTGCTCCCCACCACCTTTATGGGGCATGAAGCAGAATTTAAAATCGACTACAGTTCCATACGCATCGAGAACATGACTACCGTCACTGGCGAAAATTACTTCTATGACGATTTCGAACGTTTAGGCGACCGCTATAAATTTGACATTTGCTTCAACCTTTTTTTGACATCGAAAGACATTTTTCCTTTCGACATCAAACTTAAGCGGTACAAGACTCCCGTAAATGCAGAGGCTTCTGAAAATTTTGAACAAATTATTCAAGATATGCTGTTGAATCCAGGAAGTCTAACGTACTCACCCGAAAGTCAAACCGTTTACTTAACACCCATTACCCTAAAAGATGCCGAAGAAATGTTCTGCAGACGTCACATTAACCGTCGTCGTCTTAGTTTTGGTGATCTCCTCAGGGTGGCCAACCCACAAATCCTCCCTCAGCACGCCAGGCTCTCCCGCCTGATCTACCTGAATCAGGAAATCGGGACTGCTGACGATCACTTCCCGGGACTTTTTCTGCAGTTACAAACGCATACCCGGCAATATATCGATGCCTTAAACCAGTTCCTCCTAGGAAATCATGAACCCCTGCTGCAATTATCCCTGAAGACGGCTCCAAATTCCCTGTGGTACCGAAATACAGTTCAAATCAAGGCCGACCAGCTGTTAAAACGCAATAGCAAAACCATAAAAAAAGTCCTCCAATACTTCCTGGATTTGCAGGATACATTGGAGAACATCAATAAAAGGGCCGAAGAGATTGGCGGTAGCTCTCCCTACAGAACCCTGCTAACGAAAATGCAATGCGAAAGAATTCTCGAAGACCCGCTATCCTATGTCGATGACAAGGACGACATCATCTCGGAACTGGCTAACGTTTTGCTGACCGGGATTTAGCGAAATTCTGCAGGATCTTGGAGGAGGGCAGCTTGGTAATGGCCTTGACGTGAGCGCTTTCGCTGTCGCGGCCTACACCTTGGGGCTGTTCCACCATTTCGACGTCTCCGGACTTGATGGAAATGGTTGCTTTGGAGGTGTACAGGGTCTTACCGCTGTTGGCCTTATCGCTAAAGTCCAACGTCACCGCCAGTTCAGGCGTTTTTGGATCGTCTACGAAGGAGAAGCCCGATTCCAGCAGGAACTTGCGGAGGGCTCCACATTCTGCGGTTTCTCCCTTGCAGGAAAGTCTGTAGGCAACGCCTGTCCTTTCGGCAGAATACTGCACAGTTTTCGAAACGATGGCAGCAGGGCGTACATACTTGAACTTAAGATCCGGAAGTACGGTCACTTCGCCTGTGGGCTTCTTGGCCATAACGTCCTTCAGGTCAAAGACAGCCTGTCCCTTGTCGTCGGTCTTTTCCACCACCAAATTCTTGCGGTCTTGCACCAAGGCGATTGGCATAAAAGCCACCGGCTTGGCGTAATCCTTCACCGATACAATCAAGGCTTCGCTGGTCAAGTCCGTTTCCATCTTCAGAGACTGCAAATTGTCCATAAAGAATTCGCTCAAGGCGTTCAGTCGAGTGTCCAGCTTCAAGTCAGCGGGAACTTTCTGGACTGTAGAAAGATTTTCAAGTTCTTCGTTGTAACGGTCCACCAACTTTTCTAAGGCGGCCATGTCAACAGAAGTCTTGTAATAATCGTGAGCCTTCAGGTCGGTGCGGATAATCTTTTCCTTATCCTTTACGTCGTTACGGATGACATCCAGATCCAGGAGAATCTTGGAGGCAATCTGGTCCAGATCGACGGTCACCGTGGAAGTAAACTGGTTATTTTGCTTGGGGCCCGGAACAATCTTTGCGCCTTTCAGCACCACATTGGTGTAGCTGCCCTTGAACATGTCTGCGGATTCGGTAACGTTTCCGTTAGCGTCTTCAGACTTGCGGGTTTCCATTTCAGATTTTACCCGTGTGCTCATCTGCTTGGCAACCCCATCAAGAGCCTTCTGGTCGGCGTCCTTCTGGGATACCTTGGAGGATGCGGTATAGGTCAGCAGATTTTCGGCTGTTCCCAGGGAAACACCCAGGGCAAGGCTCAATACAATCGCTTTCAGGGAACGGCAGTTCATTACTGAATCTCCAGAATAATCAGTTTCTTGGTGATGTTCTGGCGGCGAACCTTGGCCATTCCGCTGAGGGCTTCGTAGAATTCTGCGTAAACCATCTGGGCGTCTTCGTACTTGTCGGGGTCGGCATAGACTACAAGATCGTAGGTGTTGCGGGTCATGGACTTCACCTGCATCTTGTTAAACATTTTGCGGACCTTCATAGAGACCGTATTGGAAATTTCTTCGGCCTGTTCATCGGTAAAATCGCCTGTCAAACGGCAAACCACCTTGTACTGCACCCCTTTTTCAAGTTCGGCGGCCAGTTCATCGCGAACCTTATTTTCAAGGGCCACGATGGCGTTCTTTACAGCCTTCTGGACTAACACACGCTGGCCTTCCCCTTCGTCTTTCTGGCGGCTGGATTCGCTGGCGATGAGTTGTGCGGTAGAAGCGTCGCTGGCATTCAGGTCAATAACTAGATTGTCGTTCTGGATACTTCCGGCAAAAGTCAAGTTGATGTCGGCACCAACGGCAAGGCCTGCCACATAGGCCAAGTCCGCATCGTTACCGGCAATGTCATCCTGGAGCTGAACCACTTCATCAAGCTGGTTCTGGGTTTCGAGGCTCATGACGCTGTAGCCACGTTCAGTCATGTAGGCATTGATTACTTCCATGGCGGTTTTGGCCAGAGGATTCTTCTTGATGACTTCGATGCTTGTGGCCCCCTTGGCGCCCATGGCCGGCAACACCATAACGGTGGGCTTTACCTTGAACTGCACGTTAGAAATGGCCACAGCCGGAGTTTCTTCGGCAGGAGTTTCTGCCTTCGGAGCAGGCGCGGCGGCACTTTGTGCGGGAGCGACAGTTTGGCCGTCTTCCATTTCGCTATAGGCGTTCTTGGCATTGTTGCGTGTCGGTTCTGTTTCGGGAGCCGGAGCAGAAGAACAGCCAACAAGAGAAGCCATCAGCAAACCTGCAAAAGCAGAAGAAACAACACATTTTTTATAGAAAGTCTTCATAAGTACACCTAATTGTTTAAATTCCAGTTTGATTAATCTCTTACGAGGTCAGCCTTGGCCTCTTCGAATTCCTGAGCCTCGGTCATGTCGGGATCCAGTGCGTTTCCGTTGCGGGAATGGTTGCCGCAGAATACGGTATAAGTTTTCTTGGCCCGCTTGGTCTTGCCGTTCTTAAGCTTTGCCACCACTTCGTATTCGGCGATATGGTTCTGTTCCACTTCCACGTCGGCGCTGTAGTTCAGCGAACTCAAATCGCTACCTTCGAAGAGGGCCACCCTGTTTCCGCCCTTGGTCACTTCGATGCTGGCCAGTTCGCCCAGGTCATCTTCAGAAATATTCTTCAGGCTGAAACGCATCTTGTTGCGGTAAGTACCTTGATAGTAGTGGATCCGTTCATCCACCTTGCCGGCAATAGAAACTGCAAGCTTGCTCAAGTCCTTGGCGGCAGGTTTTGCGGGTTCAGCGGCAGAGGTCTCAACGGCAGCTTGAGCAGTGTCGCCGGGCTGTACAGCAGGAGCGGGCTTCACATAGGCAGTACTCCACAATCCGCAGGGGATTTCCAGGTCACCTTCCCTACAGCCGGCAATAAAGCGCTTGATGCCATAGGTTCCTTCTTCCCATTTAAAAGTATGCTGGTACAGACCCGTTGCAGGAACCGTATCCACCTCGCCCATGACGCTAACCACCAGGCCAGGCGTTGCGCTAGCCACCAGAATAACACTATCCTGTTCCGTTGTTTCGGCAAGAGGCAGAACCTCGAAGCGGATTTGCCTGGATTCCAGTTTCTTGGCAAAAGTAGCCTGACGTACGGCATAAATATTATCGAACTTTTCAAGAGCCTCGGTCAACTTTTCGATAGAACCGTCGGACGTCTTTGACAGAGAATCGATGGCAGCAGCCAAGGCCTTGGTACCCGAGGACTTCAGCTTCAGCTTCTTGGATTTACCCACGCTATCCAGTACCACGGTCTGGTTCTTTTCGATAGAGGTCGTTTCCTTATCCGACTTCACTTCGAGACGGCCTTCCTTCAAAGAGGCCACCATGTTGCCGTTTACGTTTCCCACAAAGCCTGCGGTTCCACGGATAGCTGCAACGGCAATTCCCGTGCGGAAGTCCATCTGGGATTCCCCTTGCTTCTGCACGTCAAAGTAAACATTACCCTGCTTCACATACACAGAAATGCGTCTGGACATGGAATCCAGCATCTCGGCAGAAATAGTCACGTCGGAAAGTTCCGAAATCAGCAAGGTAGAACCATCGTTCACACCCACCAGCGCCTCGGATTCCAGGGCGGTTCTTATTCGGTCGTTTTCCACCACCCTCTGACCCATGCGTAACTGGCTCCAGTCCGCGTTTTTCTTTAGCAGGTCACATTCGCCAATAACCTTGCGGACCTTGCCCTTGATAATGGACTTTTCTTCGGCCGCTTTCTTTGCGGCAGCCTTATTTTCGTCAGACTGAACCTGATTGGCGGTCACCTGGGTACCCAAAGCCTTTGTTCCCCCAGGATTTTCATCTTTACATCCACAAATGGCACATAGGGCTGCCCCGACGGCCAAATACTTCATCTTGTCAAAATTCAAAAACATGCTATGAATATCCCAAAATTTATTCCAAATGTAATAAAAATATCAGTTTTTCAGGACTTCCCCTATAAGACTGCCCAAACGATTTCCAAGCAATTCCAGAATCTTAAGAAATTCTTATTTTTTTGCTGTGAAAATTTTTAAAGGGAAGTTATGAGATTTTTGCCTAAAATCGCGCTTTTGCTTGTCGCACTTACTCAATTTGTATGGTCCGACCCCACCGCCTCCATCTTTGTGAAAGACGCCTCGGAGTTTCAGGCCATTCAGAAAGACTTGGAATCCTTGAAACAGGGACTGGGCCAGGGCAACCCGGAACTGGACGCCTTGTGGGAAGAAGCCAACAAGATCGCCAAGATGAACGACCAGTGCTCCATGATTTCTATCAACGATGTGCTGGACGACGCCTGTAGTCACTTCTATGCCGTTGAACTCCCCGAATTCGAAACCAAGTACATGGAACTTACCGGTGAACTGCGGCTGGGTGCCATGAAGATGGGCAATTCCCTTGCGGAACGTACCGAACAGATCAAAACCTGCGCTACGGCCTTGGGCGGAATCCTGGTTTCCAAGGAACAGTTGTTAAAGCTGAATGGTTCCGTAGACCTTGAACCCCTAAGTTTTGACGGTGCCTTTGACGCCACCTATAACTTCAACCTGTACTTTGATGCCGACCGTATGAAGTCCCAGCAGAACATTATGGAACGCTGGCTTGAAAAATGTGGTGACATCGTCATGCGTAAGGGCGGTGGCGAGTTCGCACCCCTCTTTATTGAATCTGTCTTGAAAATTAACGATTCCCTGAGTAACAGTTCTGCCAATGTGCGCATTGTGTTGGAACCGGACCTGTTGGACTTCTATCTTGATTTGAAACGTCCGGTTTCTGGCGCTTACTATTTGAGCGGAGCCAAGCTGTTTAGCGTAGATGCCCTCCCCATGGGTCGTAAGTTCAGCCACCTGTTCGTAAACATGCCCCGTCGCAAGGTAGAACTCCCCTTGGGAACCGACGGTTCCATGCAAAATTTTAGGGGACGTGTGGAATTTACCGCTGCCTATCAAGAAAAGGATTTGATGGGCCGCTGGAGCTGGGGTTCCCAGGATTCTAACGCCACCGCTGCCGTTGCCAAGGGTGAAATTGTTTCGACTGCAACCGTAGGTGATTCTATCCTTCCTGCTCCCGTGGTCAAGCCTCTCCCCGACTCCACCACTGCCGTCGCCAAACCTGCCAAGGATTCCTCTGACAAGAATCTTGAAAAGCAGGCCGCCGAAGAAAAGGTCCGCATCGAAGAACAGAAACAGGCTCAGGCTGCCGAAGCCGCCAAGGACGCAACGAACGAACAGAAAAAGTCCAGCTTCAAGGTCCACTGGGTACCCCTGGCCATTTCTGGCGCCGTCGCTGTTGGCGGTGGCGTTATGGCTGCCGTCTTCAACAACAAGGCTAAGACTGAACGTGAAAAGAGCATCAGTAGCCACGAAGAGTATAATGATCAGTTAGATAAGATTGAATCTGCTCAAACCATGCGAACCGTCGGTATCGGAATCGCCGCCGCAGGCCTTGTTGCCGTTGGTGTAACATTCTTGTTCTAAGGGGCTGAAAAATGAAGAATAACATGAAATTTGCAACTCGCCTGTCTGCCCTTTTTTCTTTGGGCTTTTTGCTGAACACCACTGCCTGTACTGACTACGCCGAAGAATTCAAGGAAGAACACAAGGGAACATACGGAGTCATAACTCCCGAAGGTAATACGGAGATTCCCACCTACGATTTTGAATCGGCCTATCTTGTTTGGCAGGGTTATGCTGACGATTACATTTCTGAAACAACCTCATCTGGATTCAGCCCTTTTATAATTGCTAACGATAAAAGCAGCATTATTTTCCACGCTAAAGATGAATCGGGCAACAACTTCGCCACAAACTCTCTAGACGACATCAGTTCAATTGTCTCTAGAAGTGGGGGCCTTGCAGGTTCCTTGTACAATGCAGATGGCTATGCCGAAGCAGGTGTCGCATTCCGTTTTGAATCAGTGGACCTGAGCAACGAATCCAGTTACAGTGGAATCGCTCTTGCTCTTGGCAGCACCTACGCCTCCACAAATATCTGCCTGCTACACTTGGATGATAACGGTTCCGTTATATCTGAATACTGCTGTGAATTTAAGAACTTCGCCAACGATACTTTGGTCCGCGGAACACTGGTTCCGTTCAGTTCCCTGGAATATATCTTCGGTGAATCCGATTTCAACAAGTTTATGGGCGAAGCCAATGCCATCATGGTTTCCTTTGCAGGAGACTCTGACGAAAAATTCAGTTTCAACATTGTTGCCCTGGGATTCTATAGCGATGGTTCCTCTTACCTGAAATCAAGTGATGACGTTCAGGAAAACTCCAGCGAATCTGCCGATGTCGATTCCAGCGAAATCGTTAAGCCGAAGTCCAGTGGATCTGTAAAACCCGCCTCTAGTGCAAGTGTTGCGCCTAAGTCCAGCAATTCCGTGAAGCCTGCATCCAGCGCTAGTGTTGAACCGAAGTCCAGCGCAGATGAATCCAGTGCTCCTCGCTTTGTATGGAACGCACAAAATGGAAGCTCATTCTCCTATGACAAATACACTTGGAAATGGAAACTGGCTGGAAACTACAATGACATGTGGATGGTTCCTGAGGATTATGTGGGTTATGACGCCAACGAAAAACTAGACGATATCATTCAATCCTGTGGTGGTATTTGCGGCGAAATCTATCCGAATACAAAGGATTCTGTTCTGGTTTCTGTCAAAATGGAAAAGTCTATTGACATTATCAATTTGGAAGGTGTTTGTGTTGATTATGTCAGTACCGCAAGGGCTTATCTGCGACTGCATGGACTCGATGATAAATATGTCGATATTGACATGCCTAAAACTACGTCTACTGATCAGTACAGCAAGTTTACGTATACCTTGGGTAACACCGATTTGGAGCAGATCTTGTTACTGTATGGCTCTTTGACTCAAGTCGATTTTTTAATCAAGACGACCGAGCGCCAGAACGCCTACTTTAACCTGATTACCTTTGGTAGCTTAAATGAATGTTCTTCTTCTATAACCCTTCCCACGCCTCCGGAATTTGTAAGAAATACTACAAATGGCTACTTCAAATTTGGCTGGAATGCTAATACAAAAGATGATATCTTCATGTGGTTTGACGGCGACACCATAACCAGCGAATGGGAATCCAACGGCAAGTTTGGATTCGGAGAAGACAATTTAACTGCTAAAGAATGTGTCAATAAACAAGGATATATTTACACCACCGTTTATACTAATAACAATCCTGAGATGTTCTTCTATCTTAAGGGAGATAAGACCAGTCAGGACATTACAGACTGGCAAGGAATCTGTGTAAACTATAATTGGAAAAATAATTGGAACAAGGTTGCTATAGAGAATCCCATAACAGCCCGATTGACCATTGAAAACGAAAATGGTAAATATTCTGCGGTACTTCCCTCTGATCCCACCAAGTTCCATATAAGGTGCTTCGAGTTTGGAAGCTTCCTTGATAATGAAGGCAAATCCATTGTGGATAATAAGGATGGATCTGTTAATGCTGAAAAAATCAAGATATCCTTTACCCTGAATAGTACTGATGGTGCTCTGGAGGGTGCATTTGAACTTCTTGAAATTGGCGAATACTCGGCAATGAAAAATTCCGATGATCCATATTTTACGGATAACATTATTAAGAGCTGTAACATCGAAAAAGAACATGTCTTGATGGGTGATACTCTCAGATGGAACTTTACATACTCGTCCTTGTACAATGGAGTAGTTAATACCCTGAACCCGACATTTGTATGGTTCCAAAGAGACACCACGTCAAGAACAGTCACGGATTCCCTCATTGTTGAGGATGAAGGTACGCAGTCTTATGGTCGTAATTTAAGAATCACTCTTGATGACGGGGTTTATCAAAATATTGAATGCCCTACAGGATGGGCTCTCTATCGCTATCAAAGTTGCGTCTACGAAACCGCCGCAAGCGAAATCGCTTATGGTAATGTTCAAACTATAACCCTCAACGGAATGTCTGGAAAGTTGCCTGATTCTCTGGTTACAGTAACCTGGAAGGATGCCGTTGGCAATGAAACAGAAAACAACATGGCAACTCTGGAACTGAATGAACAAGGACGCAGTTATACTCCTGTAGCCTATATTGAATACTACAATGGTATCAAGGATACAATCACCTGCGACACCATGAAGATTGAAGTACAATCAACTTGTGAAGGAAATGTGTTGTACAACTCAAGTTGGGGCGAAAAACAAAACTTGAATTGGGGATGCTGGCAAGATGATGATGGAGTTGAATGCTCGGTCGGAGAAATATCTGGTTCGAATACCATAGGAAATATGGAAGCAAATATATCTTCTGATGGAGAACTCCACGACATCTCTGATTGGGGTGGACTATGTATCACCTATAAGGCAAGCACGTCTCTTACTTTAGTCGCAACTTATGATAACATGGGGAAATATACATGGTCTGATGGCCTTGATGCGACAGAAAACTATACAACAACGAAAATTGCCTTTGGTGACGGAGAAAAGCCCTTTGGTAAAAGCATCGTTGTAAGTCATTTTTCATTTACACAAGAATCATATAATTACCAGGTTTACGAGATTACTACGCTAAAAAAAGTGGATAATATTGTCGGCCCCAAGGTATATGCTTGTAGCGAAACGAAAACCTATAACCCGGATGAACAATTTTG
Source organism: Fibrobacter sp. HC4 (assembly GCF_023373925.1). NCBI lineage: Bacteria > Pseudomonadati > Fibrobacterota > Fibrobacteria > Fibrobacterales > Fibrobacteraceae > Fibrobacter > Fibrobacter sp. HC4. The sequence continues at coordinate 117,931 of NZ_JALCZV010000008.1, read as the reverse complement.
TGATTCAAAGGGCGAACCTCGTGAAAAATGTGGCGGTGAAGAATATAACGACCAGTCTGAATTCTGCGGCGAAGATGGAAAAATTTACAATTTGTGCAACAACAAGACTTTCTCCCCTCTTACAGAGTTCTGCAACTTCGATAACAATATAGAGACACGTTGCAATAATGAAAATACAGAAGAGTGTTTCTATTGGAACGGTAGCGAAGCACACAACGAAGGAGTTGTTGGATTATACTCTCAAGACCCCGTATTTACGTGGCCAGTAGATTTTGAAATCAAAACTAGTGAATACAATGAAGAGTCTGGAACTCTAGATGCAGTTGTTTCCGAGTACAAAGCCGTAGTCGGGCGGTATGGATTTGAGGCTGAATATGAACATTACTTTCCTTATAACGGAGTTGCCTTTTCTGTAGGGAAAGACATTTCCTCGTGGGACGGAATTTGTATCACCTATACAAGTACCGATACTGCATACCTTAAGATAGATATTATTGATAACAGTGGAGGCGGACCTTATTCTTATGAAAGGCCTGTTGCGTTACTGCCTAAGACAAGAAATGATTCTCTTAAAACATTAGTCTTTACCTGGAATGATTTTATGTCTTCCTATGAAAATGTAATTGGTGACATTCATTTTTCTCCAACAGAAACATTTCCTGATATGAACAAAGCTTTGAAGATGGTTAAAAGTATTGATTTAACCTATTCGGATGCTTTGGGTAAAGAAGGTTATTTCAGCATTTATGAAATTGGAAGTTCTAATCAATGTTCTGGTGTAAATGGCGGATTTACAGTACCTGATTTCGATAATATAACTCAGTGGTATCCGACAAGGTAATATTTCTTATAGCGTCAAAAAAGACCAGCTTCTGCTGGTCTTTTTTTATAGTTCCTTATAATTCCTTATGACGGCGCATGTCGCGGATGTTTTTAGGAAGCACTTCCTTATGCCACTTGATCCATTCGGCGTAATAGAGGTACAGGCGTTCCTGCTTGCGGAAGGCACGACCATGAACAATTCGGCGGCCATTTTTTACTTCGGGCGGAATTGCAATATGAAGGCATTCGTGGTACACCACACCGGCCACGGCGTATTCCGGGCAGTTGGCTGCATCGTAGCCTTTGCTGATGCTGATCAGGTTGAAGTCTTCGCCGGTTACAGGGTCCTTGCGTACCGAATGAAAACTGAGACCCCCTACCCTATTGCTCCAGGTAATGCGGCATGTCAGCTTGTTTTCGAAATAGGTATTGTTGATTGCAGACAAAATATTTGTCAGGTCGTGATATTTGCCCTTGGGTTTCATGGGCGGAAGCTTGTGGCGGGTTGCCAGGGGTGCCTCCCCCTTGTCGGCAAGAATCTGGTCTACCAGCGTCCAGAAACGGGTCACTAGTTCCTTGGTCACTTCCTTGTTCTTCTGTGTCTTGCGCTTGGTGGCGTGTTCAGCCCATTCTGCTGCCAGTTCGCGGGCTTGCGCAAATTCATCAGACTTCATGTAGGCCGGGAAAATCACCTCGGGGTGGCCAAACAGTACTCCGCCCCTACAGCGGATGCTCTTCTTCATGAAGTTACTGTACTTAAAACCCACCAATCCGTTCTGTGAAACGGAATTGGGAACCTTGGGCTTATCGCTCTCCTTTGGCTTAGGAGGCGCACCAAAAAGGTCCATCTGGATTTCGTGTACAAAATCCGAAAAACTCATCCGACGACTTCGCCTCCGTCGGTATTGCTCATGACACCTTCGTACTTGTTTACAGCCAACAGACCGCCAAAATAGCTTTCGGGCAGGTCCAGCAGGGCGTAATGCTCCGAAACGCGGTACACCGCATCTTCGATGCTGTCGGGCAGGTAGACGATATAGCTGTCGTTTTCGGGTTTCTGCAAATGTTCCGGCGTACAGAATTGCGGGTCTGTTTCGCTAAAGTACATGCGGCAAGAAACAGGGCGGATCTTGTAGGCCATGCAGTCCCCCACCGGATTCGAGAAGGGGCAAGGCTTCCAGGCCGAAAAATAATCATGAAGGGCCAGGTCTTCGGCGCGGTCGTCAAACTCGTCCAGTTCCGTTACCTTGGCTGGGTCTGCATTCATGGGAAGGGTCGCCTGGTCTTCGGCCTTGCGCTTTTCGTAGAAATCCTCGAACATCGAAGACCTGAGCTGGCAGGCTTCCAGGATGTTCAGCAGGTCGTCGCGCTTTCGCAGGTTGGCATATAGAAACACCAGCTCGAAGGGCTCCACCGACATGGGGTAATGGTGGCAGCAATTGCCACAGGCGGGCCTGCACTGGATGGGGCGCGGCTGTTGAGGCAGAACCGCATCCAGGTACTTCATATAAAGGTCGTGGTACTCGTCCGTGAACTTGATGATGTTGGGCAGTTCCCGAGCCAGGTTATCTGGCCCGATGGCGCACTCGCGTCCAAGGCTTTGGGCCAGGGCGTCAAGACGGTCATTTTCGGCCCTGAGCAGGGTTGCCAGGCGCATTTCGGCAATACGGAATGCCTTGGTCGGGAGATATTCACGGTAAGAATCCATGGTCCAAATATAATTTTTTTAATCCCCTCAGTTTGCGCTTGATTTTCTGACGTCCATAAAAGAAAAAAATACAAAAAACGAAGTGTAAAAAACTAATGAAGTATATTTATTGTAAGAATAATGTTATCTTTGTAGCAAAATTGGAAAACAAAGATGATTTCATTCAAAACTAAGAAATTCGTGCTTGCAGCAGCACTGGCAACCGCTTTGGGTGTGGCGGGTTGCAACTTGTTCAACCCTACTGAAGATGCGAACATCAAGTCTGGTGATGCCGATGCCATGACTTACGAAGGTTACATCAAGTTCAGAAACAACGAGTACACTCTGGCTGCCGATTATTTCAATCAGGCAATCGCTGCAGATTCAACTCACTCCGAGGCTTGGTATGGATTGGCCAAGGCCAAGTTGAACATGCAGGACTTGAATACCTTCGAACTTTTGAAGTACGTGAATATTAGCGGCGGAGCTGAACGACTGGCCTTGCTGGATATGGAACAGTCCGTGGTCGACAAGTACGAAGCCGGTATCGATACGGTGGTTACGCTGTTGAAGGAGTTTATCGCCCGCGACACCACAGGTCGATTGGATGGCAAGATTACCTACAGGACCATTTCTGAAAGCTATATGCTTTTGAACATGTTGCAGACATTGTTCGTGCTCCGCGATGCGACCAAACTGGTTGTCGGTTGCGGTATGGTGGATCCTAATACCGGAAAGTATAGCTGCGATGTGGGTGCTGTCCTCAATACCTTGAAAAGAAACAAGGATGGCGAGTCTACTGCCGCTCTGCACGAAGTCTTCAGCACATGCGAAAGTAATCCTGAAACCATGTCCTCTGTGGCTGGTCAGGCAATCCCCGTCTTTGACGAATGGCTGACCGATAATTCCCAGACTCAGGTGGCATCCACCATGTGTGGCGTCCTTGCCGACATTACCGAACCATCTGAAGATGCAGATGCAATCGATATGTCTGTCAACAGCATTATTGCAGTTACTGGCAAGAGCACAATCATGGATGACGATGGTGATGGCTGTTATGATGAAGAAATTATGGACGGCATGGACAACGATGGCGACGGTGAAGTTGATGAAGATTTGCGTGACGTAAATGCTGAATTTTCCCTTGACCTGGCAACGCAGACAAAGAATATTGCTGCCGGCAAAACACAGACCAAGGACCGTGTGGTCTATTCCTCTTTCGGCCCCAACGAAAAGTACATGAATGTGGATATTGACCGTGACGGCAAACTCTGCACCGAAGAGAATTGCGGTGAATGGGAATATATCTATCCCTCTTATGCAAAGCGTGAAAGCAATGGCCAGAATTATTTGTTGAAGTTTGCCAAGAAGATTAAGTTCAACCCCATGGGCTTGTCCCCCGAAGAATTCAAGGCCCTCAAGAAGAGAGTGGCTCAGGATTATTCTGGAAGGATCTACAATTTGAAGGCACGCCAGGATAGCGTGGGTGGATGCTGGGTGAACTATACCGAGGAACAGTTTAGAATTTGGGTTAATGAGTGGGAGAATTTTTAATGAATTTTTGTAAGTCCTTTTTGATGCTGGCGACTTCGCTTGCGGCATTGTCCTTTGCTGCCAAGGCGCCTACACACCATTCTCTGCGTGCTGAAGCTATGGGTAATGCCCATGTGGCTGTTGTAGATGATAAGGAAGCTATTTATTTTAACTACGCAGGCCTTTCTCAGATTGACAGACTGGGAAACTACAAGTTGCGTCCGGAGCAGGGGTACTACCCCCGTAACATAGGCGACATGCGTTTGAATCTTGGCGGAGCAGGCCCTTTCGAAACTTACTTCTCCACCTATAACGTAGCCAAGGATCTTCAGAAGATCTACAACGACGCCAATAATACGGCGAAACTTTTGGGCTTATCTTCTTCGAAGGTTCTCATGGACTCCCTGGCGGCTCATCCGGAACTGATCCACAAGATCAACAATTATGACCATAAGTCGCTGACCATGAAAATCAAGATGGATGCTGAAATGGCGTTCCATGGTTTTGGTGGTGCCATTTGGGTTGACGGTAATATTTCTCCCCATTTGGATGGCGGTCTGATTATCCCCTACCTGGCTGTGGATACGTTCTACGTGGATGGTGTGGCTCAGGCGGGAGTGGCATACGGTTTTACCGACAACCTGTCTGTGGGTGTCGGTGTAAAGGCTGCAAAGCGTCACAAGGTCGAAATGATGACCTTGGATATCATGAACTATGCAACCCTGCAGGATACTCTTGAAGATCGTTACCACGACGCTACCGACCATATTCTGGATTTCAGTTCCATTTCTATGGGTATGGATCTGGGTGTGCTGTATCAGTTGACTCGCGAAGTTCGTCTGGGTATGTCTCTTAGAGATGTCTACTTCAAGGATCTTGCTGGCGATAAGATCACTCCGAACCTTTCTGCCGGTTTTAACTATAGCCCCCGTTTCTTTAACAAGAATACCGCCTATGGCCGTAAATTCAATTTCGCCTGCGACTATGCCGACGCCTTTGGCAAGGGGAACAACTATAAGCCCCTTTCCCATGTGAATTTCGGTCTGGAAGTGGAACAGAATATCTTGGCCTGGCCCGGCTATAACAACGCCCTCCGTGCCTTGGCCTTGCGAGTTTCTGGTGGCTTCAAGGGTGGCTACCCTACTGCCGGTATTGCTGTAGAAGCACTTCGTTTCTTTACCTTGGAAATTGCCACCTGGGCTGAAGAACTTGGATATTACACCGGTCAAGATGAAGAACGTGTCTATATGGCTGAGTTAAGTATCGGTTTCTAATGTTAGACCGTTAAACAATTAAATCGCACATATAAAACGCAATAAAGAATCCCGCCAATTCACAGTGATGTGTGGCGGGGTTCCTTTTTTTTGAGGAGTATTCTAGGTCGAACTTTCGGGAATGCTTACCGTTTTACGCCGGTCTGCAGGATTCTGTATTCGGCATGTCCGTCTTCGAACTTGAAGTCGATTCGCCAGATATACACGCCTGTACCCACCTTGCGGCCATCGCTGGATCTCTGGTTCCACTTCAGGAATCCCACCTTGTAGTGGTTCTTGTCGTTACCGCGGATTTCCTGTTCCATTTCGCCCTTATGGCCAAAGTCCTTCTGGAAGGAGGTGACAATGTGAGAGAGCCCGTCGTAAATGGTGATGAAGGCGTGGAAGGGGGCTATGGTCTGGAACCTGACGCTAGAAATGGTGTCGGGCTGAACTTCCCACTGGTCGCCCTTTTCGGGGATCCACTTGGCCTTCTTGCCCAAACCGCTGATGGCGGGGTTGCCGGCCACTTCATACAGGTAGACACTGCCATCCTTACCCGTCACGTCGGTTCCGCCGCGGCCCATGGGGTTCTTGGAACGGTCTACGTAGTTCGCTGCGGGGTTGGTCCTGATGCAGTTGTCCACAGAAATGTTGTAATCCTTGAGAACGAAGGTCCAGACGGTTCCGGTGGAATCGATGGTGGGAGCCTCGGCGTTAATGGAATGGGTTGCTGTATCGCTGCAGCTCTTGCTGTAACGGAACAGCTTCTTCCAGGCGGCGCTGTCGCCAACGTTCTTGATGGGTTCAGAAAGGGTAATGACCAGAGTATCGGGCGGAAGCTTGTCGGATGCATCCAGATATTCAGAAATAGTCATTTCGCCAGGATGCTTTACCGCTTCAACAGGTACGGCGCCGATATGATCCTCGATAAACATCTTCTGCATGATATCGCCCTTGCTCTTGGTCAGCTGCAGGTAGGGCTTGGCAGAAGTGTCTATTGCGGTCTTTCCATATTCGAAAGGCTTTTCTAGCTTGACGTGAATCCACTTGTTGTCGCTTTCCAGGACAATTTCAGATTTTTTGACGCTACGCCATTCGTCGCCGGCCTTATTCCAGTAGAGGGTATCGATACTTTCAATCTTGGCGGTAATAGCCTTCTTATAGTGAATGCGGATAGAGTCGGCTTGTCCGTCCAGGTCGCTGTCGTACAGTTCTGCCAATTCAGCGCCGACGTAATCGGAGTTCACGATCAGGTAGTCGCGAGTCTTCAGGTTGGACTTGTCGGACTTTACTTCAGCCTGGATCTTGATGCGGTTGGATTCCCCGTCAAAATTCAGGACGGCATCCAGTACAGTATCCTTCTGGGCCTTCTTTTCGCTTACATAAGTAAAGTATGCATTCTTTACCTTGAATTCAGAAGTGTACTTGCCTGTTTCAACAGCCTTTACCTTCAAGGTGTCGCCGGTGTTGCTAAACAGGATTACGTCAAGAGTGTCAGCCTTGTCCAAGGTGGGGCTTTCCATATTGATGACCAGGCAGAACGGTGCTGTAGAAGAAGTGAGTACAGAATCCAGGTCTTCGTAGCACTTACTATCCATAAAGCGGTATTCAATACCTTCCATGGAACTGATTGCGGCGGAGTCGGCCACGGTGGTTCCGAACATGGGATCCTTGTAGGAAACCACGATGGTGTCGGCTGCGGTACAGGAAAGACGTCCGTCGTTGCGCTTGGCGTTGCGTTCATCCTTCTTCATGTCGTTAAGCAGCTTGTACTTGCCCGAAGAAGTCTCCACCATTTTCAGGTTTTCTTCCATGTCGCCGGAAACAAGGCAAGAAAGGTTCACCAGCACGGTATCCACTCCGCGGGAGAAGTCTTCTGTGGTGAGGGTCGCCGAGATGACTTCTGTTTCGCGGGCAATGGCCTCGTTCTTGTTAGAGACGTTTACCAGGGCGATAGAATCCTTGACTTCTCTGATGGTCTTTCCGTCCTTACAGGCGGGAACGGATGCATTCTTGAACTTATTCCAGCGTGCAGAAACTCCTTTATTGTCTAGGGCTCGGACATAGAATTCTACTTCGCTGTCCACAAAGTAGGATGTAGGAATTTCGGCAAACCAGAGGTTCTTATCGCCTCTATCCTGCATGAAGTTTTGGGTTTCGAACACGACGCCAATATCATTCTTGTAATACAGGATAACCTGATTAATACCATCGGTATCGGAAACCTGGAAATCAAAGATTCCCTTACCGTTGGTCGTATCGATACAGGCTTCGACAAGAGATGTAATTTTAGGTACGTTGTTCTTTACGGGAATGGTATAAGGTTCCTTAGCCGGATTCGGAACAGAGGGACTCTTGCCCACAAGTCCGTCGACATCGGTGGCCACCACATAGAAATCTATACCCGGAGCGACCACACTGCTTGCAGGTATGGTATAGCTCCATAGACTATCCTTAACCTGGGTCATGGCGTGAGACACCATAGGTGTATTCTTTAGGTCTGATGTCTTGGTATAGATGTAAACAGAACCAATATTCTTCTTGGATTTTACAATAACCTTAATGGTGATTGCCACTCCTTCAGATTGTTGATAACCAATCAGACGCTTGGTAGAATCGGTCAAGGTCACGACTGGGGGCAAGAAGCTTTCGTCCCAGTAGGCGGTATCGCGGCTAACCTTGTTCAGGAAGGTGCCCTTGATGACCACCTGGTGGGTATCTCCATCCAGAACGGCGTCGGGGCTGTTGTAGCAAAGCACATATCGAGCCTGCACGGCACTGCGGATGCTTGCATAGATGTCTGCCAATTGGTCGGCAGAGGGGGCCATGGTAAAGGAACCTCCAGTACTTTCGGCAAGAGTCTTTAGGGGTTCTTCAGAATCACATTCCACGGCGATGGAATAGATTGTTGTATTCATGCCATTGGCCTGAGCAACAACAGAACTAGTCTTTCTCTCGTCATCACTAGCGTCATAACCATCAGAGAAAACAATCACTGCAGTGGCATTAGTTTCGCCCACCAGCTGATCAAGGCCTTTGGAAATGCCATCGTTGATGTAGGTTCCGCCTCGAGCGCTCAAATTATTAACGGCATTAAGGAGGGCATCCCTGTCGGAAGTCATGGCCTGGTGTACACGAATAGTATTTTCAAAACCGACGATAGCCGTCCTGTCGTAAGGTCCCATCTCGTTAATGAATTGACGGATGGAATTTTTGGCGCTAGTCATTTTTGTAGAACCCATGGATCCACTTTCGTCTACCACAAGAACCACGGAAACGCCACCGATTTTTTCTACAGAGGAGATCTGAATGGGAACGGATTTTTTGTCTTGATGGAGGACAAAGTCCGTTGAATCCAGACCTGGAATAGCGCGACCGGAATTTTCGTCTACCACAGATACGGTTGCGCATACGCCCGGGTGGTTGTTCAGATCCAGACTATTGATGGTCAACTTGGGCTGAACTGTAAAGTCTAACGAATATGTAGCCTCTACGATACATTGAGCCGTAGTAGGCTTCATTCTAGTCCTAGAACTATTTTTATTGTCAATGGTAACAGACCCCTTTCTGGTTACCCAGGAATCAAAGGTATAACCGCCATAGGGAATGGCGTAAATCAGGGTATCCATTCCTGGAGCCAGAGCCACGTCACCGGCGGGATTTGTGTAACCCTTAGACGGAGAGTTTACAGTAAGCACATAGGGTGTTGCCACCAAGGCCGAGAACTCTGCATTGCTAAAGTTATTGGTGGTGCTGGATACGAACTTCCAGTACTGCGTTTCGCCCTTTTTGCCGGGCTGGAAACCCTTCTGGAAATTGGAAGTGATCGTGGAATAGCTAACGGAGTTGGAGAACGTGGAGTCGTTACCATAGAAGTACAACGTGCCGCTAATCGATTCGCTAAACACAAAACTGATCATACGCCAGGACGTATCGGGTGCAGTCCACTTAAAGTAAATGGACGATCCTGTGTAATCACTAAAGTAATTGTGCATGAAGGAGAACTTCTGTTCCTTGGTGGTCAAGGTTTCGATGGTTCCCTTCTTATAGGTTGCTTTTACCTTTGCAGAATCCTTTGTAGAAACTACGGTATTTTTGGCCAGGGTATCGGCAATGTTGGCGTTGCCCGAAAGCACTCGCCACTTGTTGAATCTGTATCCGCTGTCGGCCGATGCCGAAATGGGGTAAGCCACATTAAGCCAGGCAGAGGCATATCCGGTATCGGGAGTCACATGGCCGCGAATGTCGGAAAGAACGGTGATAGAGCCTTTATCTGCGGAGGAATAGCTAATCCAGAACGGTAAATTCCTTGCGTAAGATGAACTGTAGTTCTGGAATTTGTAATAGACAGTATCCCCTGCATTAACCGATATGGAATCCACGACGACGTTGGCCTTGTTCCTACTGGCGGTATAGGAAGAGAACGAACTGGAACTATATCGATACAGATATAGGGTGTTTTCGTAGTAGCTGGAGCTGACTTCTCTTGTTGCCGCAATAATGTAGATGCCGGTCTTGGGAGCCACAAAGCGGAATCGAACTTCACTGTTATAATTGTCGAGATAGTAGTGCTTGTCAACAGTGTAGGCAGTGGGAGTCTGGGTAATGTTGTAGATGATACCATCAACAAATACGGCACGGACATTGCAATCCCCCTTCAGGCGGGCGTAAGTCGTTGACAAGGTGGAATCAGAAATCGTGCAGGATCCAGAAACACGTTCCCAGTGAGAGAACTTGGATGTATTCCTACTGTAGGCCCTAAGCCGGATGGAATCCCCGCTCACATAGGTAGAGTCGTAGTTCCTTGAATTGGTTCCCACGTAGACATAACCGTATCCTGCGGTATCGCCACGCACCTTGACCGTCTTGAGAACCTTTACCTTGAAACTGTCATTTACTGTGATGGAATAGGGTGAGATAAGGAAATATAGACTATCTCCCACATTACTCATGTTGAACATAATTTTTGATGTTCCGGAATATGCGTAATCATAGTCTTTGTAGTTAGATCCGAATGTATTATAAGAGTATTTGTAGACGTAGGTGGTCTGATTTGTATTCGTCACCAGGGCGTAAGTTCCAGTATCCGGGGCTACGAATACGGTACGCACTCCGTATTTATAGGATTTGCTGCCGTACTTGAAATAGTCGAAGGTTGATTCCTTGCTGGAGATTGTATAGACCTTAGCGGAATCTACATGGAAATTGATCTTGATGGAATCCGATGAGGGAATGAACTTGGCTGTCATGGAAGTGGAATCCAGGAACTTACCGGAACCGTATTCCACATACCATCCGCCAAATCGAGTGTCCTGAGCGGTGTTTGCTGTAACAGTTAAGGTGTCGCCCAATGCAACTGTGTCTGGATAAGACTTGTTGGGAGATTGTATGAGGGCTGCCTTCTTGGCTACAATGTAAACGGAATCGCTGAAATAGCTAGAGTAGTTAGACGTAAGGGTATAAAAGAACTTGTCTCCTGCATTGACCTTTATGTACTGGGTAACGGGAGATGAGTAGGAGAATGAGTTACGCCTTTTGTAACTAGTTGCGGTGGAATCATTGCCGTAATCGTTGAAGTAGTGTGAATAACTCTTGGAGGTGGCTCTGATGGCATAGATTCCGGCAGATAGAGCTGTATAACGGAATCGTATACCATACTCCGGAGAACGGTCATAGAAATCGTTTATGAAGGTATAGCCCTTTTTCTGGGAGGTAATGTCGTAGTATTTGCCGGCAATACACTGCAGCTGGTATTTTGTATCGGTATTGATGGTGTCGCTAATGGTGTAAGCGGTACTGTCGTAAAGTTTTTTATCGCCAGTCAGCACTTTCCAGCCGTTGGGGCGGTAACCCACCTTGCTGTAACCCGTATAAGAAACAATTTGACCAGGCAAGGCTGTGTCCAGGGCCACAGCGGTAGAACAATTAGCCGATGCGCTGGTCAAGGAAATTGTATTTGTCTTGATGGTGGAATAACTGATAGAGAATGTCTTGTTGGAGTCGCGAGTGTTATAGGATCTGACACTATAAAACAGGGTGTCGCCTGCACTGACCAACATGGAATCGCTCATGTCATAACCGCTGTAGTCATACCAGGCGGTGGTCGCGAATGTGGAAGTGACATGGCGGTAGAAATAGAAACGATCGTTGTTTTTCGGAGAAACGGTAACGCGATAGCCGCCACTCTTGGGGGCTATGAGGTAAAAACGGACCCCGTTTGTCGCCGATCCGGAATAATAGTTGGCCGCAGGGCTATATTCTACTGGTGTGGTGGTAATCTTGTACATGACGGCATCTGTGAATTCGGCGGTCACTTTGCAATTCCCATTAACGGCGAGGGTTGTGGTTGCCTTGGTTGCGTCGCCGATGGTGCAAGTACCCGAAGAAACTTTCCACTTGCTGAACTTGTGGTCTTTATCGCCAGGAGCGTAGATTGAAACGGTGTCTCCAGCCAGGTAAACAGAATCGGAACTGGCTTTGTCGGCCTTGAGGTTTTCAAAAGTGACTTTGGCCCCGTCCTTGGCGACTACCTTACGGGTATCAGAATTATAGGAAGAGGTATAAGGTTCTATCCTGAAATAGAATTCCTCTCCAGCTGAAGTGGCTGTTATACCGAAATTTTCAGTATAGCCAGAGTACAGAACCTTATGCGCAGAATAAGAACTAAAAGAGTTATCGGACCCGTAGTAGTAAAGTTCATCTTTTCCGCTAACAGTAGAGAACTTAATGATGTAACTCCCTGCCTTGGGAGCTTTAAAGCAGAATCGGGTTCCGTTGGACGTTGATGAGTAATAGTCTTTTGTGTGATTAAAGCTTAATTCCGTTTCGGTAATGTTAAGTACAGTACCCGAGGCAAAAGCCATAGAGCAAACGAAACACAAAAAAGCCATTACGATGCGAAACGCACCAAAATCGCTCTTCAATTTCATGAAGAACCTCCTAAGAAATCATCCCAGTGACGTGAAATATAGAAAAAAAATTCTTTCTTCAGCGCAATTTTGTAAGAAAAAAAAGCTATCTTTGGCCGCGGTTGGATAAGGAAGTTAGGAGAAATGAAAGCTATGTCACGCATTTTTGCCAATTGCAGTAAGATTGCATTTCTAGTCGTTGCAATTTCCGTCGTCAGTTTCGCCATGGAAATTCGCCCGGGTTTCGGTTTTTTGACCCCCGCATCTGTCACGATCGAGAATAACGATGACGGTGTGAAGTCTGAAAGAAAACAGAAAACGCAATTTATGTATCAGGGCGACCTGGAATTTTTGTTCACTGCCCAGTACGCCCCCATTCGTTATGGTCTAGGTCTTGGCTATAAGAGCAAGCAGACTCGCGATGGAATCGATTTCACTCCGGCTACCCTCCCCCTTTGGCTGAACCTTACTTTCGGCTCTATTTACGACGAAAGTATTTTTGACCCCTATGTTGTAACCCGTCTAGGTTATGTTATGCCGTTGGATTTCGACGATCCCTGGTGGGAAATGCCTACTGATTTTATGGTATACATCGGTGCAGGCTGTGTATTCCCCTACCGTATCGCCCTGGAGGCGGGCTACGATTACACCTCCATTCTTAAGTCTTTCGAATGGAAGAAGCAAAAGTTTAGAATTTCTTCGGGGCGCATTGCGATTCGTCTCTCGGTTGGCTTTGAATTTAGTCATAGAAGAAACGAACGTCGTACGATTATCCGTAATGCCGATGATGAAGACGATGAATACGAAGTTGGTCCTGCCAACTCTGGCGATGGTTCTTCCTTTGAAGAGAGTCTTCAGGTTTTCGAAGACAGTCTGACTGTCGTAAATGCTCAAAAGAATGCCAAAATAGCTTCTGAGGAGCCGTCTGCTCTTGAAAAACAGTCGGAAAATGGCAAATCTGTTGAAATGTCTAGTGAAATTTCTGAATCGACTGGCAAAAAACGCAAGGCTAAGGTGAAAAATACCAAGCCCAAGAAGACTAGCTCTAAAAAGAGTGCCAAAAACAAGAAGTAATGGCGGGTAGACTATTTGCATTAAAGTAATGTTTACACGTTAAAAGCTTCTTTCGCAATAAATATTTTTTTATTATTTACGCCATGATTCTTCCAAAGCGTATCAAGGTCCTTCTGGGCGTTATTACAGTCCTTTTTGTATTCTATTTTATTAGAGACTGGTTTGTTTTTTACCAGTGCGGGGCTGTTGAACAATGCTTGGCAGATTCAAGCTATGTGCAGCACTATACCAAGTTCGCAACGACAGTGCTTGTCGCTATTTTAGCCATTGCTATTGGTAAGGATTGTCTAGGCAGGCGCGACCATCGTCTGTTGTTGACCGCCATGGGTGCGGCTTTTTTGGCCGATATCTGCTTTAAGCTTCTGCATAACGCTAAATCACTCGCTCAGTTCAGCGTGGAATTTATGCTCATGGGTGTCTGTTTCTTTATTGTGTTCCAGTCTATTCTCATTTATCGATTTACCCGTAAGAACGAGACTGACGATAGCATTCCGTGGATTATCCTGGTTCCTTTCGCCTCTGTGCTGGTCCTCTTTGACCTTCGTCTTCTGGGAGTGTTTGAAACCGGTCTGGTTCCCACTATCATTGTCTATGGAACATTCTTGACTTGCGCCCTTTTCGAAGGTCTTCGCGTGTCCAGGTACGGTTACTTCCCCCAAAAGAATGCCTCTCTTATTAGGCTTGGCATGATACTTTTCTACTTGGGCGATGTCTGCGTGGGATTTTCCTTGGCAACTGGAGACGACCATAGTACTCAGGAAGTCGTTGCTACCGTTGCCAATAACTTGGTTTGGTTCTTCTATGTTCCTGCGTTGCTCATGTTAGTATTGAGTGGAATCCGCAAAAAATAAAAAGCAAACCATGAAAATGAGAATGCCGGCCATAAAGGTCGGCTTTTTTTGATAAATCTCATGTCCTAAACATACTACGAAAACTTATTTTTTGCTGACGGTAATATTAACATTTCCTATTTTAGAGAAAAAGGTTTGTTATAAAGCGATCATTCAGTTTTTCTCGGGTTAGCGCAGCTTGGAGTGCTTTAACCCTGTTTATGCGCCTCTCCCTTGTTGAACAGGATGCATTCAGTCGTGTTAGCCACGAGGATTCTGACACAAGACTTTTCTCCGTCCGTTGCATAAAGGACTCCAATTAATAAACGGACTTCTATCCAGTTAGAATGTAAAGGAACCCGCTGGCAAAAGCTGGCGGGGTTCTTTTTTTATAAGACCTGCACTTTTGTGTACGAAACGACTTGACAGAGCCCGTACGGGAGTGTATATTTGTGCAGTAAGTTTTTTATACTGCACATTTGGAACTATGATCGAACAAGTCAAAGGTTGTCTTATAGAAAAGTCCCCCACTTTTATTGTGGTGGATGTAAATGGAATTGGCTATGGAATCAATGTTTCGGCCCACACGGCTGGAAAATTGCCTGAAGTTGGCGATGGTAACACCCTAGTGACCATCTATACAAACTTGGTCGTTCGTGAAGATTCCATGACGTTATTCGGTTTTGCCGACAAGACGGAAAAGGACACCTTCCTGATGTTGTTGGACGTCAATGGCGTTGGACCTAAGATGGCCCAGCGCATACTGAGTGGAGTCACGCCGGCGGATCTCCTGAATATGATCGCCAGCGATAACAAGTCCGCCCTGAGTAAAATCAAGGGGCTTGGCAAAAAGACCTGCGAACAGATGGTCCTTACCTTGAGAGACAAGGCAGGCACCATGCTTCAGGGCCTAGGCAACGTAGAAGGTAGCGGCGTTACTAGCATGGGCGCCCTTACCGGGGCTAAACTTGAAGCCGTTCTTGCGCTCCATACTCTCGGTGTCAAGGATCCTGCTGCCGAAAAGGCCGTTGTGAAGGCCGTCGAAGTTCTGGGCGATTCCGCCGATGCCGCTCAACTTATTCCCGAAGCTTTAAAGTATTTGTAATCCTATGGAAGATCAGCGTATTATTTCTCCGGAAAGACGTTCTGGTGACGAAGGCGATGCCGAAAACACCCTCCGTCCCCCATCACTTGCGGAATTTACCGGACAGAAATCCATTAAGGAAAGTCTTTCTATCGCCATTGAGGCGGCAAGGCATCGCGGAGACGCCCTGGACCATTGTCTATTTTCTGGTCCTCCGGGACTTGGTAAGACGACTTTGGCTGGGATTATCGCCAAGGAAATGGGCGTGAACATCCATATTACCAGCGGACCGGTTCTTGAAAAAGCCAGTGACTTGGCAGGTCTTTTGACTAGTCTGCAGGAAAACGATATTCTCTTTATCGATGAAATCCATCGTCTGAACCGCGTTGTAGAAGAATACCTCTACCCCGCCATGGAAGATTTCAGGTTGGACATCATGCTGGATTCCGGCCCTGCGGCCCGCAGCGTAAACCTCCCCCTGAAGCATTTTACCCTGGTGGGCGCGACCACCCGCAGCGGCCTTCTGACTGGCCCCTTGCGTGATAGATTTGGTCTTCAGTATCGCCTGGAATTGTATGATGAAGAAGATATCATGCTGATCTTGATGCGTAGCGCAAAAATTTTGGATATTGAATTGGATGAAGATGCCGCCAGATTGCTAGGTGGTCGTTGCCGCGGAACACCCCGTATCGCCAACCGCGTGTTAAGGCGTTGCCGCGATGTGGCTCAGGTTCGTGGAACTGGAGTTATCGACTTGAATTCTGCCCAGAAAACTTTGGATATGCTGGGAATCGACGGCGAAGGCCTAGATGGCATGGACCGTAAAATTCTTACGATGCTTATAGACAATTTCGGTGGAGGTCCAGTGGGCCTTGGAACTATCGGGGCTGCTATTGGCGAAGAACCCGATACCATTGAAGAAGTGTATGAGCCCTACCTCATTAGAAAGGGCCTGCTTTCCCGTACTCCTAGAGGGCGCATGGCCACCCACAACGCGTACGAGATGCTGCACAGGCAGATTCCACCCAGAGCTGTATCGCAGTTCCAGGGGCAGACGCAGGCGGGCTTCAATTTGCAAGAAGAAATGCCTCTTTAGTTTCGGCTCGAGTTGTTGCCGTTCCTTTTGCTGCAGCTTCGGTTGTTATCGGAATTCCGGTGCGATGGTTATAATCATATTGACGCCGTGCAGTCCGTGGAATCCCAGCTGCACACGGCACAGGAACATGTTGGGCTGACGAACTCGGATGCCAAAGCCCCATGAGTTGTAGTAATGGTCGAAACTCCACTTGTCGATTTTATCGGCGATAAGTGCGTATTCGTTGAACACGACTCCATCAACAAAGCGGTCTACCGGCCAGCGATATTCTGCGCTCAAGGACATGATATGATGGGATGCCCATGTATCCCCATATCCACGCAGCGGAGTTCTTGCATTCAATGTGGGGAATGCGTTAAAGGGTGCGCCGCCTTTTTCCATTTCCCATAAATCAATTAGCCTATACTGTAAGGCGATAACCCTTCTCTCAAAAAGGGTTTGCATCATGTTTTCGGGACGCCATACACGAATGGCTTCATCCCAGGAAAAGTCGGTATAGAACTTACGGTTCTGTCGGGCTTCTGTTGCGCTTAGAATATAGTTGGGGCTGCTGCCTAGCAAGAAATAATGCTGGAGCAAGAACTCCGTGCGGATGTAATCGTGCTTTCTTTTGGAACCATTAATGATATCTTCGTCATAATAGTCCTTGGCTTCATCGCCCAGTTCCTTGACACTTACGCCGTCGTACTTGCTGACAATGTTATAGGAACCTGAAAAACTGACGCGGGAACCTCGGGATGGGGCGTATGGGTAATCCAGGTCGTCGTAGATGATGGATGCACCAATGGGAAATTCCATATGGTCTTGATATAGTCCGCGGTCTTCGATGGAAAACTTCTTGCTAAATAACAGGGAGTCTTCGATATCGGGAACATCGGCCTTGATGAAGTTTTGGGTTGTCCAGATTTCAGCATTCCAGTTGCGGTTGTCAGAAAGCGGTGCGCCAAGTCGCCAGGTAATACTAAAGCTGGAATCCGGCTGTAGATAGCTAGCCTTTGTTTCGGGAACAATAAAATGTCTGTCTCGGTTCCAGTTGATACTGTAACGAACGCCGGCGAAAAGCGGAGTCCCAAGGATAGACTGCTTGGTGTATCGTGTATCGAAGGCCAAGTCGCCGTTGGCAAAAAATTCCCCTTGCAGCACTAGATAATCTCGATCCAGGAATACGCTACGGTGTCGATAGACAACGCCCAGTTCGGTACTTGCGCCCGGTTTTAAGTTGAAACTAGGGTAAATGAATATGTTCTTGCGTTCGCCGAAGGTGATTAAATCCACCGACCTTTCGATGACTCCGTTCTTGACCGCGTAATCGATGGGGGTCGCAATCGGGTAGATGAGGACGTTCAGTACTGGCTGGATGATGTAGTCCAGGGGCCATTTCCACAGGTTAGACCACTTGAACGAATCTTCTTCTTCGACGTTCTCTGTTTCGGGATTTTCGGAAGTTGAATTTTGAAGTGCAGGATCATTGGATTCCTTGGTTTGTGCAAAAGGGCTTGCAGCCATCAGCAGCAAACAAAACGCCATCGTAGCGATCTTCCTACATAAACCCAACTTCATACCCCCCCAATTTATAATTATATTGTTGTCATGTTTTCTGCGTTCGCAAAAATAGTTAAGAGATTAGGGCAAAATTATAGGGCGAATATCATCGTATCGTTGGTATTGGCCGCACTTTGCATCTATCCCATTAACCATTTGCGTTGGGAACTCCAGTTGCAGGATTCTCTGAAGGGAAATGAGGTACAACTAGATTATCAGGATATTGAAAATTCTTTTGGTGGATTAGGCAGCCTCACTATTGTCTTACAATCAAAAGACAGTTTGACGAATTTCAACCTGGCCCGTAATTTCGCCAGGGATTTCTCCAAGGACCCTCTGGTTCACTTTATCGAGTTTGCCGCCGACGAAAACTTTTTCAAGAAGAACCGCCTCCTGTATGCCAATGAAGACGAAGTTGCCGCTGTAGTCAACATGGTTGACAGTGTCAAAAACGCCCATTTCCGTAAAAGCAATCCCTTTCTAGTCGACCTTACTGAATCTGCAGATAGTGCAGGTGCAACTGCAGAAAAGGCTGATGGACTGGTAAAGCAGATCGAAGAAAAATACTTTAGGGAACTCCAACAGTCCCATGCCAACAATGATGGGACAATCCGTGTCATTGACATCTACCCCACCCATTCCCTGACCGACCTGCAGTCAAATCGCAATCTTTACAACCGAGCCAAAGCTTATCTTGACTCTGCAGCAAGCTCACGAAACATTGAAGTCTACTATACCGGAAAGATTTACAAGTCAATCAAGACCGGTAAGAAACTTCTGCCCGAGGCAAAATTCGCGGGGGGAATGGCTGTCATCATCCTCCTGGTGCTGTCCATGCTCCATTTCTATAGACGGCCCCAGTTGATCCTGATTTCTGGTTTGCCTATTGCACTTCCCACCATATTCATGTTCGGGATTGCCTACCTGTTTTTTGGAAGAATCAATCTGTTTACGTTAAACCTGGCCTTGATTTTGCCGGGCCACGCCATGCAAATACAGACGCACCTCCTGACCCGATTCTTCCAGGAACGTGACCAAAACTTAAGCCCCACCCTCAGTACCGAAAGTGCTATCCTGGGTATTATGCCTCCGGTTGCGGCCTCTTCGCTAATCATGGCTGCCCTGTTCCTTTCGCTGTTGCTGATTCCTCTGCCGGGTTTGCGGGAATTGGCAATCCTTGGAGCCATCGGAGTCTTGATGAACCTCTATATCTGCCCCCTTCTGGGTGTATCGCTGTTGCGCTTTGCCCAGCAGAAGAAGATGTTCAACATTGCCGAAATTTCCCGACACATTCCTCGACGTCTCAAGCTGTTCCCCAATAAGGTGAACTGGGCCATCATTGTATGCATCAGCATCCTCAGTAGCGCAGGCCTTTTGTACAGCGGCAACAACCTGGCCTTCCTTTACGATTTCAGGCAGACCGAAATGCAGTTGGATGAGCAGAAGGTGAACGCCTTGATCGAAGAGACCGGATTCTCCACCTTCGATCCAGTCATTGTGATGTTGCCGGACTCCTCATACAGTAGCAGCATCCAGGAAGACTTCAAACACCTGAAGGATCGTGGACAGATTCCCGACTTGGGAAGAATTTACACCCAGTACCAGTTCATGCCCAAGATGAGCAAGAACAAGAAAAATATGCTGGAACACCTGAAGGCGGAGCTGACTCCTCAGATTTTGTCTCGCTTGGCCACAGACGACAGTGTTTCTATCGTGGAGATGCTCTCTAACTATGAGAATGACATCCAGGAATTCAAACTTTCTGAAGATATCCGCCGCAAGTTCTCGGGCAAGGACGGTCAGTCCGGAGTATTTGCCTTTATCATCCCCTCTTCCGATCCTGACAATGGCCTGGCCTGCCGCCACATTAATGCTCAGCTCCAGAAGTTTGACGGCATCCAGGACAACAAATTCAAGGTCTGCGGAACCCCCATCCTTAGAGCAAACGTATTGGACCTGGTGCTCCAGAATGTCGACAAGTCCATTGTGCTTGGGATCATCATGCTTTGGTTCATTCTGCTGCTGTACTACAATAAATTGAGCCGAGCCTTCTTTACGGTACTCCCTTCCATGTTCTCTATGAGCTGGTTGACCATTCTTGTTCACGGTTGGGGAATCCATATTTCGTTCTACAGTTCCCTGGTATTCGTGCTGCTGATTGGGGTCAGTGTTGATGGCTCCTTGCAGCTCTGGTCATCCTATTACGAAAAGCAGAATGGAACCGCCTGGACCGTTCTGCGCGCAAAGCTTTCTTCAATCCTTACGGCACAGGGGGCCGGTTTTATCGGCTCTTTCGCCATGTTGCTTTCGTCCCACCCGGGTATTCGCAGCATGGGCATTATCAGTGCCATCGGATTGATTTGCATATTCATTTCACAGTTAACCATTTACCCCCTTATCGCAAGTACGTTGGATACTTACCGCGTCATCAAGAAATCAAGGCTCAGAAAAAATGAAACCTCTATCCACTAGAACTTTGAATATTGCCGCCAGTTTGACGGTCGCTATCGATACTTTGGCCAAGCAGATGATTGCTGATGGCAAGGACGTTGTCAGTTTGGGTGCCGGTGAACCGGACTTCCCTACACCGGAGCCTATCCGTGTTGCTGCTTGCAAGGCTATTGACGAGGGCAAGACCCGCTACACCGCACCTGTGGGCATTATGGAAGTCCGCAAGGCCGTGGCCAAGAAACTGAAAGATGAAAACGGTCTGGACTACAAGCCGGAACAGATCATCATGACTAGCGGTGCAAAGCATGCCGTGTTCAACTCCTTGGCTGCACTTGTGAATCCGGGTGACGAAGTGATCGTTCCCGCTCCTTACTGGGTCACTTACCCCGAACTGGTAAAGTGGCTTGGTGGTGTGCCCGTAATTGTACAAGCTACCAAGGAAGCCAAGTTCAAGATTACCGCAGAACAGCTCCGCGCCGCCATTACAGACAAGACCAAGGCAGTCCTCCTGAATAACCCCTGCAACCCCACCGGAGCCGTGTACACCAAGGAAGAACTGGGTGATCTGGCCAAGGTAATCGTGGAAAAGGACATCTACTGCATTTCTGACGAAGTGTATGAATACTTCGTCTACGATACCGAATTTACAAGCGCCGCCGCCTTCCCCGGCATGGCTGAACGTACCATCGTCATTAACGGTTTCTCCAAGTCCCATTGCATGACCGGTTGGCGTATCGGTTACAACGCAGCCCCCGCCGACATCGCAAAGATCATCGGCAAAATCCAGGGACAGGCAACACACCACCCCAGCAACGTAGCGCAGTACGCCGCATTGGGCGCTCTTGAAATGGACAAGTCTAACGTAGAAGCCATGCAGGCTGCATTCCTGAAGCGTCGCAACTACATGCTGAAGCGTACCGCAGAAATCCTGCCGGTTCCCGCTCACGCACCGGAGGGCGCATTCTATCTGTTCGCTCCCGTGACCTGTTTCTACGGCAAGAAGACTCCCGAGGGTAAGGTCATTGGCGGTTCCGTTGAACTTTGCGAATACTTGCTGCAGTCTCAGGGCCTTGCCATTGTGCCGGGTGCCGCATTCGGTGACGATACCTGTGTTCGTTTCTCTTACGCAGCCAGTGACGAAACTTTGGAAAAGGCATGCGACCGCTTTATCGCCGGCCTGAAGGCTCTGGTTTAATTATGAATTACGAATTATGAATTATGAGATTCATCAAGATGGTTTTAGTACTATTTTAAAGTTTTGTAATTCATAATTCCTACCTTATAATTAGTTATATGAAGTCCTTCCAGATCGTCACTCCTTCAGCCGACAAGCCCTTTACTATCGGCCGTAAGTCGGATAATTGCCTGGTGCTAGATAACCTGATGGTGTCTAGACAGCATGCGGTATTGGAGTGCGTTTCTGGCCAATGGACTTTGCGGAACCTGACCGAGAACAGCGTAACGCAGCTGAATGGTGCCGACGTTTCTGCACCGCGTCCCATTAAGGATGGCGATGTCATTCTTATCGGAACGCAGAAGTTGCAGGCCACCTTGAAGGATCGCCATCTGTCGTTACTGGTGATGGATGCCTTCAACAATTCTGAAACGGAACTGCCTGAAGGTATTTCCGTCGAGACGTCTGCGAGCGCCGCCCTGATCAACTTTACACAGAAGATGGTCTCCCCCCAGGGGAAAGTCCTTCGCTCCATACCCCTGAACGAAGGTGAAATTCTCAAGATTCCCGGTTATGAGCTGGAACTTTCGGAAGGCCGTGTCGCCTGCTTTAACGCCCCTCAGGGTTTTAGCGTCACCGCCCGCCAGCTGGATATTTTTGCAGGTAAAAAGCAGATTGTCCGCGACTTGAATTTCACGCTGCCCGCCGGCGAAATCATGGCTATTATCGGTCGTTCAGGCCAGGGAAAATCCACCCTCCTGCGACTGCTACAGGGCATTCACAGCTGTGGCGAAAAATCACAGGTCCGCATCGGAGACCTGGATTACCGCAATGCAGAAATCCGCAAGCATATTGCATTCTTGGAGCAGGATCCGGAACTGCGCCGCGACCTGACAGTCCGCGAAACACTTCTGGATGGCGGACGCACCAGCATGAACCGCCATGAATTCAAGGCTAATGCCCAAAAACGCATGGAGCAGTTCTGTCAGCTTTTCGGTCTGACCGAACGCATGGACAATCTGGTAAAGACTCTGAGCGGAGGCGAACTCCGTCGTGTGGCCCTGGCCCGCGAACTCATGGGCAACCCGGGCCTTATCGTTCTCGATGAACCTCTTTCCGGATTGGATCCTTACAACGCCAAGATCCTCTGCACCCATCTGCAACAGCTTTCGTTCCTGGGGCACACGGTGATTCTTACCACCCATAGCTATGAAGCTTTGGACATCGCCAACAAGGTGCTGGTATTACATCACGGGGAACAAGGTTTTTACGGCACCCCCGCCGATGCCTTCCGCTATTTCAACACCAGGGATCCCGAAGAAATTCTTTCGGACCTGAACGACGAATCCGCCACCAACTGGAAGAACTCCTGGGAACGTAAGGCCCAGGATAATCAGGACGATTCTAACGGCGACGAGAGCGCCCATCCAAACATTTATTTCGTAAAGAATGAACTTGCCCCTGTGCTGTTCTACAAGATAGGTCTTACCGCAAAACAATGGTTCCGCGACCTGGGAAAGACCCTCACCTTGATTATTCAACCCCTGGTTATCGGTGGACTTTTCTCCCTGATTTTTTCGGAGCTGACTTCTCTTTGGATTGTAGCCTTCGCCGTCATCCTTTCGGCAAACTGGTTAGCCCTTTCCTTGTCGATCCGCGAAATTGTTCAGGAACGTCAGATTCTCCAGGGCGAGTTCCGTAAGGGCGTAAAGGTCCTGCCCACCCTGCTTTCAAAGGCCACCCTCCCCACCTTGGTGGCCTGGATTCAGACGCTTATCGTATACGCCTTCGTCAATTTCAGGATCGCTTCCCACGTTCCCGTGACAGCACTTTTGCTTACTACGGCAGCCATGGTCCTGCCAGCCGTCATGGTGGGCTTAATGGTGAGCGCCTTCTCCAGGAATTCCGGACAGGCAAACGCTACCCTCCCCTTGCTTATTATTCCCCAGGTAGCACTTGCCGGTGCGCTGGTTCCCCTAGATCAGATGCAGGCTCTTGGCCGCGCCCTGTCTACCGTAATCTGGTCCCGCTACAACCAAAATAGCCTTTTGAACCTACTTTTAGAGCGTCAAGACCCCGTTGTAAACATTGTTGCCGCCATCGCCATCGCCGTAGGTTTTTATATTGTGATGGCAATTAAACTTTTTAGATCCAAGAACGCAAAATGATCGCACCGCAGAAGCCAGAAGTATTTCCTCGTCCTTTTAACGCAAACTATGACCTCATTGGAACCTTGGGTAAAGGGGGCATGGGCAACGTCTACAAGGCCATGGACAAAAGGCTTAACCGCGAAGTAGCCTTCAAGATCTTGGACGCCTCCTCCGATGAAGAGGCCATCAAGCGTTTCTACATGGAAGCTCAGGCCATGAAAGAACTGGACCACCAGAACGTGGTTCATGTGTTCGACTTTGGTCAGCAGAACAACCAGCTGTTCATTTCCATGACTTATGTGGAAGGCACCAACCTTTCGGACATCCTCCACAACAAGGAACAGCTCTCCTTCGAGGCCATCGAAGTCATTATCCGCCAGATTGCCCGCGGCCTGCTCTACGCCCATAACAAGGGTATCGTTCACCGCGACATCAAGCCCTCCAACATCATGCTGACCCGCGACAACCGCGTGTACATCATGGATTTCGGCATCTCCTACATCCAGGAAATGGAAAAGGAACGCCTGACCCGCACCGGCATGACCATGGGTACCCCGGAATACATGAGCCCCGAACAGTGCCACGGTGACAGCGTCACCCTGCAGACCGATATCTACAGCATGGGCGTCATTCTTTATGAGATGACCTGCGGTCGCCTCCCCTTCGAAGGTGAAAAGCCCATCGAAATCGCCCTGAAGCACGTTCAGCAGCAGCCCCCTCCGCCGGAACAGTTCCGCAAGGATATGCCTGCAGGCCTCTCCAAGCTGATCCTCAAGTGCCTCAAGAAAAAGCTGAACGAACGCTTCCACGACATGCAGGAATTCCTGGATGCCTGTGACCAGGTGTTCACCACCGAACGCGATCGCCAGACTGGACGCATGGGAAACCAGACTCTGCTCCACAAGCACACCCAGTCCATCGCCGACATGGCCAACAAGATTTCGCCCAAGGCCCGCCTCTTGCAAAAGAAGCTCACCGCCCTGGCCGTGTTCATCTTCCCGCTGATCATCATGCTGCTGATCCTGCTGATGCTCACCCACAAGCCCGAAAGCACCCTCCGCGAACTGGAGTGGAACGACGCCATGGGCAACTACGAAACTAAGGCACTGGAAATCGACCAGAAGAAGGGATATCCGCTGGACAACCTTAAGGACAATGACCTGAAGACCGCCTGGCTGGCCCCCGTCCCCCAGAAGCCCCAGAATCCCGTTCTGACCCTTTACTTTGAAACCAACGCCGTGGTCACCCATTTCGGTATCGCCGTTGGCTACCAGAAGTCCGTGGACGACGCCTTCGGTGACCGCTTCCGCATTTTCAAGAAGCCCCGCACCCTGACCCTCGAAACCAAGGACGGTTTCAAGCAGAAGGTAAAGCTGGAAAACATCAAGGGTATGCAGTACCCCACCATCCAGGCCATGGAAACCACCGAACTGAAGATTTACCTGGACAACGTCCACGAAGGTGAAAACGCAGACTTCGCTGTTTCTGAAATCCGCCTGCTGGGAATGGAACTGCCCTAAGAGGCAAAGCCTCTACCGCCCGGGCAACGGGCAAAAATCGTCGACCTGAACACGAAACGTGTACAGGACATGCATTGACTATATGAAAGAGGGGTCGCGCAATTTCATTGCGCGGTTCGTTAAACTTTTAATAAAAAGAAGGTTATGCATGAACAAGACCGTACATTCTGACACACGCAAAAAAGGCAACGCCATCGAAGACCAGGCAGCCGCATTCCTGACCCGTAACGGTTATCAGGTGGTGGCCCGCAACTATGCCTACCGCGGAGGGGAACTGGACATTGTGGCAAAACAAGGCGAAACAATCGTCTTTGTAGAAGTCAAGTCCGTCTGGAATAATCAGCAGGGGAATCCCGCCGCCCGCGTGAATCGCCTAAAGCAGAAAAAGATCTGGCACACCGCCTGCCACTTTCTCCACTCTCACCCCCAGATTGCCCCCAGGGGTTTTGACCAGCCTTGTCGTTTTGATGTACTGAGTGCCAGGGTCTACCAGTCTCCCCTGCAATTTTCACACATTCAGAACGCCTTCGAAGGAACCCAGGTGGTTCCCCAATGTTAGCGCATTAAAGTTCGATGATCCATTCTCTGGAATCCGGTGTCTTGGAATAGACCGTCTTGCTAGACTTGGAACGTTCATCTATAACGGTAATTTCCATACCGATCAGGTGATTCTGGGTATCCCAATCCTTATGAACCACCGCCCTCTGGACAATTTCGTTGTTGATGGTCCATACCACGTTACAGTTCTCGATGGCTCCGATAGAAACCTCATAGTCACCGCCTTCCAGGTCATTGGCCATCAAGGTGCAGCGGGAATCAACAGCCACGTCCACCATATCTTCGGGATTTTCGCGCTGGATACTCCCCTTCAGAAGTACGTAGGAATAGAAGTCATCCCCCGCAGAAAAACATCCGGAAAGGAGGGCGGAAACAACCAGGAGAACAATCATAGAATAACGCATAGTGCAAAGATAGTCAACATGGACTATCCTTAAATAAATTTTTTTGAGCCAATTCAAGCTTTTTTGTGTAAATTCAGCACATGCGATTTGAAGTACATCCACAAAATCCTCAGGCCCGCATTGTTAAGCTGGCCGCCGCCGCCCTGGAAGACGACGGTCTTGTTCTGTACCCTACAGAATCCGGTTATGCTATCGGCTGTAACGCAGAATCCCCCAAGGCCATCCACAAACTTTATGCCTTGAAAAAGCCCATGAAGAAGTTCTTTATGGCCCTGATCATTCCCGATATCCGTGCCGCCACCGACTACGCCCGCATCGACAATTTCGCCTTCAACATCATGAAGCCCCGCGTACCCGGCCCCTTCACCTTTATTCTGCCCGCCGACCATCACATCGCCCGCCGCCTAGACGTAAAGCGCCCCGAAATCGGCGTGAGAATGCCCACCCACCCCTTCTTCAAGGAACTGTTCCAGCATTTCGACAAGCCCATCCTCAGCACCGCCGCCAAGCTCAGCGACGAAGACATCTACGAGCCCGACGAACTCTGGAAAACCTTCGAGCATTCCGTAGACATGATGGTGGACTGCGGCCCTATCGAAATCTGCCCCACCAACATCATCAGCCTGGTCAAACACGGCGAAGTGGAAATCATCCGCGGCGAGCTGGACCCGGAGATGTAGACTTCACGTCAACCATCGTCATCCCGAGCCTTCAATTATCGTCATTCTGAGAGCCGCAGGCTCGAAGAATCCATAACGAACCTTAAACGCATTTCGTCATTCTGAGAGCCACAGGCTCGAAGAATCCACGACGAACCTAGAACAAATCAAAATACAAGTCCCTCCATGTTGGATTCATGCTTTCCAGCAATTCTATCTTGCGCACCCTTCTCCACCCTTTCAACACTTTTTCCCGTTCTATAGCAAAGCGGATATCATTATACACTTCGAAATATCCAAGCTTATCAACTCCATATTTCTGCGTAAAACCAGGAATTGCCTTGCTTTTGTGTTCGGAAACTCTGCGTTTCAGATCATTAGTAACACCAATATATAGTGTCCCATTTCGTTGACTAAAAAATATATATGTGTAGCCATGTTTCTCCATAAAAACGAAGATACCAAAAAAGGACTGTCATTTGATGACAATCCTCTTTTTTACTTATGTACTGGATCCTTCAGGGCTACGCCCTTCAGGATGACGTAACGCCGTTAACGAACCAGCATTCCCGCGACACACTTTGACCACTTAGCACTTTAGTGCTTAGTGGGCATGATCCCCCTTGCGGGGAGAGCCACTAAACCATAGCTGCAGAAAATTCTGCTTCGGTCACCAGGTCTTCGCCGATGAACACCTGACCGGCATACTTGAAGATGCCGCGACGAGCCATGCGGAGGTCAGTGAGACGGACCTTCAGGATGATATCGGTAGGAGGAATCACAGCCTTGCGGAAGCGGCAGTTTTCCACACCCATGAAGGCGGGGCGCTTGCCAACAGTCTTATCTTCCATTGCGATCATGGTCAGGAGAGTTGCTGCCTGAGCCATGGATTCAATCTGGATCACGCCGGGCATCACCGGATTGCCGGGGAAATGGCCCTTGAAGAAGTCCTGTTCGCCAGTCACATGCATACGGCCCACCAGAGAAGGGGGATTTTCTGCAGTGCCATCACCCATGTTCAATTCCAGGATTTCGTCAACGAAAGCAAAGGGGAACTTCTGGGGAAGAACTTCGTGGCAAACATCTTCGCCGTAGAGAACGCCTTCTTTATCAGATTTTTTCAAAGAGTCCAGCAGAGACATAAGGTATTAACTTCTCCATGATTTGTCGGTGAGAAACGTGCCCACCGTTGGTGATTTCAATCCGCACCTTGGGGAGTGCAGGACAAATGAATGTTATATCGCCAATTAAATCTAGTATTTTATGCATGGCAGGTTCATTGGCGACACGGAAATTTTCGTTGCAGGGGCATCCTGCGGAGGCTTTTGCGTCTAAAAGAAGTCCGCAGCTTTCATCTACGCCTTTTAATAGACCGTTGGACCGCGCAGCGTCAAGTTCTAACTGAGAAATAAACGTGCGGGCCATAAAAATCTGAAACAGGTTCTCTGGAGAATAAAGGCTAACCGATGCGGCCGACTGCAAGTTGCAGGTGTCACCGCGGGCCACACTGCGGTCCAGAACGTACTCCACCTCGAAAGTTTCTGCAGGCATGATACGTACATGGCCATAGGTTCGCGGATTATCACCCGACGTTTTCAAATCCCAGTTAGCGTTTACCGGGGCATCGTAAAAAACAAGTTCTTCAGGCTCCCCCGCAGCTCGGCGCAGGCCATAGAAAAACGGTGCAGCAGAACCATCCATCAAGGGAAGTTCTGCAACCTTCGCGGCGGACTTGCCGTCTGCTCCACAATTCACATCGGCTCCGCTCACGATATTCACGTTAAAGCGGCGGTGGGGCCACATCAGAAAAACAGGAGCCAGATGTTCCGGGCTGGCCATAGCACCGCAGTTCAAACCGACAGCATGGGCACGAGCCTCGTCGTCGTAGGTGTAGATGGCTGTACGGGCAGCTTCAAACTTCAAGTCAGAAAAAATCTTGCAAAGATCCGTGCGGTAGACTTCCTTACCATCTACGCTCCAGACCACTCGGGGCTTGTGTGTAGGATCCCTTTCCAGAACGTCCACCGTCACCATGGCGTTCTTGTAGCTCAGCGACGGAGACTTAAATTCATAATGCTGTGAATTGGTCGTCATAACTTTGGGCAAAGATAGTATAACTTTCCATACCTTGTGATTTGCCTTTTGTCAGTAGCATCTTTAGTGCGGTTTTCGCATTTTCAACGACGTTTTTACAAGGTTTGCGTTTTACATCCGTCTTTTTTTGTGTAAATTTAAGGCGAACTTTTTTTGATTTTTCAAAAACGGGCTTTGCCCGACCAAACTTTACAAACCAAAAGGAATAATATGCGTAATTGCTCATCTCTTAAGATTGATGGTCCTTGCAAGATCTACCTCGAAGAATCCGAACTTCCGAAGCAGTGGTACAACGTCCGTGCCGACATGAAGAAGAAGCCGGCACCGCTCCTGAACCCGGGTACCGGTAAGCCCATGACTGCCGCCGAACTGGAAGGCGTGTTCTGCTCCGAACTGGTCAAGCAGGAACTGGACAACGATACCGCATATATCGACATTCCTCAGGACATCCAGACTTTCTACAAGATGTACCGCCCGTCTCCGCTGGTCCGCGCCTACTTCCTGGAACAGGCCCTCGGCACTCCGGCTCACATCTACTATAAGTTCGAAGGTAACAACACCAGCGGCAGCCACAAGCTGAACTCCGCTATCGCCCAGGCCTACTACGCCAAGCAGCAGGGCCTTAAGGGCGTGACCACCGAAACTGGTGCAGGCCAGTGGGGTACCGCTCTTTCCATGGCTTCCGCCTTCTTCGGCATTGACTGCCAGGTTTACATGGTGAAGTGCTCCTACGAACAGAAGCCTTTCCGTCGCGAAGTGATGCGCACCTACGGCGCTTCTGTCACTCCGTCTCCTTCCATGAACACCAACGTTGGCCGCAAGATCAACGAAGAATTCCCGGGCACCACTGGTTCTCTGGGTTGCGCTATTTCTGAAGCTGTTGAAGCAGCCGTTACTCAGGAAGGCTACCGCTATGTTCTTGGTTCCGTGCTGAACCAGGTTCTCTTGCACCAGTCCGTTATCGGTCTCGAAGCCCACGCCGCTCTCAAGAAGCTTGGCGTGAAGCCGGACCTGATCATCGGTTGTGCAGGTGGTGGTTCTAACCTTGGCGGTCTTATCTCTCCGTTCATGGGCGAAAAGCTCCGTGGCGAAGCCGACTACGATATTCTGGCTATCGAACCTGCAAGCTGCCCCAGCCTTACCCGCGGTAAGTACGCTTACGACTTCTGCGATACTGGTAAGGTTTGCCCGCTGGCCAAGATGTACACTCTGGGCTCCAGCTTCATTCCGTCTGCAAACCACGCTGGTGGTCTGCGTTACCACGGCATGAGCTCTGTCCTTTCTGAACTCTACGATCAGGGCCTGATGCGCGCTGCTTCCGTAGAACAGACAAAGGTGTTCGAAGCTGCTAAGCTCTTCGCTCAGACCGAAGGTATCCTGCCGGCTCCGGAATCCAGCCACGCTATCCGCGCTACTATCGACGAAGCTCTCAAGTGCAAGGAAACTGGCGAACAGAAGAACATCCTCTTCGGCCTCACCGGTACTGGCTACTTCGACATGGTGGCTTACCAGAAGTTCAACGACGGCGAAATGAATGACTACATCCCCACCGATGCAGACATCGCAGCAAGCCTCGCCAAGCTCCCGCAGGTCTAATAGCGGAAAGCAGAAAGGTTAAAGCGTAAAGAAATTTCTTTAATCTTTGTCCTTTAAACTTCAACCTAAATCTCGTGGGTTCCCTACGAGATTTTTTCTATTTTATCGTTTATAAAAAAGGAAGGCCTTACAATGAACTTTAAGAAAATTTTAGCACTTTCAGTTGCATTGATTTTTTCTGCAGCCCAGGCTGAAGATGTCATCAAGATCGTCCGTGTGGATGACAATAATTTCGAAAAGGAAATTCTCCATACCGACAAACCTACCATCCTGGATGTATTCTCTTCCAGCTGCCCGCCTTGTTTGATCATGATTCCGACCCTCATCGATATCGCAAAGAAGTATCCCGATGTTAAGGTGGCTTCCGTGGGCTTTGATGAACCTAACGTTCAAAAGATCAAGAATACCTTGCCTATCCAGGCCTTCCCCACTTTCTTCTTGATTAAGGATGGCCGAGTCATCAACCGTATCCAGGGTGCCGCCAGCGAAGCGGATTTGCTCGCAGCTCTTCAGTATACTCCTAAGGCCCAGCCCGCAGCAAAGCCAGCCAAGGCAAAGAAAAAGACCGGCACCCAGAAGTTGAGCTGCTCCGCCAACGGCCAGTTTGGAGGCCTTCAGAACCATGTGACGATGACCCTTGTAATTACCGATGACCATATCGATAACGTCGACCTGGTTACCGACGTTTTTGTTCCGCCTGAAATGGACAGCCGTCGTGATCATATAAAGCAAATGTTTATTCAAAGCGGTAAGGGTACTGTAGAAGAAACGATTACCGGCTTTAGACTCCACACTGCAAATGAAAGCCCCTTTATCAAGGCAATGAATATGCAGCGCAAGTCCAGCTATGCCGAAATGAAGGCTGGCCTGGAACTTCAGGGCTTCAAGTGTAAGTAATTAAATTTGCGCCCTTTTAACTTACGGCCCATGGCATCGAACTTGCCTTGGGTCTTTTTTATTATTGTCGGGCGCACGCGATTGGCAATTCCTGTGGGATCCTTATTTTCGACAAGTTCCTTATCTTCGTCAATGGTGTACCACTTTGAAATTTCGGGGAGTTGGGTAGCATCTTCGGGAGCCTGGGTACGACCTGCTCCATAAACGGGATCGCTGAGCATACCGTCATCCACCATTCCGTAGAATACGCCAGAAGTCAGTTCCTTGGTAAAGTTGTTTTCAAGGTCTCCACGGAGTTGTGCGGTTCCGCTTAGCTTCTTGCTTGCCACCGCCCACATGACGCCATAAACTTGGGCATCATCTGCGATGGTAGAATTCACGATAATAGAAAGTGCGCCCACCTTAGCGTTGCCAGAAACGCTACCGCTAACTAGCCAAGCGTCGTCCGTCAATCTAGCGTTATCGCTGATGGTTCCCGAAGTCACCAGGGCGCGTCTAGAAACAACCGCATTTCCGCTGATGGTCCCGCCGTTAACAACAGCGTAATCTTCAATGCGGGCTTCTCCGCTAACGGTTCCCCCGTTGACAACTGCATCGGGGCCTACGTAGGCGGTAGCAGCCACCTTTGCCTTGGAGCTTACCCAGCCTCCGCCATTGGAATGCCTTGTATAGTTAGCGGTACTTGTCGGCGTCCAAGCCCCATCCTCATAACCTTCCGGTTTGCCGTTTTCAACACGGACCATGTAGGGGTATCTGTAGATGGTGTAGTAAAACTGGTCCCAGGTAACGGTGTAAAGGTCCTTGGGAGTAGCTGTCACCGCAAGCCAAAGGGCCTTGTCGTTTGCCTTGGTCTCGATGCTCAGATTGAACGCCGTTCCCGATTTCATTTCACTGTAACGGGGCGTTCCGTCGGAGCCTTCGGCCACCAGTCCCACAGTCCAGCTGGAGCCAGGGGCGGGCATAATTTCAGGTGACAGGTTGCAGAGATTTTTTTGCACCCACTTGTTCTGGGCATCGGACCATTCCCACACAGTTTCGGTTCCCAGGCAACCAAATTCAGACAACGGTTTAGAAGCCTGCACAATGCCGCGGAACTTGACGGTTACCTTTCCTGCGGAGTCGGGATAGATTCGCACCAGGTTGTAGCCGAAACGTTGCGGAGCCCAGTAACTGGGTACTTGATAGAAACTATCCACTTCATCCAACATGGTAACACGGCTGTGTCTGCGGTAGATGTCGCCGGAGCCTGTGGTGCGGCGGGTGGCGAATTCGTAGTCTCCCCAGGTCTTTTGGTACAGCGCCTTTTTTGCCCCGGCATATTCCAGGGTGGCGTTCTTCATGGCGAACTTGCCGAACTGGGCAGTCAAATCTTCGTAAGTCCAGTCGTAGGCGCCAATCATGGCGCTAAAGGGCGTCTGGGAGGAGTAGCCAATTTCGCCATCGTCAATCTTATCCATCCACATGCGGTTCACCATCTGCACGCCTTTCCAGCCTCCGCCAAATTCCTCTTTCAGATGTTCCATGAACTGCCAGTTGCAATAGCGGTCGCGGGAACTTCCATAATACAAGTACGGAAAGTTGATCAGTGCCTCGGAACAGTAGTGGGCGTCAGTGGGGTTCACCTGATGGGCCATCCAGTTGGCGTGGGATTCGCAGATCCAGCCGGCGGTGGCGTTGGAACCCATCCATCCGGCAACGCTCTGCAGGCCGTGGGCGTATTCGTGTGCCAGGCCCCACAGGTCCTTGAAGGCTCCAGAACCTAGCCAGAGACCCGGGGAACATTCGTCCTTCCCTGCCCCGTTCTTCACGCAGGCTTCCGTGTTGCCGCCGCCGTAAAGGGCCGCCATCTTGGAATCCTCGAAAAGGTAGGCCACACTCTTCAGTTTTTCATTGGCGTTGCTGGGCTGGGGGTACATCCACTTTGCGGAATCGTGGTAAACCGAGAAAATGTGCTCCAGAGTGTTCAAGGCGTTCTGCGCAGTGGAATTATCCAAGGTGGCATTGTTGGCGGAGCCATCGTCGTGAGTCGCCTTCTTGCAGATTTCAAAATGGTCTGAGCTTGCCAAAAGTGTGTGACCCGCCGATGCACAAACCGGTTTCCAGGTAACGGCCGAGAAGGCGGTCCCCACTCCAACGAAACTTATAAGGCTAGCGGTTACCGCCAGCGATTTAAATCCAATCATAAACACTCCTTAATAACCAATCATCCCTAATTGGCCTACTTTGGAATATAAATTCTTAACTAAAAAAAGGGCCTGGACCTCGGGGCGACAAGCGCTAATTGTGTTTAAATCCGTGTAAAAAATCCCGCCTTTTAAAGCGGGACATAAACGATTCATAAAGCGGAATTTTTCTAGAAGTTGTCGTCGCGATCGAACATGTGGGTCACAAACTGCACCACCAGTTCCTTGTAGACTTCTTCACTGAACATGGGCTTTTGCAGCAAGTCGATGGTTTCCTTGGAAAGGGCACCAGTCTTTGCCAGTTCCAGACCGCCCTTCTTGTACTTGGCTCGAAGCATGTTCAGGCGACGTTCGCCGCCACGATGGTGCAGTGCGCGCATCTGAGGGCAAGCCACCAGGGTGTAACCATCAGCACCCAGAATGATGTTGAACTGTTTGATGATGGGTTCATAAACAACATCCAGATCGCACCAGGCACAGCTCGAAAGCAAGATGATCTTCTGGCCGGGCTTCTGGTTCTGCAGACCGTGCATGGGCCTGTCCAGGGCGCCGGGCTCGTTGAGTCGCTGGCCCATATACGGGTGGACCATGCCTACGATGCGGTCCATCAGGCACTTCATCTGGCCGGGTACCCCAAACAGGTAAAGGGGGAAACTCCAGATGACGATGTCAGCCTCTTCCAACTTCTTGCGGATCATGGGAACATC
Organism: Fibrobacter sp. HC4; assembly: GCF_023373925.1. Taxonomy (NCBI): domain Bacteria; kingdom Pseudomonadati; phylum Fibrobacterota; class Fibrobacteria; order Fibrobacterales; family Fibrobacteraceae; genus Fibrobacter; species Fibrobacter sp. HC4. Next base: position 83,706 of record NZ_JALCZV010000008.1, on the reverse strand, counting down.
ATCGTCCTTCATAAAGCAGCTGCCATCGGGGCGGCCCCAGCAACTGAGGCAACCGCGGCAGGGCTTGATGTTCATGCGGTCGATGTAGATGTATTCACTTTCAAATTCGCCACCTTCCAGAATACCTTCCACAAAGGCATTGGTGGGGATAAGGGTTCCGCTCCGTTCATTCTTGGGGCTAGCCACCATTACAAGCACTTTCTTCTTATCGGACACTTTTCTATTCCTAATGTTTATGAGGTAGCGAATTTAAAACTTCTAACTTTTTTGCACAATCAGATTTGTAAAAATGCTTTCAGCTCATCCATGCGGCGCTTGGCGTATTCAACACCATGGTCGTAAGATTCGTTCATCTTTCCCATGTCGCAATCAAACTGGTCGCACAAGTCGATTTCGGGGCGAATCAGGAATAGCTTGCCCTGCTTTTCAAGCTTTTCCATTTCCAGGAACATCCTGTCGTAACGCTTCAGGCGAACCATCAGGGCGCGGAACAAGTCGGGATACTTGCGCTTATACATCGGGTTCAGCACAGCACGATACTTGCGGAAATCCGTTACCGCCTCGCCAGGGTAATGGGTCGAAAGGGCCACCACCTTGTCGCAACCTTTTTCGAAGGCTCGTTCAAAAGGAACCGGCACCGTAATGCATCCGTCGGCGTAATGCTTATCGCCAATGGGCGCCATGGGGAAAAGCATAGGCAAGGCACAGCTGGCACTGATCAAATCCAGCAAGCGCTTCTTGTCGTTCTTTTCGGACATGAATTCTGCACGGCCGGTTTCGCAGCAAGTCAAGCCAATTTCGCACTCGATTTTCGAATTGGAATAGGCTTCGAAATCCAGAGGCATCTTGCCGTCGGCGGCATCGTAATTCAAGGCATAGTATTCCTTGTGGATGCCAATATATTTGTTAGCCCACTTATGACCATTCTGCAGACGGGTAGGCAGCATGATAAAGCGCAGACGGCCCTGCTGGCGGGTGATGTAGTTTAAAGCGGCGTGGGCGCCGGCCGAAACTCCAGCCACGTAAGAAAAGCAATCTATGCCTTCGTCCATCCAGGTGTCAAGCACACCGGCGCTGAACATAGTCTGACGGGAACCGCCTTCTAGAACAAGACCGAACTTCACTTTGACACCTCTGCATTTTTAGCCGCATTTTCTACTGTCACTTCTTCAGGCGTTTCTTCGGGGGGCGGCAGGATTTCGTTTACGTTCCTACCCTGAGCCTGCTGCTTCAGCTTCCAGACCTTCTGACGGAAGTATTCGCTGCGTTCCGCCAGGTGCTGGGAAGAAGGAATTCCCTTCACACGTTCAATCTTTTCTTCTCCGCCAAAGACCAGCGCAGTGCGATGCCCACGCTTATAAGTACCGTCATGACCGACGCACACAACAGGCACGCCTGTGCTGCGGGCCAGGAATGCAAAGCCCGACTTGAATTCGTTCATCAAGCCATCTTCGCGGCACTTGCCTTCGGGGAAAATAATGACGGACTTACCGGCTTCCAGGTTTTTCTTGGCGATCAAGGCCCATTCTGTGTCCAGATTGTAGCGGTCACAGGGAATCACATGGACGCGGGTCAAAATCCAGTGGAAGCACTTCATCTCGAACCAGTCCTTGGCCACCACGATGTTCCTGTTCTTGAAAATCAGTGAAAGGAGCATGATCGGGTCGCAAGGAGAACAATGGTTCGCGATAATGATTCGCGGTTCCTTGAACTTATAAGATTGAACCGAAGGATCGGTAAAAGTAACCTTGGGGCGGAATACAATAAAGAAGTATGCTCGAACCGAGTAGATGACCGTCCATACAGCAAGCTGCATAAACGGTTCCGCCAACAACTTTAGGATGTGTTTCAATTCCAGACCTACTTACCCAAGGAGTCCTTGGGAATGGTGGTAAAGGTAAGACTGCCCTTGGCGTGAAGATTTCCGTTTACCTTGACCACACAGTCAAAGCCAACAATAATGCCACCACCCTTGGTCTTGTTCACGGCAATTTCAAGCTGGTCGCCGGGAATCACAGGCTTCACGAACTTGAAACCGTCAATCTTCAGCAACACATACAGCTTGTCATCCAGATCTTCGGGCTTTTTTTCAATCACCAGGGAGCAGAGCTGAGCGCAGGATTCCACAATAAGCACACCCGGCATAATGGGGGTGCCCGGGAAATGACCCATGAAGTAGGGTTCATTGACGCTAACGTTCTTGATGCCCACAGCAGATTCGTTGGGAACCAGTTCCGTCACCTTCTCGATCATCTGGAAAGGCGGACGCTGGGCAATCTTTTCGCTAATTTCAAAAATATTCATGGAACTCATAGAGAGAGACCTCCATCCAGCACAAATACCTGGCCGGTTACATAGGAGAACTGGTCAGAAGCAAGAGCCGAAACCATGTTGGCCACGTCTTCGGGGGTACCAAAACGCTTCAGGGGGATATTCTTGAGGTAACCTTCGCGGGTTTCTTCGGGAATGGCCTCGATCATGTCGGTAGCGATAAAGCCCGGAGCAATGGCATTCACGCGAATGCCCCAGCCACCCAGTTCCTTGGCAAGAGTCTGGGTCATGGAGTTTACTGCACCCTTGGTGGCACTATAGACGCTCTGGCCGGGCAAGGCGAACTTGGAGCTGACCGAAGACATATTGATGATGACGCCAGACTTCTGCTTGAACATCTTGAGTCCCACAGTCTGAGCGCAGTAAAGGTAGCCCTTCACGTTCAGGTCGAAGCACTTGTCCAGGGTTTCCTGGCTGATTTCAAGCAGGTACTGATCGCGGACGATACCGGCATTGTTCACAAGCACATCGATGCGGCCATAAGCCTTAAACACATCACGGACCATGGCCTTTACCTGGGCCAGATCGGCAACGTTAGCCTTATACACCATGCCGTCGCCACCTTCGGCCTTGATCAAGTCAAGGGTTTCAGCAGCAGCTTCGTCGGAACTGGAGTAGTTCACCACAACGGTGAAACCATCGCGGGCCAAGCGCAGGGCGCAAGCCTTACCGATACCTTTCGATGCACCTGTAACAATCGCAACCTTCATCAATATCTCCTTCTCAAGTAAATTACTTACCGAATACTACGGCGCTATAGGAGCCGCCTGTAGCAAAGGCAACCACCAAAATCTTCTTAAGACCAGCTGCGTCAACGTTCTTCCTGGAAACGGATCCGTCCTTGGCCACGAAGTAGGCATTGTCGCTTTCCATTTCGCCAGAAAGCAGCAGGGCGGCTTCGGCGGCAGCCAAAGTGGCAGAAGCGGCACGGCCTTCGCCAACGCGTTCCTTCACTTCGAACAGGGGAAGAGTTTCCAGCTTATCGCCAAATACGCGGGCCAGGGATTCCTTTTCAATGTCATCCACTGTCTTGAAACCGTCGGCAAAACCGCAAACGGCGTCAATGTCAGCCACAGCGAGGCCAGCATCCTTAAGGGCATCGTTAATGGCGTTGTCCAAAGCTTCGCCAGAACCGGCAACCTTACCGAACTTCACGTTCTTACGGCCATTGCCGTAACCCAGGGCGTAGCAGTAAACCTTGGCGTCGCGAGCCTTGGCATATTCCTCAGTTTCCATCATAATAGAAACGGAACCGTCGCCAACCACGAAACCTTCTGCGTTGTCGAAGGGAGCCACAACCTTATCGGCGGCCACATTCAACTTCTGGGCAAATTCAGTAATAATGGGCAGGTTTTCGTCGGAACCGGTAGCCATCATGGCGCTTTCCTGACCGTCATAAATAACGCCCATGGAGTATCCGATGCTATCGAGACCGGAAACGGGACCTGTGGTAATGGTCACGCCGTAGCCCTTGATGCCGGAGCAGATGGAAAGGTAACCACCTGCGGCATTGTAAACGGTATGGGGGAACTTGAAAGCACTGCCGTTGGCATTGCCCTGTTCCGCAATCAATTCTTCAAAATCATAAGTTGCACCCAGGCCACCTTCGCTGGTACCTACGATAATGCCCACGTCCTTGGCATTGTCATCGGTAACGGTGAAGTTTGCGTCCTGGAGAGCGCGCATGCCGGAAACGGTCTGGAGTTGACCCAGATTATCCAACTTGCGGTAGAATGCCATCTTGATTCCCAATTCCTTGTAGTCATCGTTGGTGATGGTGGAATGGACAGAGGCACTTTCGGGCTTGGCATCGTTCTTGACAGCATCCAGGTAAGCCTGCTTGGAATTACCCAGGGGGCTTACGATACCGATACCGGTAACGGCAATCTTCTTGCCCTTTGCCGGCTGCTTTACTACATCGCCAGCCATCTTACTAAAGACAATGCTTGCGTTGGTGCCACCGAATGCCACGTTATTGCTCATAACGCAGTTCAGTTCCTTGGACTTGGGGGTGTTTTGCACAAAGTCCATCTGACCGACCTTGGCCTTGAGGGCTTCAGAATCTTCGGCAGTATAATGGAGTGTGGGAAGAACGGTATTTGTGGTAAGAGCCTTAATGCTAAAGACGGCTTCGATAGCACCTGCGGCACCCAGGCAATGACCAGTCATCACCTTGGTAGAACTTACACTAATAGTGGGATTTTCTTCGGCAAAGAACTTGCCAAAGGCGTTGATTTCGGCATTATCATTCTTGCCGGTACCAGTACCATGGGCATTCAGATAGCCAATGTCAGACTTCTTGATACCAGAATTCTTGACAGCGCGATTCATGGCTTCGGTCAGGCACAGGCCATCTTCACGGGGGGCGGTAATGTGATGGGCATCACTTGTCACGCCTGAACCCAGCACTTCGCAATACTGCTTGGCACCGCGCTTCTGGGCATGTTCGTAAGATTCCACAACTACGATGCCGGCGCCTTCACCCAGAGTAATACCATTACAATGGTTAAAGGGAGAGCAACCGTTTTCGTCAAGTGCGTGGAGCGAAAGGAAGCCGGAATAAGGCACTGCGGCAAAGGAATCTGCACCACCTGCGATCACCACGTCGGCACGACCGGCACGAATCAAGTCGCAAGCCAGGGCGATAGAGATGGTACCTGCAGCACATGCATTTGCCACGTTGGTCACGATGCCGCCAGCTCCACAAGTTTCAGCAACCTGGGATGCGATGGAAGCGATGGGCATCTTGGGAATATCAGCAGCCGGGCGGCCATTCTGGTGGTAATGTTCCACGCTAATGACACCACCCACGCAGCTACCGATAATCACGGCGACACGCTGGTCGTCGCCAAAATTTCCGAGATTGGCATCTTTTAGAGCTTCATTTGCCGCCTTAATGCAAAGTTTGGAGGCGCGATCCTTTTCTTCGGGAGCATCAATTGCATCCAGGGAGTCGCAATTCACTTCTGCGGCAAGATCTGCATAGCAGTTCTTGGTATCTACAGAGGTGGTCTTATGAATACCCGAAACAGAATTTAGGGCATTTTTCCAAGTTTCTTCAACATTGTTACCGATGGCACAAATAACGCCAAGACCGGTAACGACACAGCGGCAGTCATTAGAAGTCATAAAAGATAAATCCGAAAATCAGATTGAATTACTTGTGGGATTCAATAAAGTCAGCAATGGTATCGATGCTCTGGAAGGGTTCCTTACCCACGCCAGTCATAGAAACACCAAAGGTGCTGTCAACGAAGGAGATGATTTCCAGGGAGTCGACGGAATCCAGGCCGATTTCTTCACCGAAAAGCGGGGTGTCATAGTTCAGAACGTCACCATCCACACCCAGATCAGACATAAAGAATGCCTTCAACTTGCTCTTAACTTCTTCATTAGCCATGCTAATCCTCTCTTTTTTTATGGTTTAATTTTTTTTGGCACAAAGATACAAAAATCTTTCTTCAAAAAATCCCCAAAAAGGCTGCGAGGTGCATGAATGGGCCATTTTGGCGTATGAATGAAGAAAAAAATGAATTTTAGCGTGATTTTCGTCCTAAATTTTTGAAATCCGGAGTCAATTTTACACAATTTGTGTCCTTGGGAACCCCTCGATAAAGGGATAATTCCACGTTAAAAACACCTTTTGTGCTGGCCGCAACCTGCCAACGGCTCCCTGCCGGACATTCTCCCAGGGGTATTTTAGATACGGCACTAAAACGGGTTGCAGTTACCTTCATGTCAAATGCGTCTGTAGACAGGGAATCTGTCATTTTTAAGGCAGCCGGACCTCCAATAGTCTTATTCTTGCCAAAATAGGCTTTCTGGGCATCGATATAGGCCAGGGCTTTCAGCTGCATATCTTCCAGATTTCCCTCAACGGAATTGGAGATAACTCGCTGATGACAGGTAGAAATTCCCAAACAGAGTATAATAAGTGTTATAATGATGGCAACAGGAAACGCTAACTTTTTTAAGGGAACGTTGCCGATGGTTTCGAGAACTTGTCGCGGGTTAACCCTTTCTCCTTCGTCGTCACCTTCCCCATTTTCCCATTTTAGCAACTTGAGGGCCACCAGAATGTGGACAAATTGCCTCGGCAAGGCAAGACCGATTAAGGCAATTGCCAACAGGGCGATTGATAAGGCTAACAAAATGGCCAGGGCCGTATCTGCTGCAGGCAAAATATCCTGAACTTCTTTCAGAAGACCTAAAAGCTGTTTGTCTTCTGCAAAGTTGTTAGAGGCGAATCGCCCTGTAAAATTATTATAGCGTGCAAGACCCAAAGTCACTGCATCATTCGCCATAACAAGAACCGCTGCAAGAACCCGCTGAATAAACAGCATCAACATGCCGGCAAAGGCGATTACGGCGGCCACCAACCGCCCCGTTCTTACAGCGGTCAACCCGTAGTTTATCTCTTTCTTTTCACTCATTTGTCCTCATTTTACCCTATTTAGCTTCCACCAGTTCCTTGGCCAGTTTCTTGGCTGTAGTAAAGTCGGCCTTACCTGTACCAAGCTTAGGAACCTTTTCTACCTGGAATGCTACGGACGGTAACATAATCGGCGGGAAGTTGTTGCTGGCACGAAGCTCCGCAAGCACAGTTTTCGGTTCCTTTTCGCCCTGGTAAAGCAAAACGATCTTTTCGCCCTTGGCTGCATCGGGAACTGTGGTAATCAAATAATCGCAACCTTCAAGGACCGGAGTGTCCTGAATCTTCTTTTCGACGGCTCCGAGGCTGATCATTTCGCCTCCCAGCTTGGCAAAACGGCTATAACGGTCAACGATAGTCAAGAAACCTTCCTGATCCAGGTAGCCCTTGTCCCCTGTGCGGTAATAACGAATTCCGTCAAGGTTGACAATAGCGGCCTTAGTGCGGTCCGGATCCTTCAAGTACCCCTTCATGACCTGGCAACCACCTATCAAGATCATACCGGCTTCCCCGGTAGGCAACGGTTCGTTGGTCTCGGGATCAACAATCAGGAACTGGGTTCCGGGCAGAGCAGGACCCACGGTGCCAGGCTTGTTATTGAGCTGCATGGTGGTATAGTCATTCAGCAAGGTGTTTTCCGTATTCACGGAGGCCACCGGAGCGGTTTCGGTACAGCCGTAACCTTCAAAGATTTCCTTGCCGAACTTCAGGCGGAATGCGGTTGCCAATTCCGGACGCAGGGCTTCTGCACCGGCAATAATCAGACGCACGGACTTGAATACCAGCGGGTGCACGTAACGGCTAACAGTAAAGGCGCGCAAGAAGGTGGGGGTCGCCACCAGGAACGAAACGTGGAATTCGCAGCAGACGCGAGCCATGGTCTTTACGTCGGTGGGGTCCGCCACGGTCACAATGGGGCAACCTTCCACCAGGTTCAGAATCGTGGTCACCGTCAGGCCGAAGCTGTGGAACAGGGGCAGTTCCGAAAGCATCACGTCACCGCGGCTCACATTCAAAATACAGGCCAGCTGCTGGATGTTACCCATCAGATTGCGCTGGGTCAGTTCGATGCCCTTAGGCGTACCTTCGGAACCGGAACTGAACACGATCACCGCATTGTCGTTCATGGAACGATGCTTGCAGAAAATCAGACGGATTAGCCAGCTGGGCATTACCACGCAAAGCAGTACAAGGGCGGCAATTTTAGGCTTGGGCAGCATCTTCATCAGGTCTTCGGCATAGAACAGTCGAACCTTGTCGCTTGCAATCTGGCTATAGTCGTTTCCCCTACCCTTCAGTTTCTGAATGAACTGTCTACTGGTTATGACCGTAGATACATCAGCCTTTTCACAGCAGAACTTTACGTTTTCTACAGAGGAGGTGTAGTTCAGGTTCACGTTGGTCTTGCCCATGACCCACAGGGCCAGGTTTACAATGACTCCAGCCGGACTAGGCGGAAGCATGATACCCACGTTCTGCTCGTTCTTATTCAACAGCTTCCACAGTAGTCCGCGGAACGCCATGACGGCGCCCATCAGCTTGTAGCCAGAAAAGTGGCCTCCGTCCGGGTTATAGATGGCAGGTCCGTTCTTCACATAGCGCTTGCAGGTACGAATCCAGGAGGCGGCAATGGGACGCAAGAAATTCACGGAATAGCGCCAGGCTTCAATAGAAATCTTACGGACGATGGCGCGGACTTCGTTAGGAGGTGTGGTGGCCGGAATCTTTTCGCCGAAGGCTACCGTCACGGAACGATCGGCAGAAGCGCCATACATGTTAGAGGAACTATAACTGTAGTTACTCCCCCACAGACCCTGAATATAGAACGGGATAATTTCGGCGTCAGTATCGTCAATGGCAGAAGAGTAATCGATATGGAAGGGGTCCACATGAGGTGACTTGGACACTTCGCCCGTGGGGAAAATGACCACAGCCTTACCAGCCAGCAGGGCCTCGTGAATGCGATCCATGGCAGGCTTGGGATTATTGTTGTCGATGCGGATATTGCCCAGACGCTTCAGAATAGAACGCAGGTACCACTTGTCGAAATGGTCCTTGTTGCTGGCGATACACAGCGGACGGGGGCTAGCCATCTGGAGCATGGCCCAGTCAATAAAGCTATGGTGATTACCCACCAGCAATACCGGACCTTCGTTGGGAATATTCTGCACACCCAGCACGCGAATCTTGTAACGGTTAAACACCAGGCGCAACACCGTGCGGATCATGGCCTGAGGCAAGTTGGAAATGGACCAGAGGAACACGCATGCAGAAATGACTGCAATTCCGAGGAAGTAGTACTGGGGCAGGATATCGGTATAACGGACCAGGTAAGAGAAAACAAACAGGAATCCAATCAAAACAATGGACTGGATCATATTGGAAAGGGCTAGAACGGAGCCCGAATTGTTGGGACGAGTGTTATACTGTAGAAGTGCGTTGACCGGCACCAGGAACAAGCCGCCAAAAAGTCCCGTCAAGGAATAAAGGACCACCAGGGCGAAGGGGTTCACCATGAACGGGACCAGGAACATGCAGATGGACACGCCAAACATACCGAGGGGAATGAATCCGGTTTCAATAAAATCCCTGGACTTGGCGGCAGCCACAATGGAACCCACCACAAGACCCACCACGGCAAATGCCAGGTAATCCTGCATCATGTTCAGGATCTGAGAGCCGGAAGCGTCCTGGAAAACCAGCACGAACACCTGGGCCAGAGCCCAGAACATAGAAAGGGCGATGATGGAACCACGGAGGGAGGGAACACGCCAGCCCAGACTCAAGTGCTTACGGACCTTGGCGATGTTCACATTGGGATTTTCATACTTTACCCTAGGCACCATAAAGCTGGCAATCGTACCAAGTACGCTAACCCCCGTCAAGATCCAGGGAATCACCACGGAATGGGACAAAATGCGGTGAACGGCCTCGTAAGAAACCAGGGAATCCAGGTTAATCAAGTTCACACCGACAATGGCAAGCCAGGAGGCGAATATCATGCCGCCCAAGCTGAAAATCTGCAGGAAGGCATTGGCGAAACTCAGATTACGAACGCCAAACATTTCCTTGAGGATGCCGTACTTTGCCGCACTATGAATGGCAAAACCACTGCTAAGGCCAATAGAAAGCCAGAACGCCACACGAGGGATGCCGCAAGTCACCAACACCGCCTGGGCAATGACAAAGCAAGTCATCAATAACGAGGACCATGCCAACACCTTATTCTTGGAGAACCTGTTGGTAAAGAATCCCGCAAAAAAGACCATCAAGATGTAAGGGGCGATAAAGAAAACCTGCAGCATAAAGGCCTGCCAGGTCTGTCCGCTTCCATCAGCCGTAAAGGAACCCGAAAGAATTTTCTGGGCGTAAATAAACACACCTGTCTGAACAAAAACTGTTGCAAGGATCGATAAGAAATATCGAACAGAACCTTTAACTTTCCACATTTTCCTATGCCTCAAATAAAAAAGAGCCGAAAATAGATTCGGCTCCTAAATCTAAAAAATTTGATATTCCCTATTTAATGAGGGATTCCAAATCCTTTACAGTTTTGGGGATATTTTCAGAAAGGTTACGGAAGCCCTTTTCTGTAATCAGCAGGTCGTCTTCGATGCGTATACCGATCTTCTCGTGGAACTTCTTTCCTCCGATATTTGCCCAAAATTCGCCATAAAGGCCAGGTTCGCAAGAAATCAGCATCCCCGGTTCCAGCACCACTTCCAGGGAACGGGTACCCGGTTCACCTTCATGGATCTGTTCGCCGATAAAATGGCTTACCCCATGGGGGCGGCGGTCATAAAGCAACTTGAACTTGCCCTTTGCGCCTTTCACAAGACGTTCATCCAGAGCATCCATGATGAAATCCCAGGGAATATTTCCGATTTCCTTGAGGCTTACGCCGGGGCGTACCGACTTCTGGTATTCCGTCTGGGCGTCCAGTACGATTTCGTACAACATTTTCTGCAACGGGTTGAACTTGCCGTTAACAGGAAGGGTGCGACTCAAGTCACTATGCAGGGAATTGTAGCGGATTCCGAAATCCAGGAGCACCAGGTCGCCATCCTGCAGCGGTTCATCCTTCTTGACATAGTGGAGGCAGCAGGCATTTGCGCCACCGGCCACAATGGTCGGGAAAGCCAAATCACCGTCGCTACGTTTTTGCATCTCATAGTCCAGCAAAAGGCCCAGCTGACGTTCATTCTTCAGGCTAGACATCTGGCCCAGCACTGCGCGGAATGCCTGGTCAGTAATGTTCTGGGCCACGCAGGCATCAGAAATGCGTTCCTTTTCCAGAGGCAGTCTCAGTTTCCAGTGAAGGCTAGCGGCACTCTTCAGCTTAAATCCCTTCAAACCCTCGCTGGCCAGGGCCTTCTTCATCTCCTTTCGGAACTGGTCGTTATGGTCATCGGGCCACTTTTCAAAATAGAACGCATAGGCGAAACCGGGATTGGGTTTCTTGCGGGCTCGCTCCACCACCGTATCCCAAAGTTCATCCAGGGGGCGAACGTCCTTGAAACCGGTCACCTTCTGCACATCGCGGTCCCCTTCCACATAGCCGAGACGTTTGCCGTTCCAGAATTCCTTGAAAGGATCTTTTTCAGGTACGAACAGGATTTCGGCCTCGTCCCTGGGGTCAAGCAGCAGATAGCACCCGGCCTGGTTGATTCCGGTCAAGTAAAGGAAGGCGGGTTCCTGGATCATCTTGTTCCAGGTTTGCACAAAGGCTTCTTCGCCTCCCGGTTCCATGGGCATTCCGGCGATAACGCAGAAGGAATCCAGTTCCCTGAGCATGGTCTCCCGGCGTTTTTTGTAAAGGTTTCTGGAATTGTAGTCCTTAGAGGATATAAAAACTTGGGAATAAGGGTCGCAAACAGATTTTTTTTCGTTTAAAGACATTCTGAGCCTCAAAATCATTCATTTTTGCCACAAAATTTACGTTTTTCACATTCTTTTCGCCACAAAATATTATACATTTAGGCCATCACAGACCAAAATGGAGCCTGAACAAATGAAATTTTTTAAGAATTGGAAGTTGATTGTTGCAGCTATGACTGTTGCCATGTTTACCGCTTGCGCTGGTTCTAACGGTGGCAGCGACGATGAATACGAAGATGATTCCGATTCCCCGGCTGCAGTCCAGGGCGGCAGCAAGAAGAAGGCCGCTCCCAAGGAAGTAATCGACGAAAACAAGCTGAAGAAGACCGAACAGGAAGCTACCGCTCTCACCGAAGAGAACCACAAGCTCCGTAAGGAAATCTTCGAAGCCAAGAACAAGCTGGGTATGTCTACTGCCGACGACTCCGCCGCCGAATAATTGGCAAGAACATTGAATGAGCGAAATCAAGCGCTATTCCCTATCTGATGACCTGAAACGTACGATTTCAGGCGAGAATGAAGCGGTTTTCCGATTACTGGAGAGCCGTTTTTCTGTTGAGATACAGACCCGCCTGCCGGGGCTGACTATTATCGCCAAGGATCTGGATGAACACGGCAAGCCTGTACAGGGCGACATTGCCGGTGTTTTTGCCGTACTGGACCAGCTGAAGATGGCTGCCCGAAATGGCGGTGCAATCGGAGCTAGACAGGTGGAACGTCTTCTGGGACCCGTCGAACTGGGCGAACCTATGGACAATTCCATCCCCAGCACCCCCGTCTTCCGAAATCGCTTCGGTGTTTCCGTGTTTGCAAAGACCCAGGCTCAGGCCGAACTGGTGAAGGCGGTCGAACATAACGACGTCATTTTCGCCAAGGGGCCCGCTGGTACCGGCAAGACTTTCCTGGCTGTCACTCTGGCAGTGGCAAGCCTTGAACGCCATGAAGCCGAGCGCATCTGCCTGGTGCGCCCCGCCGTAGAAGCAGGTGAATCCTTGGGCTTTTTACCTGGCGACCTTAAAGAAAAGATTGCCCCGTATCTGCGCCCCATTCACGATAGTCTGGCCGAACTGCTCCCCGCAGAAAAGCTTCGCCGTTACGAAGAAACAGGCGCTATTGAAGTGGCTCCCCTCGCCTACATGCGCGGTCGAACCCTCAAGCGAGCCTTCATCATTCTTGATGAAGCCCAGAATACCACTCCCGAACAAATGAAGATGTTCCTGACCCGTCTGGGCCCTCACAGTAAGGCGATTATTACTGGCGATGCCACCCAGGTCGACTTGGCCAAGGGGCAAAAGTCAGGGTTGGTTCACGCTATGGATATTCTCAAGGGAATCCGGGGAATCGCTCAGGTTGACTTTACCGCCACCGACGTCCTTCGCCATCACCTTGTAAAAGACATCCTCCTCGCCTATCAGCAAAAAGAACGCTAAAAGGACTTTATAGAACATGACGAAAAAGCAGCTGAAAATTCACCTTATTATCGGTTGGGTTCTCGTTGTAGCCGCCGCAATTTTCCTCTTCCCCGACAAGAACATCGCCCTCCAGGCAGAACGTCCCCGTCTGGGTCAGGTTAGCCCCCGCACCATTGTGGCACCTATCAATTTCGAAGTGCCTAAGTCCCAGCAGGAAATTGAATCCGAAAAGGCTCGTGCAGCAGACAAAGTAAACGCCATTTTCGAGTTCAACAACGACGAAACCAACCGCGTGTACGAAGACCTGAAGGTGTTCCTGCACAAGTTGGCTCAGTACGGTTCCCTCCAGGCCCAGATTTCCCAGGCCAGTTCTTCCGAGGGTGGCGATTCCACCGTGCAGGTCAAGGTGGTTCAGGCATCCCGTGTCTATGAAATCGTAAAGCAGAGAATTTCCACTTCTGCCATCAAGCCCTTGAGCCAGAACGCCAAGGCCCGCGATTCCTTGCTTTCTGTGTTCAATCAGATTCTGCAGAAGGGTATTTCCAACACTTTGTTGGCAAGCTCCGAAACAGCAGCCCAGCTCTATAAGGACAATTACAATCTGCAGGATCTCAAGAGCATTATCTACAGCAAGCCCAACATCACCTTGCTCAAGAATAATGAAACATCCACCGTAGAAGTGGCGAACATTCAGCCTCTCCGCCGCCGCATCGACGAAGCGTTCGCCCAGCTGCAAATGAGTTTCCCCAATGAACAGGGGCTCCTTAGCGCCTTCTATGAAACGTTGTTTGTTTTCATGATGCCCAACGTTTTCTATCTAGAAAAAGAAACTATGGCCAGCCGCGAAGAAGCTCGCAACAAGGTGACCCTCATTAAGGGTATGGTTCCCCGCGGCATGGAAATCGTGACTCAGGGCGCTCCCATTACCAAGGAAATTCTTGAAAAGATTGACGCACTTCAGCTGGCTCAACAGAAGGAAGAAAATTCCAAGACCTTTACCGCTATTTACGGTAACGCCTTGGTGTTTGTCATCATCATCACCATGTTCTTCCTGTTCTTCCTGAATATTCCCTCCCGCACCATGTTCAAGGACGCCCGCCAGCTTTGGAGTTTCACCTCGCTGGTCCTTCTGCAGCTGGTCGCTTTCTGGATTGTCCACAATCTTTCTGGAACGTTGAACCGGTCTGAATTGACTATCTTGCCCGAAAATTTTGACTTCATGTGGTTGTACCCGTTTGCATTGTCTCCTGTTATGGCGACCGTGCTTTTTGACCGCCGTCTGGGATTTGCCTTCAGCGCATTCTCGGCTCTTATTTTTGGTGTGCTGAACGGTTATGACCTTGCTGCTGCCATTTGCGCCTTCAGCGTGACCTTTGGCGCTACCTACCCTCTTGCTAGAATGCGCTATCGCGTTCAGTTTGTGTGGGGTATCCTTTCTGGCGTTATTGCCATGGCTGCAGCAATCTGCGTCATCTTCCTCCTGCGTAACCGTCTTTCCTTTGAAGCCTTCTACCAGAACATGATTGTCGGCGGCATGAACGTGATCATCTGTTCTTCCTTGGCCTCGGTGCTTTTGATCCATTTGATTGAACGAGTCTTTGGTATTACGACGGTTTTGACGCTTATGGAAATGTCTGACTTTAATCGTCCCGCATTAAAGCGCATCTCTGAAATCGCACCGGGTACGTTCCACCACAGCATTCAGGTTTCTAACCTGGCCGAAAAGGTTGCCGATAGTATCGGCGCAAATTCTCTGTTGGTCCGCGTCATGGCTCTTTACCACGATATCGGAAAAACCATGCGCCCTGAATACTTTACCGAAAATCAGAAGCAAGGTGTGAATCCCCATAACAACATTGACCCGGCTCAATCTGTTAAGATTATCGTGGAGCATGTGGAACAGGGTGCTAGCCTTGCCAAGGAATACAATATTCCTGACTTGGTGGCTGCCGGTATTCGCGAACACCACGGATCCTCTGAAATCAAGTTCTTCTACCACAAGGCGAAGGAACTGGCTGCAGAAAGTGGAGCGCAGGTCGACATCAAGGATTACAGCTACAAGGGTCCCAAGCCCCAGAGCAAGGAAACCGCAATCCTTATGCTGGCAGACATCATCGAAGCAACCAGCCGATCTATGACTGATACCTCCCCCGAAGCTCTGACCGCCATGATTCATAACACCATCGAAGGTCGATTCATGGAAGGTCAGTTCAACGAATGTAACTTGTCTGTGAAGGAACTGTTCAAGCTGGAACAGGCTTTCCTCACCAGCCTCGACGGAACATACCACACCCGAGTCAAGTATCCGGGACAGAAGTAGCGGATAGGTTAAAGCGTATAGTTTAAAGGTTAAAGGATAAGGGAGTCGTGGGCGATTAGCTGACGGCTCTTTTTTAGTGAACAGTGGATAGTGAACAGTGGATAGTGAAGAGCGGGTGTCATCCCGAGCGAAACGAAGTGGAGTCGAGGGATCTTGTGATGTAGATTTGATTTATGAGATACGAGCTGTGAGTAATGAGCTGTGAGCTAAAGTAAGGCGCCTTCGGTGCGATTATCTAGCTCAAAGGAGTCGAAGCTCCGTCCTCATACCTCGTACCTCACTCCTAAAAAATTTCACTTTTTTTCTCTTTCTCCCTTGACAAATATTTTTGCTTTTGTATATTTGGCTTCGTAATCGTGAAACGGTAGGAAACACAATGACAAAAAAGAATCTTGTTCTTATTGCTCTTGGAGTTATCTTGCTGGCAGTCGGTTTCATCTGCCTCGCTACTGGCCCTGCAGAAAACCCGATTTCCCTTACGGTTGCACCTCTTATTCTCTGTCTCGCCTACTTGGTGATTATCCCTCTGGGAATTCTCTTGAAAGGCAAGAAAGAAGATAAGAACGACGTTCAGTAATTCTGAACACACCCATTCGGGCGATTAGCTCAGCTGGTTCAGAGCGTCTGCCTTACAAGCAGAATGTCAGCGGTTCGAATCCGTTATCGCCCACTACCAATAAAACGGAAACGTTTTTGGGGTGGTAGCTCAATTTTGGTTAGAGCACCGGCCTGTCACGCCGGAGGTTGCGAGTTCAAGCCTCGTCTATCCCGCGAAAAAGACCTTCTCTTTCGAGAAGGTCTTTTCGTTTGTTGAACGTAGTGAAACAAACCAAGCCTCCCCGCTCAACGTCATGCTGAACCATGTCATGCTGAACTTGTTTCAGCATCTCAACATCTCAGCATCTCAACACCCCACCTGTATCCCCCTCAGTCCCGCCTCACGAAAAAAGCCTCCCGCAGGAGGCCCTTCGCTTGATCATTTGCGTCATCATCGCACTTGATCTTCAGCGTCCAAAGATTTTACTATCAGAATACTATACGGAACTTTTCCTGTTTGCGGTTCTTCTTTACAGACCTACCCATCACATCAAAAGATCTTGAAGGTAGCATTACGTTCAGCGGTTTGGCAACCACCCGTCCTGCGGACTGTCCGATAGACTCCACGTTAGACGAATCCTTTTCAGACGGATCCACAACCGTAGTATCTGTCGTCGAAGTATCCGCAACCAGGGTGTCACCGCCTGTAGAACCTTCTTCCACCTGGTCAAGCACCCAGACGCCAGATTCAATACTGCGGCTACGTTCGTCCTGGACAACGTTCTTTTCGGACGGCAACAGGTAAAGCTTGCTCTTGTAATTTTGCAGGTAATAGGCGTTAGAATTGCCTACCGGCGCAGACTCCAGCACATAACGCTGATGGGCACCGGCATTCCAGGAATAGGTACTCAGAACGACGCCTGCCGCGGTGGATTCATTAGGCACGTCAATGACGCGGTCGCCAAATTCAAAACGGTAGGTAACGGGGCTGTCCCCGATGCTCCAGATTTTCGCCACCGTTCCAGCGGCGGAGCAGTCCATCATCTCAAGGCCATTGCTTGCCGTAATGCCCATGCACTTATCGTCGGACATATACCTTACGCGGGCCTCCATGAAGAACTTCTCCTTAAAGATGTCCTGGTACATGGCTTCTACAATCTGGCAATGGATAATCAAATCCTCTTCGGAGTGAAGTTCTGAATCGTAATTCAGACCGTATGGCCAGAAATGCTGGGAATCGCCCTTGAGAACGGCGGTGGGATCCCCCGTCAGTTCCTTCAGCTTGGCCTGTGCGGTTTCGCCCTGAAAGACGCCGTCCTTAAGCATGGCGGTGTACTCGCTGGTGGTGCCCATACCCATGGTGTGACCCATTTCGTGCATGGCCGTGCGCACCTTCATGTAGGAACGGTTCGATCCGAAGCGCATGGTGCCGTTATAGCTGGCGTCGGCGGTTTGCACACCCGTGTTATAATAGACCTCGATGTGCTTGGTCATATGGGTGTACTTGTTGTACATGTACACCGCGGAATCCATGGCGGCAGCAATATGCTCGTAGGCATCCAATTCATCGTCAGACGGATTCGCCACCTTGTTCAGGTGATAATCCACCTTGGCGAAAGCCCCGGACGACAAGAAAAAAAGGCCCGAAACAAAGGCCGAAACAAAAATTCGATTCATAACAACTCCGCCACCATACACCACCCCAAAATCTACTTTCATGCATATATTATCGCAAGTAAAAAACTTTTTTTTGTGATATACTGCGCACATAAACCGCATATTTTATAATTTAAAGACAAAATTTCAAATATAGGAGTGAGCCTAATGAAGGCTAAAGTTATAGTATGCAGCCTAAGCCTGGCTGCTTTCGCCGCACTCACAGGATGTGCAGGAAACCATGGTCCACTGAACAATTCCATAGGTAAGACCGAGGCCACGATGGCTGTGGCCCGCGAAAACAGCGTCAACCCCACCGCCACTGCAAGCGCCACCGCCAAGATTGATTCCGCCAGGGTTCTAAAAGAAGCCGGCGAAGATGAGCAGGCTCAGGTTCTTCTTGAACAGAGTGAACTTGAATTGCTGTTGGCAATTGCTACTAGCGAACGCGATGCCGCCAAGGCCGAAGACCAGAAGGTTGAAGCCGATTTGCGAGCCGACGTAGAACGTAAGCTCCTCTACCAGAGCATTCTCGACAAGGAAACCAATAAGGAAGGAGCAGCCAAGTAATGAACAAGAAAATTTTAGCACTGGGTATTCTGGCTGCATCCATGGGTTTTGCCGCCGAAGCTGATGTCGCAAGTCAGCCCTCCCCCACCGCTTCCGAAGTTTGTGAAGCCGCCCTCCAGGACACCAAGGCTTCTGCACCGGCAAACGCTATTTCTGCAAAGCTTACCCTCGCCCACGCCTACGGCACCCTCAACGAATTGAAGGCTGTAGAAATTGACGACCTGAATTCCGAACAGATTCCCCCATTGGCCGCTAAGTGCCAAAAGTACGCCGAAATCGCCAAGATGCAGGCCGAAACCCAGACCTTGCGCAACCATATCGCAGAAAACTGGCAGAAACGCGCCGCCACAAACCGCTCCATCGAAGCCATCCAGGAACAGATCGCCAACGCCCGCAGCGGCAAGATGTCTAGCCTGGCCGCCGACCTCGAAGCGGAAAAGGCCCGCCTAGCCCAGTCTAACGAAGATGCCAAGCGTCAGCAGGAACGTCTCCAGGCAGAAATGCAGCAGAACCAGGAAAAGTTCCAGGCAGAAGCTGCAGCCCAGGAAGCCGCCCTGAAGGCCGCCAGCGAACGTGAAGCGGAACTGCAGAAGCAGCAGGCCGAACTCCAGAAGAAGCTGGCCGAAGAACAGGCCGCCCTGGAAGCCGAAAAGAAGGCTCTTGCCGAAGAACGTGCCAAGGCTGAAGCCCGCCAGCAGGATGCCATGAACAAGCTGAACGAACTCCAGTCCAAGCTGATCCAGGTATCCAAGGACGCCCGCGGCATTATCCTTTCTATGTCCGACATCCTGTTTGACGTGAACAAGGCCACCCTCAAGTCCGATTTGAAGACCAGCCTGGCCAAGGTCGCCGGTATTCTCTCCGTATACCAGCAGTTTAACGTGTCTATCGAAGGTAACACCGACAATACCGGTTCCGAAGAGCATAACATGAAGCTCTCTCAGCAGCGTGCCGACAACGTGATGAACTTCCTGGTCGAACAGGGTATCGAAGCCGGCCGTCTGACCGCCAAGGGCCTGGGCATGAGCATGCCTATCGCCGACAATTCCACCAAGGAAGGCCGCCAGAAGAATCGCCGCGTTGACCTGGTTATCCAGGACAAGGCCCTGCAGGCTCAATAAATCACATATTTTGGCGGGAAACGTTTCCAAAATGGCTCAAATTTTCTAAATTCTCGCCTGTAATCTTAAACCGGCGGCGCAAGTCGCCATTACAAAAACAAGAGGTAAAAAATGGCAGTTTCTTATAAGGAACTCGGCTTGGTTAACACCAAGGAAATGTTTGCTAAGGCTGTTGCTGGTGGCTATGCTATCCCGGCTTTCAACTTCAACACCATGGAACAGATGCAGGCTATCGTTCAGGCTTCCGTCAAGCAGAAGTCTCCGGTCATCATGCAGGTTTCTAAGGGTGCTCGTAACTATGCAAACGGCACCATCCTCCGCTACATGGCTCAGGGTGCTGTTGAATACGCCAAGGAACTCGGCTGCGCAAATCCGCAGATCGTTCTCCACCTCGACCACGGTGACTCCTTCGAACTGTGCAAGGACTGCATCGACAACGGTTTCTCTTCCGTTATGATCGACGGTTCTCACCTCCCGTACGAAGAAAACATCGCCCTCACCAAGCAGGTTGTTGAATACGCTCACGCTCACGACGTTACCGTCGAAGCTGAACTCGGTGTTCTCGCCGGTGTTGAAGACGAAGTTTCTGCTGAACACTCCACCTACACCAAGCCGGAAGAAGTGATCGACTTCGCAACCCGTACTGGTTGCGACTCCCTCGCTATCTCCATCGGTACTTCTCACGGTGCTTACAAGTTCAAGCCGGAACAGTGCACTCGCAACGCTGATGGCATCCTGGTTCCGCCTCCCCTGGCATTCGACGTTCTCGAAGCCATCGAAAAGAAGCTCCCGGGCTTCCCCATCGTTCTCCACGGTTCTTCTTCCGTTCCTCAGGACGAAGTTAAGACCATCAACGAAAACGGCGGTAAGCTCCCCGATGCAGTTGGTATTCCGGAAGAACAGCTCCGCAAGGCTTCCAAGTCTGCAGTTTGCAAGATCAACATCGACTCCGACAGCCGTCTCGCTATGACTGCTGCAGTTCGCAAGTACTTCAACGAACACCCGGATCACTTCGACCCGCGTCAGTACCTGAAGCCGGCTCGCGAAAACATGCAGAAGATGTACGAACACAAGATCGTTGACGTTCTTGGTTCTAACGACAAGCTTTAATAGTTAGCGAGCACCGCTCGCTTAGCTAAAAAGTTGAAAAGGTCACTTGGTTTCTAACCAAGTGGCCTTTTTTCACAAAGAGACCGCTCGAGCAAATCCGCGGGTTTATAAAACCTCCGGTAGCTCTCGCTCTCAAAAAGGCGCTCGGTTCCACCGAGTGCCTTTTTTTCACAAACTGTGCCGTGGGACACGATTTTCACCACGAATAATAGAATCAGCATAACTTAATGGCGGTTCAAAGCAAGCTCGTCCAAACGAGCCCTAAACTTTATGATGGATAAACAGATTGCATTCTGCATATAAGTTTATAGACAACTGCGCATGGCCACCACGGTGGTTCTTGAGATACCATTCGAATTTAGGATTGAATATGCTCCAGTCGGTCGGCTTTCCATTTTCGTCGAGAGTCGTCGATGGCACTACTGGTGCCGAGGCGTCCTCGGGCATGTAGCGGCCCAGGCCCTGCGGCATGTTGACGCCTCCAGCGTCCATATCGCCTATACTGCAAACTCGTGTGCTTTCCATCCTGAACTCCACCGGCATTCCTCTCCAATCATAGGAAATTTTCATGCGTTTGTGAATAGTGCGTTCAAAAATTCACTAAACACCTATCTTTTGAACGATTTTATGTCATGAAATAAGATCTGACTGACGAATTTTTACAAAAAATTTTATCTATATTGGGGTTATGCAGATTTTCCATGGAAGTACACAAATTGTTGAGCATCCAGAAGTAAGAGTCTCAAAGTACAACAAAGACTTTTATTTCGGTTTTTACTGCACTTCCATCGAACAACAGGCGATCCGATGGGCGACTCGATTTGGTGAAGGCTTTGTGAACGTCTATGATTATAAAGAAGACCCTTCTCTAAATATTCTAAGATTTGAAAAGATGACCGACGAATGGTTGGACTTTATCGTCGCCTGCAGACAAGGCGTCAAACACGATTACGACGTTACAACACACCAGATTTGCTTTAGCACCCAGAACGCAATTAGTTCATTGACCTTTGTAACAGCGAGGGAAGTTCATGATTAAGAATACAGCTTTATTCTATACATGCAGCCTCATTGAGTACATTGGACGAATAACGAAGAACGAGCGATCTCGTGTTGTTGAACTACTCGGAAAAGATGTCGACCGAATTTACAATTATCAAGATGTATTTCACTGCGAACCCATCGAAAAAGTGGCCGACGACTTTATTGTCAGGAACAACATACCATTGGGATCATTTGACAATATAGCCAGCTGCAAATACACTGTGCCCGACTATTGGGACATCGGGGATGTCTTCGCACGTCTTGTAGAAGACAACTTTGCTCAAAAAGACTCCATTTCTGGAATCAAAGAAA
The DNA here is from genome assembly GCF_023373925.1 of Fibrobacter sp. HC4. Lineage (NCBI taxonomy): Bacteria > Pseudomonadati > Fibrobacterota > Fibrobacteria > Fibrobacterales > Fibrobacteraceae > Fibrobacter > Fibrobacter sp. HC4. Next base: position 61,983 of record NZ_JALCZV010000008.1, on the reverse strand, counting down.
TTTTCAGGTCCTGGCTTGCGGCAAAGATTTCAAACTACAATTCCGACTTGTTTTACCAATCTCGAGAATATATCGACGCGTGCTACAAGAACGGAGAAATTTTGGCTGCATAATCACCTGCCGGAACCGTCGTACGCGACTTACTTTCCATCCTGAACTCCACCGGCATTCCTCTCCAATCATAGGAAATTTTCAGGGGTTTGGACAAAACGACGTATTAACTCATCACATTTTTTTCATATATTTACAGACATGGCAGATGAAGAACTGAAAAAATACAGGCTATCATCCATGGAGGAGCCTTCCGACGAAATGCTGGAAGCCCTTATGGAAAAGGTCGGTGCAGCAGCACGTGAATCCTCCCGCAAGGCAGAAGAGGCTATGGATCGTATGCGTGCAGAAGTCGCTTCAAATATCGCCCGGAAAAAATTACGTCTTGGTTTGCTATGAGCGAAAAGAAACCGACACTATGCATTGTTGCCGGTCCAAACGGTTCCGGAAAGACTACTACGACCATTCAGTTGCTGGAAAATGAATGGGCAGCCGATAGCGTCTATATCAACCCGGACAACATCGCCCAAGAAATATTCGGAAACTGGAATTCCCCCGAAGCAGTGCTAAAAGCAGCTCAGCATTCTACCGAACTTCGCTACAAATGCCTTGAAGAAAAGAAAAACTTCGTCTTTGAGACCGTTTTTTCCTCAGACGAGAAGCTTGAATTCATACGCAAGGCAAAAGGCGCAGGATTCTTCATACCTTAAAAATTCTACAAACGGAAAACGCCATACGGAATAAACCGTATGGCGTTATGGTTAAATTGAAAACTTCACCGAGAAAAATTGCCCTTCGTGGAAAATTTTATGGGGATTGGAGCGGCTATTGACTTACCCTCTTATTAAATCTCGCCATAGTCCAGAACTAATGATTCATTTTTGCTGACGATACAATTTTTTCACATGTAGCTAAGTCTGAAAAATCAGGATAACATGAAAATTCAACAATATACGGATAATCTTTTCCATCAAATTTTCGCTTTGCTTGTAAAACAAAAATGGAATTTTTCAACTGTCTTTCATTATAACTTTCGACAGTATCAATCCGATTATTTGTCTTTAGGTTGTCCGTCAATGCAGACATTTCATACTTAAGACTATTCATTGTTCGCCAACCAGAATAGAAAAACATCATTTTTTCATTGTTCGAATTTTTAATATGGTAGATTTTCCCCATGTCCCAGTGCTCTACGGAATCAACTTTATATGAAGCAGGAATGCTAATGCTCATATATGAAGTTTTAAACACTACACACTCTTCGTTTCGTTCACAAGACATTAAAAGAAAAATAAAAAGTAAAAAAATCAAATGTTTTCTCATAGGCTAATTCTCCTTAATTGTATTGGCTTTGTAACCATTTTCAGGACGGATAGTTCCTGCTTTCCACATTTCTTCAACTTGACTTTCTGTCAACGAAAATCCACCATCACCCATTAAATTTCCTTCATACCCTTTATAAGGTAAACCGTCTTCCATATATTTTGCACGATATTTTTCATCCAAGCCAAGTAAATGTCCGAATTCATGGGCTATACCATGCCTATCCTTAATATTGATACTGGCTTCCCCTGGCAAAGCTCCAAGATGAGCACAAGACCCTCCACCATAGGAACTGCACATTTCGCCTCGTCCAACAGTAAGCGTAATATTGTTATTTACATTCTTGTGAATATTAGGATTGTATTTAACGACATCTACTGTTAAATTATATTTCCCAATTTTATGGTTGAATGCGTCAGCAACAACTTGTTGAATCGCTTCATGCAATCTATTGTCGTTAAGCTTACCTTCGTAAGTAACAGGAACAATGGCATGAACATTATTTCCATTCTTTTCAATTATAGCAGCATTCCCATCCGGATCAACAGCCCCAATCGGATTCATCCCATTCCCCACATACAGATACGGACTGCTAAACTGACGGGCAGGATCCACGCTTGTCCACATTCCAATCATCGGGTCAAGATATCTTGCGCCGAAGTAGTTCAGCTGGGTTTCGTCATCACGTTCCTTGCCGGTGAAATTCTCTGTGACTTTTTCGGCAGGGACTGCCAAATCTACTTGTTCACCGAATGCGCGATAGTCGTAGGCTGCCTTCACTTCACCGAGGTCTGCAATGTCTGTGTTTGAGGAACCCTGGGTGCCGTACACCAGCATGGTGGAGCCCAGATGATTTTTGAGGTACCATTCGAACTTTGTGCTGGGGATATACCCCGCGCCAAACCCAATGTCCGAATTTGCAGCATCTTCCACGCCGTAGCGGCCCAGGCCCTGGGGCATGTTCACCACGACCTTTGTTTCGCTGGGAGTGCCGTTGTGGAAACTTTCGCGGACCTCGGTGCCGATGCCGGTGTAGTGGGTTACAAGTTCGCGTTCCCAGTCGGCAGCATACACGCCGTCGGAGGAGTTTGCGTCAGCGGACTTGTCGGAAATGCACGCCTTGTGTTCCCGCGTCTTTGAAACGCGCCTGCCGGAACCGTCGTATGCCATCAGCAGCCTTACGCTGTCCCTGCTACAACCACGCGTAGGTTGATGCACTTCGTCAGCCATTGTTTCCATCCTAAATTCCACAGGCATACCTCTCCAATCATAGGAAATTTTGAGGTTCTTGGATTTGTCCTCGATGAGATTACCCTCGGAATCGTAGACGAAGTTATCGGTTACCACTTATTAGCTTTGCTTTTTTCAAGTTACGGTTTGGCATCACTGTTTTATTTATTTTAGAGAAATACAATTTTACTTGGTCAATTCCGGTCTTATTTTTTTTACACGGATGTCGTAATTTTTTTTTATAAGCTTCTACACCCATTAGATTTTTCTTTAATGAAGGGATAGAATCTATTGGAATAAAAATATTACGATCTTCTCTGTAAAGATTTATGGACTTGTTGATTTTTTAATAGAGGTTTTTTGAGTTCTTATTAAATCACGTTATAGTTTTGTATCGTGCAATTATCAAATTAACCACAGAAACTCACCATTCTTCAAGTTGGATGGCGTTGGGATATTGACTTCCACGAGGGCTGTTCACTAACTCTTCAAGAGTTAAATCACCCATGCCGTCACCAAAAACTAACGTTTTCCCGTGTACAATAATCGTGTCGCTTTTTACTTTATATTTCTTTAAGGTCTTATCCAAATATAAACGTTTTAGTGTTTTACATCCAAAAATACCCTTCGGAATCTCTGAAAAACGGTTTTGACGCAAATCTATTGATTCAATATAACAATCTTGCGGAATTGAAAAATCTTGCAATTTATTATTGGACAAATCAATATGCTTTATTTTTTTCTGAAAGAGCCATTGCGGAACATTTTTTATTTCATTTGAATTGAGCAGCAATGAGTCCACCCAGACGTTCTTTATTTTTTCAGGAACTGAATCCAGATAGTTTCTAAGAGTTTCGCATCCATGTGAAACTTCAAAACAGGAGTTTTTAAAGTATTGCAGCGAATTTTTGCGATGTTTGCCATGATGCGAATACCTTAATTTATTTTCTGCGACACATAACTGACCCAAATCCAAAACAATCTGAGAATCGGGAATACTCACGGTATTTAAATTTTTCAGCATCATTCCTGAATAATCAACATATTTGACGAAACTTTTTTGTTCTGAATTTTCGCATCCTACAACGATTATTAAAACAAACAGAATACTAATAATCTTTCCCATAAGCTCTATACTCAAATTCTTTACCAAGTTCTACTGAACCGCCATTAAAACCTTTTTTCTGATATTTTTCATCAGGATAAGGTTTTTGTCCATCATTTATTGATCCATACAAACCATTCAAATAGTGTGCGGTTTCATGGAATATGGTGCTACGAATACGCATCTGCCAATCAGAATCTTTTGTGTTTAACGCACGGTCAGTTAAGTAGATTTCTCTATCATCACCAGGATAGTAGTACCCATTTGCAGTTTCACTTCTAGGATTATCCTCGTATTGAACATACATATTTTCAAGAATACCCTTTAGCAGTTTGGGTGTCAAACCTTCAAATTTGTCGTATGTTTCGATGAAAGTTGAAATTTCTTTCTCAGTTGGTTTAAAATTGTTAATATAATTGTATGCATCTTGGGATACTGATTGAATGTCGTCTGATGCCTCTGCCATTCCTGTTGGATCGACTAAATTGATAGGATTTCCTCTTAAATAAATATACGGGCTATGGTATTCTCTCATTGGATCCACGCTTGTCCACAATCCCAGCATTGGATCCAGGTATCTTGCGCCGAAGTAGTTCAGCTCGGTTTCGTCATCCAATTCCTTGCCTGTAAACGTTTCCGTCACCTTATCGGCGGGTTCCATGAGGGAGACCTGCTCGCCGAATGCACGGTAATCGTAGGCGGCCTGCACACCACCCTTGTAGCCAGAAAAATAGGTGTCGTTGTAGGCGGAGGTTCCGTATACGAGCATAGTGCTTCCGAGATGATTCTTGAGAAACCATTCGAATTTTGTGCTGGGGATGTATCCCGCGAGTTGCATCTTGTCGACACCATAGAAGGGATCCGTGGCATCTTCCACGCCGTAGCGGCCAAGACCCTGCGGCATATTAACAACAACCTTTGTTTCGCTGGGAGTGCCGTTGTGGAAACTTTCGCGGACCTCGGTGCCGATGCCTGTGTAGTGGGTCACGAGTTCACGTTCCCAGTCGGCGGCGTATGTTCGCTCGGATGTCGCGCCAGAGGATGTCTCGGAAATGCACGCCTTGCGCTCACGGGTCTTGGACACGCGCCTGCCGGAACCGTCGTATGCCATCAGCACCCTGACACTGTCCCTGCTGCAACTACGTGTATTCTCAAGCACGTTTCCTGATTTGCTTTCCATCCTAAATTCCACCGGCATTCCTCTCCAATCATAGGAAATTTTCAGGTTCTTGGAACGGTCCTCGATGAGATTGCCCTCGGAATCGTAGACAAAGTTACCGGCAGCACTCATATCGCGGTTTGCAGCAGACATTCCGCCCATGCCACCGGAGACCTTCTCGAGACGGTTCGTATTTGCATAGTAGCCGTACTCACCGCCGGTAGCGCCATCACCCCCGCGACCCTGGCCGCGGCGCTGGCTTACAATTCGGCCCTGTTCATCATACTTAAAGTATTCATTGAACATATCCTGTTCAGAATCCTCCACAGACGTGAGACGGTTCATGAAGTCGTACACGTACTTGCTACTACGTTTTTGTTCCCCATTAGCAGCAAGTTCATGAACCATGTAGCTGATGTTACCGTTGTACTGAGGAACACAATTGTGGTTGCCACAGTCTTCATAGTAGAGTTCTTCTTCAAATAGCTTCTTCCCGTCAGCATTTTTTGCAGTGGCTGTTTTTACAGCACCCGAGATATGGTAGGTATAATCAATTGTAACATTGTTGCCAAGCCTTACGGTCTTAACATTTCCTGTAGGGTAATATGCATAGGACACAAGTTCCGTAGACAGTGATGCACCATTCTTGACGAAAATAGATGAAATTCTTCCCAGACGATCATAGACATACTGGTCCGAAACGGCACGATTCTTGGCATAAATGTTTAAGCCGTAAGGATACTTTTCTGATTTTTGCGATTTTATTTAGTTATGCAACGAAAAAGCCGAGATGAACATCTCGGTTTTAAAGTTTTTCTTTATTCAAGAAATTTATTCTAAAGAAGCGGCGCTGAACTAAAGGCGCTTCAGCACAGCCTGTGCGTGATGGTAGAAGCCTTCTTCCATTGCAACAGCGGCAATTGCCTTGGCGTTCTTCTTGATGGCCTTTTCGCTGTAGCGGATGATGGACATACGCTTCAGGAAGTCGTATACGCCGAGAGGGCTGAAGAAGCGACCAGTGCCATTGGTAGGCAGCACATGGTTGGGGCCGGCAAAGTAGTCGCCTACAGGTTCAGAAGACCAGTGACCGATAAACACGGCGCCGGCGTTTTCAATCTGGGCAGCCATGGATTCCGCTTCGTCGGTCATGACTTCCAGATGTTCCGGAGCGATCTTGTTTGCAATGGCAACGCCATCGAACCAGTCCTTCACCACGAGAATTCGGCCGAAGTTGTCCAGTACCTTCTGAAGCAGTTCCTTCTTGGGGCTGTTTTCAACCTGGACGTCTACACAGGCAGAAATCATCTGGGCGGTTTCCATGTCGTCGGTAATGCAGATGGCGGCTTCGAAACCGGAACCGTGTTCAGCCTGGGAAAGCAGGTCTGCTGCAACGAAGTCAGGATCGGCAGTCTTGTCGGCCATGACGAGAACTTCAGAGGGGCCTGCCACCATGTCGATATCCACAACGCCGAAGACTTCCTTCTTGGCGACGGCAGCGAAAACGTTACCCGGGCCCACAATCTTGTCGACGCGTTCAACGATGGTCTTGCCCTTGGAATCCTTGGCACCGTAGGCCAACAGGCCGATAGCCTGTGCGCCACCGATGTGGTAGACTTCGGTAATGCCCAACTGCTGGAGCACGAAAGCCACGGCACGGTTGATTTCGCCCTTGATGGGAGTGACCACCACGATGTCTTCAACGCCAGCAACCAGAGCGGGTACAGCATTCATGATCACGGTGCTTGGGTAAATGCCTGCGCCACCGGGAACGTAGAGGCCTACACGCTTCATGGGACGGATACGCTGACCGAGGACAACGCCGTCCTTACCTTCCATGAGCCAGGATTCTTCCATCTGGTTCTGGTGGAAGTCGCGAACGTTCTTGATTGCCTGCTTGAGAGCCTTCTGCAAATCGGCAGGGCACTTGGCGGCAGACTTTGCAATTTCCTTTTCAGAAACGCGGATGTTCTTGCCCTTGAGGCCGTCGAACTTTTGGGCGTATTCCACAGCCTTGGCGTAGCCACCCTTCTTGATGTCAGCCAGGATGTCTACAACCTTGTTATAAATTTCGCGGCTGGGAGCAACTTCGCGACCGCAGATGCGTTCAATTTCCTTAGAGCTAGGAGTAGCCTTAATTATTTGCATTTCTTAGTTTCCTTCAAAATCTTGTAGCACAGACCGTCCATCAAGGCAAGCCAGCTGGCTTCGATGATGTTGGTGCTGACACCTGCCACATTCCAATGTTCCTTGTCATCGCCGAAGGTAGTCCACACGCGGACCAGAGCGTCGGAACCCACAGAAGAACCCAGAACGCGGACCTTAAAGTCGTCCAGGCGGACCTTGGCCATGTACGGGAAGAACGGCAGCAGAGCCTTACGCAACGCGGCATCCAGAGCGTTCACCGGACCGTCGCCTTCGCTTACCTGATGGCTGATCTTGTCGCCAATCTTAAGCTTTACAGAAGCTTGGGAAACAGAGAGTCCCTGAGGAGTCTTGTCTTCGGTGACGCGATAGTTCATGAATTCAAAAGGTTCAGTGAACATGCCCAGCTGGCGGTAGACCAGCATCTTGAAGCTGGCTTCGGCGGAGTCAAAGTGCCAGCCGGCGTTTTCCTTTTCCTTGATAGCCAGCAGGAGCTTTGCCACCATGGGATCCTTCTTGTCGATGCCCGGCTTGATAGCCTTCAGCTTTTCTACAACCAGAGAACCGCCAGCCTGATCGCTGGTGACGAACACGCGGTCGTTGCCCACGGAATGCGGGTCCACATGTTCAAAGCTGCGGGACACCTTCATGACGCCATCGATATGGGCACCGCCCTTATGAGCAAATGCAGCCTCGCCCACGTACGGTGCGCGAACGTCGCTGGCCAGATTCACAATCTGGTCTACGCTGAGGAACAGCTTACGGAGGCCGGAAATCTTCTTGGAGGCAAAGAACTTTGCGCCCATCTTGAAGACCAGGTCTGCCATGATGGTGGTGAGGTTGGCGTTACCGCAGCGTTCGCCGTAACCGTTAATGACACCCTGAATCATGGATGCGCCGGACTTCACGGCGTAGATGCTGTTAGCCACAGCAAGGCCGGAGTCGTTGTGAACATGGATGCCCAGAGGTACGTCTACATGTTCCTTGACGGCTTCAAAAATTTCTTCCAGTTCCCAAGGCATGGTACCGCCGTTGGTATCGCACAGAACGATAAAGTCTGCACCACCGAGAGCGGCAGCCTTCAAAGTTTCGATGGCATATTCCGGATTAGCCTTGTAGCCGTCGAAGAAATGTTCGGCATCGTAAATAACTTCCTTGGAATGTTCCTTCAGGAATTCGATGGAAGACTGGATCATGTCCAGGTTTTCTTCCAGAGTAGTATGAATGACTTCTGTAACGTGAAGGTCCCAGCTCTTACCGAAGATGGTCTTTACTGGAGCTTCGGACTTCACCAATGCCTGGAGCAGCGGATCCTTTTCGGGAAGAATCTTCGGGCGACGAGTACTACCGAAAGCAGCGATCTTGGCGTGCTTCAGCTTCAGCTTCTTTACTTCGCGGAAGTATTCTTCGTCGGTGGGGTTGCTCGGGTTGGGCCAGCCGCCTTCAATGTAATCAATACCGAAAGAGTCAAGAATTCGAGTAATCTGGATTTTATCGGCCAGAGAGAGACTAATCTTGCGATCTTGATTGCCGTCGCGCAGCGTGGTGTCATAGATAAAGCATTTCATAAGTGCCGTAAATTTAGCAAAAAACTTTGTTTTTTTTTCGATGTGTTCATACAATAAACAGTAAAGCAAGGTGTTTGCCTGATGTTTAAAAAAGAGATGCAGCGAATTTACTGCATCTCGTAATTTTTTTACCCGAAGGCCGATTCGTTGAAACTATCCCTGGGAGGTTTCTGCGAAGGTCAAGTTTTCGTAATTCTTGATAGCCTGATTCAGACGATATTCGTTGGGGAACAGACAAACTAAGTTGCGTTCCTTGTCCAGCATGCAGTCCATGGCATATTCTTCAGCGAACTTGTTCACGTCCTTTTCGGGGCCGGAGACCCAGCGGATACCGTGAGCGGGTACGCGATCCAAAGAAACGTCAGCGCCGTATTCACTCTGGAGACGGAACTTCAGCACGTCGAACTGCAGTTCACCCACCACACCGATCACCGGAATAGCGGACTTCATAGGTTCATAAAGCTGGGTAGCACCTTCTTCAGAAAGTTCAGCCAGGCCCTTGGCCATCTGCTTGGACTTCAGCGGGTTCAGGAGGGTGACACGGGCAAAATGTTCCGGAGCGAAGTCAGGAATGCCGGTGTAGCTCATCTTTTCACCATCGGTCAGAGTATCGCCGATGCGGAACAGACCGGGGTCGTTAATACCCACGATGTCGCCTGCCCAGGCATTGTCAATGACTTCCTTGTCCTTGGCCAGGAATGCGGTAGGAGCAGCCAGACGGATTTCTCGGCCGGTACGCACATGGAAAACTTTTTCGCCACGGGTAAAGCTACCGGAGCAGATACGCAGGAATGCGGTACGGTCACGGTGCTTGGGGTCCATGTTAGCCTGGATCTTAAACACAAATGCGCTAAAAGCATCTTCACCCGGATCCACAGGACGCTTGTCGGTATCGCGGATCATGGGAGGAGGAGCCAACTGAGCAAAGGCGTTCAACAGCTGACGTACACCGAAGTTGTTCACGGCACTGCCAAAGAACACGGGGCACATCTCCCCCTTCAGGAACTTTTCGTGGTCAAACGGGTCCATAGCGCCAGTGACCATTTCGTATTCTTCCTTGAACTGTTCCACCCAGTTCTCGCCGCACATTTCAACCAGGCGGGGATCATCGGGACCAGTCATCTGGATAAGCTGCTGCTCCCCTTCTTCCTTGTTAAAAGTATGGAAGGTATTGTCGGCGATGCAGTACACACCCTTGAAAAGCTTACCCACGCCAATGGGCAGAGTAAAGGGAGCCACCTTGATCTTCAGGACATTTTCGATTTCATCCAGCAGGTCCAGCACATGGCGACCATCAAGGTCCATCTTGTTGATGAAGGTGATAATCGGAGTGTGGCGCATGCGACACACGTTCATGAGGCGGATGGTCTGCTTTTCTACGCCGTTCACGCTATCGATAAGCACCAGGGCGGCGTCCACAGCGGTCAGGGCGCGGTAAGTATCTTCGCAGAAGTCCTGATGGCCCGGGGTATCGACCAGGTTGAACATGCAACCTTCGAAGGGAAAATTCAGAACGGAACTGGAAACAGAAATACCACGCTGCTGTTCGATCTTCATCCAGTCAGAAACCGTGTAGCTGCGGTTGGACTTGGCACGAACATGGCCTGCTTCACGGATTACGTTGCCGTACCACAGGAACTTTTCGGTAATGGTTGTCTTACCAGCGTCAGGATGGCTAACGATGGCGAAAGTGCGGCGTTTAGAAATTTCTTCGTTCATAAAAAAGGCTCTAGGTTCAAGGCAAAAGGTTTGAAGCCAGGAACTCAAGAATTAGGGTTCATTTTTTTGCGGCGGTAAAGATAGAAAAAACAGCCGACACCTCGACTGTTCTCCTTAAATTTGACAGGGCTTTTAACTGTTTATTACATCTCAGTGTAAATCTGGTAGCTGTTACGACCTGACTTTTTCACATCATAAAGGGCCTTGTCTGCGCGATCAAATAGGGCCTGATAGTTCATATCCAGGTCGTTTGCAAAGGCCGCCCCTATCGAAATATTGATGACATTCAATTTTTCGTCGTTGCAGAAAGCTTCGTCGGAATTAGAAATCAGATGGCTGATGCACAAGGTCAAATCGGCCATGCTCTTCACGTTGGGCAAGAGCACCACGAATTCATCACCGCCGAAACGGCAGATGGTCACAGATTCAGACTTGTCAAAAGTCTTCTGCAAGATGTTTGCAAACAACTTAATGGCCCTATCCCCTTCCAGATGTCCATAAGAGTCATTCACCACCTTCATATGGTCCATATCCACCACCAGCATGGCTCCGGAATTGTGCTGAACCACCATGAACTTGTCAAAGGCGCGTTCCATGTACCTGCGGTTCCACAATCCAGTTAGCTGATCTGTGTAGGCGGAATGCTCACTCTTATTGATATTCACTTCATTACTGTACATGGTCTTCAGGTGCTTAACCATGGCCTTGTTAATAAAGAAGCCACTTACGAACATCACCACGAACTCGATGGTCATTCCGTCAATGTGGGTAACAAACCATTCGACGGCATCCGGATTAGCAAGGGCGCTGGCCTCGAATTCTGAAATCTGCCAGTTGCTGACCAGCATCATCAAATAGCTGAGGATACTCATGGTGACGAAAGTCCTGCGCTTACAATACAGAAGGCTGGTCATGGGCACAAAGAAGTAGCTTAGCGAGATGTCCATGTGGCCAATACTCATGACGTAGATGGTCACCAAGGCACCTACCAGTCCAATGTACTTGATAATGGAACTTTCAGGCTTGAACTTATAAAGCACCGAATGGCCGATGGCGAAAACGAAAATCACCAAAAAAGACTGGAGACAGGCCCAATAAGTGACGCCAGGAAAGGCGGCAAAAAGAACGCCTAAGGCGATCGTCGGAGAAACAAGGCAGCAATACCAGAGGATTCGGCAAAAAATGCCATTCATCCTTTTTTCGTTGTTGTCTAGAAAATACGAGAAATGATTGTCATAATATTCGGAACCCATGGACAAGAATATAGATGATTACGTCGGGTTCAGAACATCTAACTATACAAAAACATCCCGAAAAACAGATATTTTTATTACAACCTGTATGGCCCAGCCACTATCTGTGGTGGTACGGGTGATTTTGCATCACCATCTGGGCCCGGTAGAGCTGTTCCGCAAAGATGATTCGGGCATGGTCGTGGGTAAAAGTCAGAGGAGACAGGCTCAACAGCATATCGGCGGTTTTCTTCAGATTCTCGTCTATACCGTATGCGGAACCGATCAGAAATACCACATTTCCCGGGAAGCGGTCACGGAGCGTGTCAGATAGTTTGACCGTGTCCATCAGCTTCCCCTCTTCAGAAAGAATGATCCGCTTGAAATCGCTCTTGGGGAATTTCTTCTCGAAAAGGGCAGCTTCCTGCGCCAGGGACTGGTTTCGGTCGTCCAGCTTCGATTCCTTGAGTTCCACGACTTCCAGAGGGATGGCTCCCCCACGGAGACGCTTGACGTACTTGTCGACTTCGTCGGCAACAAAAGGCGAACCTGCCTTACCAAAAACTGCGAGAACCCATTTCATGGAGGCTACTATCTTCCAACTGACAAGCGGTCGATCAGGAAGTTTGCCATTCCCTGCTTGCGCATGCGTTCCTGGGTCTTGGCGATGTCGTAATCCACGCGGATGATGCGCACGCACTTGGTTTCGGTATCCAGCAGGCACCAGCAGGAACGGGGATCGCGGTCACGAGGCTGCCCCACACTGCCGACGTTCACCAGCAGACGTTCCGTATTCTCGATGGTATATTCGTATTCATCCAGAATCTTGGGAATGGCCATGGGGCGGCTTGCCACGATAACCGGGCTATGGGTATGTCCCACAAAACAGTAGCGGCCAGAAAAATGATCGAAGGCGTCCAGAGCATCTTCCAGTTCTGTCACATAGACCCAGTCTGCAGGGCTCAGGGGCGATGCGTGAACGAAGCAAATATCGTTTTCTTCACGGATGTAGGTCAGGCTGCGCATGTATTCCACAGATTCCTTGGAAAGGTGGGTCTGGGTCCATTCGATAGCCTGCTTGGCATAGGGGTTAAAGCCTTCGCTGGATTCGTGCTTGATGGCGACACTATCGTGATTACCGATAATGCAGATGTCCATATTTTCACGAGCCAGGGCTACACATTCATCAGGGTCTGCGCCGTACCCCACCAAATCACCAAGACAAACCTTCCGATCTACACCATTATCTTCCATGGACTGGAGCACAGCCTTGAAAGCTTCGGCGTTAGAATGGATATCAGAGCAAATTCCGTAAAGCATGAGCCTAATTTAAATAAAAAAGAAGAAATATGAGAGAATTAGGTGGCGAGAAAAGCAAAAATTAAGTTTTCTTTTCTACAAAGCTAAGGCCTTAAACGTCATACGCATTTAAAAATACGGCTCTATTTACTATTTTTGCGTCGTATGGAAATTGTTCAAGACAAGCTGAAGGTCAGCATTGCCTACACTTTAATGGAAAGGTCCGGGAAGATTCTGGAAGAAGTGCCGGCATCCCACCCCTTCGTGTACATTCATGGGTTCAACAACATTATCCCCGGTCTGGAGAGTGCCTTGAATGGTCGCCGCGTTGGCGAGAAATTCACAATCGACATTGACGCGAATCTCGGCTACGGTCTTTTCCGCGATGACTTGATCCTGGAAGTCCCTAAGGACGAACTGAAAGAAATTGGTGAAATCTGGCTGGGCATGGAACTGGAAATGTATCAGGATGAAGACATCCGTGAGTTCCAGTTACCCGAAACGGCCGACGAATTTGTAGATGGACTGAACCTGGACAGCGACGACGATAACGAAGCTGACGGTATATACACCATCAAGGAAATCCGCAAGGAAACCGTAATCGTAGACGGCAACCACCCCTTTGCCGGTAAGGACCTGACCTTTGACGTGCAGGTCATCGCCGTAGAATCCCCCAGCTTTACCGAACTGGAATCAGGATTTCCCGATAAGGACGAATTTGACGAACAGGATGAGTTCGACGAATTCGGCGACGATCTTAACAACCCCGATAATTTCAACAGGAGATGGCGATAATGGCCAACATGGATGAACTGAAGAAAGCCGCAGGCGTACGCGCCGCTGACATGATCAAGGACGGCATGACCGTCGGTCTTGGCACTGGAAGCACCGCAGCCCACATGGTAAACCGCCTGGCAGAACGCATCAAGACCGAAGGTATCAAGGTGGTTGGCGTTTCTACTAGCTGGAGCACCACCCTGCAGTGCCGCGCTCTGGGCATCCCCCTGAAGGAAATGGGCGAAGTCTCTCACCTGGACATGGTCATTGACGGTGCCGACGAAATCGACGACAACCGCAACCTGATCAAGGGTCGCGGTGCAGCCCACCTGCTTGAAAAGATTGTGGCCTCCATGACCGACAACTACGTGATTATCGCAGACAGCGGCAAGAAGGTGAACCAGCTGGGTACCAAGTTCGCAGTTCCTCTGGAAATCATCCCGGGTGCAATCGCAGTCGTAACCGAACGCGTTGCCAAGCTGGGTGGCGAAGTCAAGGTCCGTATGGGCGCTCCCGGTAAGGACGGTCCGGTGATTAGCGATTCTGGCAACCTCATTGCCGACGCCAAGTTTGCTCCTATTGCTGATGCAGACAAGCTGGCTCGCGAACTGGAACACATCGTCGGTATCGTCGGTCACGGTCTGTTCGTCGACATGGCAACCAAGGTAATCCTCGCCGACGAAGAAAAGGGGCTGATCGAATTCTAAGGAACGAGGTTCTAGGTATGAGGGCGCTCGCAAAGCTCGCTTTCAGGTATGAGGACGGAGCCTTCGGCTCCTTTGAGCTAGATAATCGCGCCGAAGGCGCCTTACTTTAGCTCACAGCTCATTACTCACAGCTCATTACTCACAGCTCATTACTCACAGCTCATCGCTCACAGTTCGTATCTCATAATTTGAGTCTGCGCCACTAGATCCTTCGCTCCGCTCAGGATGACAAACGCAGACAAATATCTCATAACTCGTATCTCGTAATTCGTAATTAAAAAAATCCCCCGCATTTCTGCGGAGGATTTTTTAATGCTTTGAGCCAAGCTAATTAAGCTTCGTCGTCAGCCAGTTCCGGAGCCTTCTTGATCACGTTGCGGCGGCCATAGCGAACCTTGGACGGATCGAAAGTGGTTTCAACCGGAGCAATATCAGCTTCGTTCACAACCGGTGCTGCAACAGCTGCGGGAGCTGCGGCGGGGACTTCAACTGCGGGTGCTGCGGGAGCGGCCGGAGTTTCAACCGGGATGCGAGGAGCGAGGGGACGGCGTTCAGCAACAGGAGCTTCAGCGGCGACCGGTGCAGCAGCTTCGGTAGCGGCAGCTACGGGAGCGGCGGCTTCTGCGGCAGGAGCTGCAGCGGCGGCGTTGAATTCACGACGGGGACGTTCCGGGCGGCCTTCGCGACGGTCGCGGCGGTTGCCACGTTCGTTGCGTTCAGCGCGCTGTTCACGCTGTTCATTACGGGCAGCCGGCTGTGCAGCGTTGGCGGCCTTGTTTTCGCGATTTTCGCGGTTTTCCTTTGCAGGACGTTCCTTATTTTCCTTCTGGCGATTTTCCTTGTTGTTGCGTTCACCGCGCTGAGCCATTTCCTGAGCGTTAACGGGGCGGCGTGCGCCCGGCTTCAGGTTCATGTCGGGGGTGAGCTTCTTGAAAATCGGGGTACGAAGCATAGTAAGGAGCTTGTTAACCTTAGTCAGGATAACGATGCTCAAGATCACTGCAACGAGTGAGAGAGCGATTGCGATGTATTCCATTCGGGGCACCTCATAAATAAGGGTTGACCGCGACTACAGGCTGGAAGAACCCGCAGGCGGTGTGGCGTTGGGTTAATGTAATCCGTATTCGGATTTATGCTTAAAGCCATCTTACTAGCGCCTCCGGAGAGGCTTGACTGGCCATAAGGCTTCGGGCAAATTGGGCCGGCGAAGCATTTAAAGGGGTCTCCGCCGCAGCGGTAGACGAGTTTTTGCCACGAGGCCAAATATACAAAATATTCACAACGAATCCCCCGCACCGACCGACTAGAGGTGGCAGTTCAAGTTGGAATATCAGACTTTTTATATAAAAAAAGCGGGCATAACCCGCTGTTTCCTTAATTTTCAGGCCGAAGGCCCCAAAGTTAGAGGTGCATATCCAGCTTTTGTAAAGATTTCTTCACGGAATCGCCGTAGGCGTTCAGGGAATCCAGGGTATGCTGAAGCGAATCTACAGAGTGCTGAAGACTGGCGTTATTCTGTTTCAGGCGTGTAATTTCGGCCTGTGCTTCCTTATCGGCGCAGCCCATAAAAGAGAAAGCCATTAGAATAAAAATCAAAGACAAAAGGGAATAAAACTTCATGTTCCCAATAATAGAAATTAGAATGGATGGTAATTTCTATCTTGTGGAGCGTAATTTAAAATCCGGTACGCAATGATGAAAGAACAAGAACTTTTGATGCCTGTTGGAACCTGGGAAATGCTGGAAGCCGCCGTCAAGAACGGGGCCAACGCCGTGTATTTCGGGGTTCCCCACTGGAACGCTCGCGGCCGTACCGAAGACTTTTCCTTTGAAGATGTAAAGGCCATGATCGAGTATGCCCGAAGCCGAGGCGTCCGCAGTTTCATGGCCATGAACGTTCTTGTTTTCGAGCGTGAGCTGCAGGAGTTGCCGGAATTCCTGGCCCAGATTATCGCCTTGAAACCCGACGCCTTTATTATCCAGGACATTGGCCTCGCCCGCTTGATTCGCGCAATTTGCCCGGAACAGGAAATCCACGCCAGCACCCAGATGACCCTGGCCAGCGCCGAGGGCGTAAACCTGGTAAAATCCATCGGCTTTAACCGCGCCGTTTTGAGCCGCGAACTTTCGGCCAAGCAGATTGCCGCCGTCAAGAGCGGAACCGACCTTGAAATCGAAGTGTTCGTACACGGAGCCCTTTGCGTCTCCTATTCCGGCCAGTGCCTCACCAGTGAAAACTTCGGCGGAAGATCCGCAAACCGAGGCCAGTGCGCCCAAAGTTGCCGCCTCCCCTACCGCATTTTTGTAGACGGCAAGGAATTCACCGAAACCGACGCCCAGTATTTGTTCAGCACCCGCGATTTGTGCGCCCTCCCCAAGCTTGAGGAACTTGCCGAAATCGGCGTGGAATCCCTGAAGGTGGAAGGCCGTCTGAAGAGCCCGGAATACGTGGCTGCCGTAACGAGAGCCTATAGAAAGGCGTTGGACAACATTTCCGCAGCCACCAGCAAGCGGGGCGATCTCGGTCTGGAAAGTTCAGACTTGGAACCGCTGGAAGTCTTGTTCTCCCGCGGGTTGACTACCGGCTGGCTTGATGGCGACAACCACCAGGAACTGGTGAACGGAACCTTCAGCAATCATCACGGTCTTTATTTAGGTAAAGTCGTCAAGGTAGAGCGTTCATCTGTTTTTGTAACCGCCGAAAAGGAATGGCTCCCCCGCCCCGGCGACGGCATCCTCTTTGAAGATTACCGCTTTGGCGTCTCCCTGGGAAGCCGCCTGTACGGAGCGCAGATTGTACATAACGCCCACAGCAAGCGTGGAGACGGCATGCGCGGCATGGGTCCGCTGCTGCGCCTGGACTTCGGCTACGATTTCGACACACGAAAGATCGGCCGCAACATGGACGTTTTCCGCAACGACTCCCCCACCCTGGAAAAGGAACTGCGCAAGACATTTACCGACCGAAATCAGGAAACCAAGCGTGCGGTGAACATGGAACTTTCCGGTGCGGTGGGCGAACCTCTGACCTTGAAAGTCTGGCTGGCGGGAACCACCCTGATGCAAGGGATGGATAAGGCCGCAGAAGTACAAAGCGAACAGATTTTGGAACAGGCGAAAAATGCAGTCGACCCTGCAGCTCTGGAAGCGCTGGCCCGCAAGGAACTTGGGGGCCTGTCGGCCACGCCCTATGAACTTGGAAGTCTGATGGTCCACGTGGCCGGCGCACCTTTCGTACCCGGAAAGGTGCTGCGCAACCTGCGACAGTCCGCAATTCAACAGCTGGAAGCCTCCTCCCTGCAGTGGAAGGAAATGAATATCAGCGCCGCAAACGGAAAAAAATTCCTGCAGACAATTTCCGCAAAGTTCGCCGTTGCCACCAAGAAGTCCGCAGCTGCTCAAGATCCATCGGCTTCGCTCCACTCCGCTCAGGATGACACGCAAAAAGAATTCGGCATCGTCCACAAAGTTGCAAAGCCCGTCATCTCCGTGCTGGTCCGCAACCCGGAACAGATTGCCGCCCTCAAGGGATTAGACATCGACAACGTCATCATGGATTTCGACTGGGGCGTCAAATATGACGAACCCCTCCAGCAGATTCGTGAACTTGGTTTTAAGGCTGGCATGGCCACCCTGCGAATCCACAAGCCCGGCGAAAATCATTACCTGAAAAAGATTCTGGAACTCTGCCCGGATTTCGCCCTTGTCCGCAATCTTGGTTCCCTGTCCATCCTCAAGGATAGCGGGATCCCTCTCGTAGGCGACTACAGCCTGAACGCCGCCAACTCCGCCAGCTACGAATGGCTTCTGGATCAGGGACTGCAGACAATCCACCCCTCCTGGGATCTAAACAGCACCCAGCTTTTCGACCTGCTGAAAAACATCGACGGCAGCCGCCTGGAACTGACCCTTCACCAGTACATGCCCGCCTTCCATTCGGAATATTGCGCTTTCGCCCGCAGCCTTACTACAGGCCGCCGCTTCCCGGAATGCGGAAAAATCTGCACCCAGCACAAGGTGGAAATCCTGGACCACAAGGGAGAACGCCACTTCCTGCAATCCGACGCAGAATGCCGCAACACCCTATTCGTAGGCCGTCCCCAGTCTGCGCTTAAATTGATGCCTCAACTCCGCACCTCCGGCGTAAACCATTTCCGCCTAGAAATGCTCAACGAAGATCCAGAAACAGTCCGACGCAAGGTGCTAATTTACACCCAGGCCATCCGCGGAAAAGTCTCCATCGAAGATGCCATCCGTGAAGCCGGCATTCAGGAAAAGTACGGCCTCAGCGAAGGCCAGCTCTTCAACGAAAGCACCTGGCAGAACCGCAAGAAATGCGATTAAGTCGACCCCCTATAGGGCCTTCATCATTACGGTCTTGTTGAATTCTTCGGGTGTAGTAAAAGTAGGCACTATGTCATGCAGGGCGCTGATGGCAGCCTTGTCGTCATTTTTCTTGGCCGCATTACGCAAGGTCCACAGCGCCACAATAAACTGATCCATGTCGATTTCGATCTGCTTTCCGATAAAGATCAGCTTGTTCTTTGTGCGCAGCAACCCCTCTTCGTTCATGAGGAGTTCTTCCTTGATCTTTTCGCCGGGGCGTAAACCGGTAAACTTGATTTCCACATCCTTGTAGGGCACCTTGCCGTACATGCGAATCAGGTTCTCGGCCAGGCTAACGATCTTGACCGGCTGACCCATGTCCAGCACAAAGATTTCGCCACCCTTGGCAATGGAGGCCGCTTCCATCACCAGGCTCACCGCCTCGGGAATGGTCATAAAGTAGCGGATTATGTCGGGGTGGGTCACGGTCACGGGGCCGCCCTTTTCGATCTGGCGCTTAAACAGGGGGATCACGCTACCGTTGCTGCCCAGCACGTTTCCAAAACGGGTGGTCACGAACTCGGTCTTGCTGCCGGCCTGCTGGCTCAGGTACTGCACGATCATTTCGCAGCAGCGCTTGCTAGCCCCCATGACGTTGGTGGGGTTCACGGCCTTATCGGTACTGATCATCACGAACTTCTGTACATTGTTGAACAGGGCCAGGCAACCCATGTTAAAGGTACCCATCACGTTGTTCTTGATGGCTTCCATGGGGTTGTGTTCCATAAGGGGCACATGCTTGTGGGCGGCGGCATGGAACACCACGTCGGGCTTGTAGGTCTTGAAGATTTCGTTCATGCGGAAGTAGTCTCGCACACTGGCAATCAGGGTCACCAGGTTCAGTTCCTTGCCATATTCCATGACCAGTTCCTGCTGGATATCGTAGGCATTGTTTTCGTAAATGTCTATGATAATCACCTGCTTGGGATTGTACTTGGCAATCTGGCGTACCAGTTCGCTACCGATACTGCCACCGCCGCCACTAACCATGCAGACCTTGCCTTCGATAAAGTTGCGCACATCCTTGTTGTTGAACTTGATTGGTTCACGGCCCAGCAGGTCTTCTACCTTGATGTCGCGGATCTGGCCCACGTAATTGCCGGATTCCACAATATTGCCCAGGAAGGGGACCACCTTTACAGGCAGGTTGGTGTCGTTACAGATTTCCAAAATTTTCTGGCGGTCGGGGGCCGGGCAGCTGGGAATGCAGAAAAGGATTTCTTCGATGCGTTCGAGCCTTGCGATTTTTGGGATTTCGCTGGTACCGCCGGCAACAAGAACCCCTTCAAAGGTCTTACCGATCTTATCACGGTCATCATCAATCAGGCAAACAGGATTGATCTTGCTGGCCGCATTGTCAGATGACATATCTTCCGAGGCCACCTTGAATTCACGGAGCAAAGCCAAAGAGGCGCTGCCGGCACCAATGATCATGGTGCGCTTGCGGTGGGCTTCGTCTATGCCGGTCTTAAGGAGCACCATAAAGGCATCCTTGAACAGGTAGCGGAAAGCGCAAATGCCAAAGGTCGCCACGATAAAGTGGAGGATCTGAAACTCAATGAATACTTTTTCGGTAGTCAGGTACAGCAAGAAGTAGCCCAGGAACATGCCCAAAAGGCAGCCATAGATACAGCTCAGGTAATCCTTCTTGCTAAAATAGCGCCACAGCTTATTGTAGGCCCCCATAAAAATCAGGGAACCAAAGCAGGTCAATACAGTCAATGCAAAAATGACAATGAGGTCGGGGCGTCCGATACGTTCTGCAAACAAAGGGAGAGGAACATTCGCTACTAGCCCTGCAAAAACAACGATGCATGCATCCGCTACAGCCAACAAACGCTTTCGCAACCTGAAGTTGGCAAACAGTAGACGAATTTTATTTAGCATAAGCCACTCCCTTTTTATATACCCATGCTCCAGGATTCGTAAAATATAGAAACTACCACATGAGTGTGGTGCGCACATTTACTGCAGGGTCGCTTCCAAAGGTGTATTCCCCCATGAATCCAACATACACGCCCCTAAAATCAAGGGCGACGGTGCCATTGTAGTGCATTTTTGCACCATGTATAAAGTGCTTTTCTGCCCATTTGTAGGGGTCATCAATGCTGCTGCCGTAATCATCACCCTTCCAGAGCCACTGACTACGGTAACTCATAAATATACTGCGAGTCGTCGCAGACTTATCTAAAGTCATTCTACCATATATGGCCCAGTCGATACTCAAGCTATTCGGTCCATTGGGATTTCCTAGAGGCATTCCCAGGTGAGCCATCTGGGCCATAGCTGTATCATAATGACCATAGGTGTATGGTTCTACACGGGCAATTTCTGCGATAGTTCCGGCTTCAATCTTTTTTTCCTTAAGATAAAAGTCATGGGACACTTGCATACCCGCCATGGCAGCCCAACGGTTATTGCTGTACTTGTTTTCGTATACGGCCATGGGAGACTCCAGGTCATCCAAGAAGAATTCACCATAGATTCGAGCCGTATTGAATAGACGATAATTCAAATCCATAGATAGAGCGCCGTTATTCACTCGCTCGGTGTAATTGCCCTTTTCGATAAACAGGGGTACCACGGGAACAAAGAGCCAAGGTTTATTTTCGTTGTACAGGATTTGCAATTCGCTTATGCCAACCACCAAGTCGTTTTTGAACAAGTTAAGTTCGTAACGGTGTGCATACAGATTACGATCATTCAGGTTATCCTTGCTGTAACTCCAGCTGTTGACACGGAGGTCTGCGTAGGCGCTTAGTACATGGAGGGGACCAAACTTAAAATCCAGGGAAATCATGTTATAAGGGAGCGCAAACTGGTTTAAAGACAAATTATTGTAATAACCGGGCCCCCAGTGCATTACATCTCGGGCAAGTTCCAGCCTGGCAAAAGCATAGTTCAAACCAAGGTGGGCGCGATAACGGGAATAGCTAACGTAATCGGCTCCGCCGTCATTGCTATTTTCACTTTGAACATCAAAGACTTCCCCATCATAACTCTTGGGTTTACGTTTGGCGCCCTTATTGACTCCTGCACTGTGCGCTTCAGAATACATACGGGCATCAAGGTCAAAATCCAGGGAATCGGCAAAGCCTCGAATGTAAAGACCAGCATCAACACCAGGCCAAATAGTATCGTCTAGGGCTTCGCCTCCGCGAAAGTCAATTCCAAGTATAGGAGAAACGGCAACTGCATAAACGTGGGGACCGCCAACGAACACATCGCCGATAGTATCCGCAATGCTTGCCATGGCGCGGGCTTCCGTTTCATTGAAGTGTGTGCGGAAGGTGGTATCGCGGGCAGGGTATGCAAAGAACTGTCTACCCTCCCCTATGGTATGCCTATGGTATTCCAACAACATGGGCATATAATCCAGCCCACGAAGGTTACGGTTATGTTCGGTTCCGTGTACAGGAGATGCAGCAAAAGCGGTATTTGCCAACAAACCAAGCAAGGCAAAGGCTACAGCAACCGCACCCAAGAAAGCAAAAACGCCACGGGTCTCGGAATCATCCTTACTTTTTCTTGGAGTAATACCCATAGTATCCATAACCATAACCGTATCCATAACGGCCGGTTTCACGTTCGCAGTGGTTCATCACAAAGGCCTTTGGCTTTTCTCCAAAGCGATTCATCTTGGTCATCGCCTCGGAAATTTCATCCATGCTATGCTTTCCATAATGCAGAACAAACAGGCTGAAATCGGCAGCAGGGTAAATCAATTCGGCATCGGTCACCATGCTCATGGGTGGGGTATCCACAATAATTACATCGAATTGTTTGCGGGCCTCATCAAGCATGCTCCTAAAGCTTTCACCACGCAATAGTTCACTGGGCGACAGCTTCGTGTGTCCAGCAGAGATAACAAACAAGTTTTCAATATCAGAGGTTGCAACTGCAACTCCAAATTCACACAAACCTCCCAGCACTTCAGCCAGACCCATTTTACTACTGCTACGATGCACGCCTCGACGCATATCCGCATCAATCAGCAAAGTGCGCTTGCCAGACGTAGCGTGTAGTGCAGCCAAGTTAGAAGAAACAAAACTCTTACCTACACCAGGAATAAGACCAGACACCATGATTACAGGATGGGTCTGAGACGGAACCGTAAAATCCACAGAGGTAAGCAAACTGCGGAAGGCTTCGCTTGCCGGATCTTCAGGTTGAGAAACAACCAAGGGAACCAAATTGCGACGACGTGCCTTCATGACCTTACCATGACGTTCAGGAATCTTTGCGAAAACACTGATACTCGTAGCCTTTTCCACCTCAGTTGTACTACGGACGCCGTTGTGGAGCATACGCATAAGGAACACCAGCAACACCGCAACCATGAAGGATGCGGCAACGCAGCAGATAAGGATGTTCAACTTCTTGGGTTTGCTGGGGCGATCTTCCACCATGGCATAGTCCACCACGCGTACGTTACCCACTTCGCCGGCACGAACCACGCGAAGTTGCTGGATGTTGTTGAGCATGGTATTATAAATAGCATTGTTCACCTGCACATCTTCCTGCAGGCGCATCACTTCTTGCTGAGTCAAGGGCATCTTAGCTGCGCTAGCCTTCAACTTAGAAAGTTCGCCCTTCAACTTGTCCTGCTGCTTAGCAATGGTACGCACTGCCGGGTGTTCATCTTTGAACAAGCGAGTAGCTTCCTGATATTCCTGCTGCAGCTTCAGCAACTGCTTCTGCAAGTCCACTTCTTTCTGCAAATGAACCTGAGTTTCACCAGTCATGTCCACAGAACCAATCTTATGGCGGTAATCGGCCAGGATCTTTTCGGCGGTGTCCAACTTGGCCTTAACACCGGGTAACTGTTTTTCTAGGAATTCCAAAGTCTTTTCGGCTTCGGCACTACGCTTTTCTACATTGTGGCGCACGTAGGTATTTGCAATGGCATTCAGGATTGTTGCAGAACGATCAGCATAGCGATGTTTAAGGGAAACGGCCAGAATACCGGTCTGCTTCCCCTTTTCGCTAACAGATAACTTTCGGGCTAGGCTACGAATGGCGGCCAGCGGCTTAAGTTGCTGTAGTACAAATTCCTGACCGACGGCTGCGCGAATCAGGCGCACACGCATCACCAACGTATCACCGGCATAGGGAGCGCGAACAGTTTCGCCGACTTCAGCTTCTACAAGTTTTGCCCCTTCGGGAGTAATGACGGCATAGGAATTAGCGCCCGTCACCGTGGCAGTCCAGCGGTCACGGCGGGCAATTTCTGGAATATCCAGTTCGTCGATGTCCATGCGACCTTCGCGATGGAGCAGGCGATCCATCTTGCCTACCGGAATGGCATTAAAGCGCAGATGCTCCTCTTCAACCACATAGGCAAGCACGCTACGGCTCTTAACCAGTTCGATTTCGGCGTCGGCGGGGCTAGTCATATCCAACAGGGCACCCATTTCGCCCATGGCTCGGGTAGCCTTGTTTCCGCGAATATCAATCTGCAGCATGGCGTCGCTTGTAAATTCGGGACGAATCCAGTTCATGACCAGACAGCCAATCAGTGCGCCAACAACCATAAAGGCTGCAATAAAAAACTTCTTAGACCAGAGAATACCAATGGCTTCTATCAATGTGATGGTATCCCCAGCCCTCTGGGGAAGCAGACCTGCCAAATTGATAGTCGCTTTCTGTTCGTTCGTTTCCATACAATACTCCTAGTGGTGCCAAATATAATATTTATGTAATATTTTGGAGAGGTGATACTAGTCACTAGCCAGCGATATACACAATTTGTATTTTAGAAAACAACCAAAAAACACTGCCCCCACCCCCATCCTAACCCCACGGGGGCAAAATATGGAGATGTAACATGAAACTGTTTTCTCGTGCAATTGCAGAAGCAATCGGTACTTTCTGGCTGGTCTTGGGCGGCTGCGGCTCCGCAGTCCTCGCTTGCGGCGTCCCCACAACCGGCATCGGTTACGTTGGCGTTTCTCTCGCCTTCGGTCTTACCGTTCTGACCATGGCCTATGCCATTGGCCATATTTCCGGTTGCCACCTGAACCCTGCAGTTACCCTGGGCCTTGTCATGGGCGGCCGTTTCTCTGCCAAGGAAGCTCCGGCTTACATCGTCGCACAGATTTTGGGCGGTATCGTCGCAGCAGGTATCCTTCTGCTGGTGGCATGCCCCAACCTGACTAACGCAGGCATCGGTGCCTTCGCCACTAACGGCTGGTCCGATTCCCTGGTAAACGGCGTGAACGCCTTCGGTGGCAAGGCCACTGGCATGGGCACCGCATTTATCGTCGAAATGGTCCTCACAGGCATCTTCCTGTTCGTGATCATGGGCGCAACCGATAGCCGCGCTCCCGCAGGCTTCGCCCCCATCGCCATCGGCCTCTGCCTCACCCTGATCCACCTGATTTCTATCCCCGTAACCAACACCTCCGTGAACCCGGCCCGTTCCACTGCAATGGCCGTATTTGTTGGCGGTGCAGCTATCAAGCAGCTGTGGCTCTTCTGGGTAGCCCCCATTCTCGGCGGCTGCATCGGCGGTTTCGCCTACAAGATGCTGGGCAAGTCCAAGTAATCGTCAAACGTACTAGCCCGCTCTAAAGGCAAAATAACGGAACTTTTAGTTTCTAGATGGCGTGACTTCGGTCATGCCATCCTTTTTTTTATGCCCAAAGAATGTAAAGAAAACCTTATAATTGTACTTATATGGGAATCTTTAGTTAATTTGAGGCTTGGTAGTGTGTGGTTTTGGATTGATTTAGTTTCACTTTGAGGTGTTTTGTGAATAAGAAAATCGTCCGTATGTCTGTAATGGCACGTTATGCCCTGGCAGGATCTTTAATTTTGGGTACAGCTCTTGGAACAACAGCCTGTTCCGACGACAGTTCAACCGGCGCTGATGATAGCACCACCGGAGAGCTGATCAATTCCAGCGAATCTAGCGAACCTATTTACGACGAAAACGGCAATATCATTTCTAGCGCAAGCGGAGATGTTTCCCCTGTCGACCCAAACAATCCTGCCCCCCTCAGCAGCGCCGGTGTCGTGGACCCGAACAATCCCTCCCCCAATTCCAACGGTTCCACGGAACCCACCCCGGTGGACCCCAATAATCCTGTACCTACCAGCAGCGCAGGCGTCATTACGGAACCTTCTTCCAGCGCCCTCAAGGAATATGACGACAACCACGCTCCCAAGGAGAGCTTCTTGCCGCCGGCAGGTTTCTATACCAGTTTGACCATCGATCCGCCTACCCCCCAAAAGGGAGGCCAGATCAAGTGTACCTTCGATGGCTCCTTCCCCACCCAGAATTCCGAAAGCATTACAGCAGCCAAGCCGATTACCGAAAACACCGTGATCCGCTGCTCTGAATTTGTAAATGGGCAAGCCGCAGATACAACAACGCAAACATATTTTATTAACGAAAATGTGACCATGCCTGTGGTCGCCCTGACGGTGAATCACCACGACATGTTCGACTCCACCGATGGCCTTTATGCTACAGGCCCCCTGACCAACAACCAGGGCGGCGGCATGTGGGATATAGGCGGTTTCGGTGCCACCGACAACAACAATCCCAAGTGCAGCGAACCCTGTAAGCAGGCCAATTTCTGGAAGGATACAGAACTCCCTGTCCATGTAGAATTCTTCGAAAACGGAAGTTCCACCAAGACCAAGAACTGGGAATTTGATGCCGGCATCTCTATTATCGGAAACTACAGCCGCTATAAGCCCAAGAAGAGCGTCGCCATCAAGATGGATAATGACAACTATGGCGACAAGACCTTAAAGTATTCCCTGTTCAAGACCCGCCCCGAAGCCAAGAAGTTCAAGGCATTCAACCTCCGCAACAACGGTAACCGCTTCTGGACAGACTACTTTGGCGACCCCATGCTGGTAAGCCTCATGGAAGGTACCGAAGTGGACTACCAGCGTAGCCGCCAGGTGGTGGTATTCTACAACGGCGAATACTTCGGCATCCACGACATGCGCGAACGCCTGAACCGCAGTTTTGCCGAAACCAACTACGGTGTCGACAGCAAGAGCATCAACGTTGTCAAGAACTGCAGCAACGGCGACGAAGGCTATCAGAATGGTTGGTGCCCCAGCGGTACCAACGGAGCCTCGGCTAATGAATTCGCACAGCTGGTAAATACGATTACCAGTGGCAACTTCGAAGGCGAAAACAACCAGCAGTACGAAGAAGTCAAGAAGAAACTGAACATAAGCAGTTTCGCCCAGTATATGATTGCCGAAATGTATATCCACAACGGCGACTGGCCCAACAACAACATCCGTTTCTGGGGTAGCCCCGCCAATGGCCAGCCCTTCAAGGCCATGATCTTCGACGTGGACCATGGTTACGGCTTTAGCCCGGGTATTACCGGCTTCGATACCGAAAGCCAAAATATGTTCCAGTGGGTTCTGGGAAGCGCAACCATGGATAACAACAATGGAGGCAACCAGGGTGGCAACCAGGGCGGCATAGGTGGTATCGGCGGCTTCGGCGGCGGTATGGGCGGCTGGGGCATGGGCTCCACCACCACACTGGGCAACATGCTAAAGAAACTCCTGGCCAACCCCGATTTCAAGCGTCTGTTCATTAACCAGTCCTGCATCTTGCTGAACAGCTACCTGACTTACGAAAAGGTCCAGGCCGCCGTACAGAATATGCTGGCCACCATTCCCAGTAGCGAACAGTCCCGCGACGAACAGCGCTGGCCCCGTAACCAGAGCAGCTTTACCTGGGCCCCCTCCGGCAGCGATTTGCTGCGATTCGCACAGAACCGCACCGAAACCACCCGCCAGGAACTGGCCAACTACTTCGGCCTTTCCGGTGTAGTTTCTGTAACCCTGTCTGCAAGCGGTAACGGCAAGATCTATGTCGATGAAATGGCCCTCCCCAGCACCACTTACCAGGGCAAATTCCTGGCAGGAAACCCGCTGAAGCTTACCGCCGTGGCCGTATCGGGAGGCGTATTCACGGGATGGTCTGACGGATCTACTGAGAATCCTCGCCTGGTTGAACCTAGCGCAGGTATGACCTTGACGGCTCAATTCAAATAAGATTTCTCTATCGGTTTAGAAGATTTCAGAAAAACGTGGTGCTTCGGCATCACGTTTTTTGCGATTTAAAGCACAGTTTAACACAAAAAAGGTTAACGTCCCTACCTTTTTTGTTAAAAAAAAATATCTTAATCAAGTGTGAATGGAGAATTTTATGATAAAGCATTTAATTTTTCCCTTTTTAGTTTTTTTGACGGCTTTGTGCTTTACGAACTGTAGTACAATTGAAATTAGTGCTGCTGACAAAAATATCGAAGATGCAATTGGTATTCACCACGATACCGTGTATACTACTGACTCCCTGAGACAATTCTACATCCTCAACGATTCCATCGACAATGTCGACACGGTAAAGTTGGATTCAATTAGGGCAGTCATTGTCACTCACAACGATACCATCTATCTAGATAGCATAACTTACCTGGTAGATTCCTCTGCCGCCAAGGAATTTGAAAAACTGGTAAGCCTGGATTCCTGCGCAAAGGAATGGGAAAACTTTAGGGTAAACATCCCCAAGGGAAAGACATACATTTGTAAAGATGGTTCCTGGTCTGTCTATGTAGACTACACCTTGAATAATGCGGCAGTTACAGGCATGGCCCAGAAGGGGCCTCTCGCCTACCAGTCTAACGTAACCATTACCGAATTAACCCTGGATTCCCTTAAAAAGACGAGTAATAGTTTCAGCGACAATATTTCTGGTAATATGGGGGAATTCGTGATTCCCAAGGTCACCCTGCAAAATCCCATTGTAGAAGTAGAAGCCGAAGGAACATTCCTTAACGAAGTTACCGGAAAGTGGAGTTTACAGAAGGTGACGCTCCAGGCAATTTCCAAGTTGAGCCACAAGGATTCAACTATCAGCCGCGACAGTGTCAACGTGAATCTGCTGACCCACCTGGAGTACCCCCGCGTAAAAAGACTGTATATGAAGGGCTACAGCGTTGATGCCGCCAAGAAGCAAGCTCAGCAGGAAATCATGAATGCACTAGGACTGGGAACTACCGTAGAACACGCCGAAGACCTGAACTTGTATGGCGAGAAAGAAGGTGATGGCCTGCTGATGGCGGTTTCGTTACTGTTCCTGAGAAATCTTGACGATTCAACCGCTTTGGCAAACATTGAATCCTTCCGCAATGACCTGGCGATCAATGGTGTCTGGAACGATTCTACATTGAAGAAGGATATGGCCGACTGGGCCTACAGATTTTACGTCGACGTTAAATCCGTCAATATATCCGTAAACCTAAGCAGTTGGAATATTGCGGGAATCTCTTCATATACAAATTATCTGAATCAGTTCTGGTCAAATAAGTATGGCCTGGGCCAATGCAACTCCTACAGAAAAAACATCATTCTTCACAACAAGTCTGTAGCGGCAAGTTCCACTGAACAGTACTATATCTGCAATGGCACCAACTGGCGCGAGGCAACCACCATTGAAAAAGACACTTATAAATGGAATTCCTGCAAAACCGGAGACATCAAGAAAGGTAATGTTACCGATTCAGTCTATGTTTGCGGATTAGGCAACAATTGGACATATGACTACATGCAAACCTTGTTCCAGATTTGTGATGAGTCCTCAATTGGCAAAGTTGTGGAAGACTCCACTGAAACCCTGTATATTTGTACGGAAGAAGGCTTTGTCCAATATGATGTTGATGGCGCATACGTACTTGACACTCGTGACGGCCAGATTTATAAGACGGCCAAGATTGGAACTCAAACCTGGATGGCTGAGAATTTGAATTTCGTGCCTACAGCTGAATCAGACCAAAGTTGGTGTTATGAAGGATTGGGCCCTGTTCAATCAACATCTCCTTGCTCCGAAAGAGGTCGATATTACCGCTGGAATGCCGCACTAAATAAGACAAGATCTTCTTGTGGATATGGAGTTAGTTGCACTTATTCAAACCCCATTCAGGGATCATGTCCTGTAGGTTGGCATATTCCCACATTAGAAGAATGGTATACTCTCATTAATTTTGTGATGAATGAATATTCCAATGCCGTTTTTGCATTAAACTCCACAACCACATGGACAAACTCCAGCTACGCCACCGATATTTATGGATTTAGCATTAAAGCATACGGAAGTAATCCATATGGAAATACTTCGTTCAGCAATGTGGGAACCCATGCAGAATTCTGGACTGCAGATCAGATATCCACAAGCAACAGCTATCAAATTTCATTCAAATACAATAACTACACAATAGAATCCTCAGACAAGGATGATGCCAGAAATATCCGCTGTATCAAGGATTAACCTAAAGGCGAGAAAAAGGATAAATTATGTTGAATAGAAAGATTTATACGATTTTCTTTGCTTTCAGCCTTTGGGCAGCTTTGTTCATTTACGGATGTGGCGATGACTCAACATCTAGTGCAACTGAACAAAATGGGAATGCATTTATATATGACACCGTGTATGTCAATGATTCCGTATTCAATATTGACACGTTAAAAATTCTTGATACGCTGTATCGTATCGACACGGTTTTTGTGGATTCCATCATTGGTGTCCTGGTGTTGAATCATGACACTATTTATTTAAAGGATTCCGCAGTCATTGCGGATACGGCAAAAATGAAATCCGTCCTGTCGTTCAAGGAACTCAAATACTGCTTTGATGAATGGGAAGGAAACCGCGTATACACCGTCACCAGTGGATACACCTATGTCTGTAAAGATGAACAATGGGTTCTTGACCGCACAGAACCTTATGCCCTGACAAACGGTACCATTACTGGCGTCGCCCAGAAGGGCCCCTTCATGTTCCATAGCGTAATCAATCTCACGGAACTTTACGGCGATTCCCTTTCAAAGACAACCCGTTCCTATACCGACGAAGTTTCTGGCAACAAGGGTGACTTCGTGATACCCGCCGTAACTCTTGAAAACGGCATCGTGTCCATGGAAGCATCCGGCCGATATTACAATGAAGTCACCGGCACATGGACGACAACTTATATGACATTACAGTCCCTTGTAGAAATTTCTGCAGGCGACCAGAAAAAGGTTGGACGTACCAAAGCGAACATCAATATCCTCACCCACCTGGAATATGACCGCGTATTAAAACTTTATCGGATGGGATATTCTTTAGCTGCTGCAAAAAAACAGGCACAGCAGGAAATCATGAACGCATTCGGGTTCCCCACCAAGATTACCAACGCCGAAGATCTTGACCTGTTCAGCACAGCCAACAACAACGGCGTACTGATGACAATCTCGCTGCTGTTCCTCAGGGATCTGAGCGATTCTCTTACCGCAGAAGAAATCAGTCATTTTAGGCAGGACATTGCCGAAGATGGCCTCTGGCAAGATTCTGCGCAGAAAATCGCCATGGCCGACTGGGCCTATAGTTTTGACAAGAACATTGTTCGCGCTTCGGTGTCCAGCTGGAACATTGCGGAAATCGCATATTTCGATAACAGTATGAATGACTTCTGGCAGAACGCCTATGGCATCGGAAAATGCACCTCTACCCGTAACGCCGAAGTCATGAAGAATCAGAATCCCAACAGTTCTAACAAGGACCGTTACTTCATTTGTCGCTATGGTTCCGCCTGGGATTCCGCAACCACCTACGAAAAGGATACCTATGGCTGGAAGAATGATGAAATGGGAGCCGTTAAAAAAGGTAGCGCAACAGATTCATTCTACGTTTATAATGGCACATGGAGCTATGACCCCTTGCAGACCTTGTTCCAGAAATGCGATTCAACTAAGATAGGCATGATTCTGCTGGACACTCTAAGCAATCTTTACAAGATCTGTAGAGAATCCGGTATTGATGATGCTACCGCCTTGGAATACAACACTTACCAATGGGAAGCAGGAACCCCAGGTGAAATCAAGACTGGTTCCGTCAACCCTGATTATTACTACTACTATGTAGCCGACAGCGCATGGCGAGAAGCCAAGACCGTCGAAGTAGACACCTACCAATGGGAAGACGGTGTTGATGGCGATGTGAAAATGGGATCCGTGAATACCACATACTACTATGTCTGGGATAGTGACGAATCCGCGTGGAGAGCGTCGGCATCAACTCAGGAATCCGACTTGGGCGCATGCACCCAGACAATCGAAGGGGTCTTAAAGACCTACGGTTCCACCTATTACACATGCCATAGCAGGACATGGACTTTATCCACTGATCTTGAAATAGATACCTATGGATGGGAAGCTGGTACGGACGGCGAACTGAAAATAGGATCCGTGAATACAAGAAACTGTTACATCTACAGCGTGGATTCCTGGCAAGCTACAGCAACAACCATGTGCGACACTTATGGCTGGGCCGACGGTACCGAAGGCGAATTCAAGGCAGGAAACATAAATACCACCATCATTTATGTTTGGGATAGCGATGAATCTGCATGGCGCGAAGCTAAGGATGAATTCGAAAAAAATTATGGCGCATGCACCACAAATCGAGAAGGCGAGGAACTCACGATTAAAGCATACACGGTTTCCTGTACAGAAAAGGAATGGGTTCGCGCTACATTTACAGACTCTAGAGATGGTCAAAAATACACCTACGTCACAATCGGCACTCAAACCTGGATGGCAGAAAACCTGAACTTTGTACCTACAGTAGAATCAGGACAAAGCTGGTGCTATGCAGGATCTAATCCCGTCCTATCCACATCGCCTTGCACAGAAAGAGGCAGATATTATCGCTGGAATGCGGCACTGAATAAGACAAGATCTTCTTGTGGATACGGAGCCAGTTGTTCTTATTCGACCCCCATTCAGGGATTATGTCCTGCAGGTTGGCACATTCCCACAAGAGCAGAATGGAATACCTTAATTTCATTCGTGCAAACAGAATACTCCAACGCCGTATATGCTCTCAGAGCCACTACCACATGGACAACCTCTGATAATGCCACAGACGATTACGGATTTGATCTTAAGGCTTACGGAAGCAATCCTTATAGCAATGGTTCGTTCAGCAATGTAGGAGCCCGTGCAGAGTTCTGGACAGCAGACCAGAGTTCATCAAATTACGGTTATTACATTTACTTCACATACAGCAGTAATTCAACAACTACCGCCGACAAGGACGATGCCCGTCCAATCCGTTGCGTGAAAGATTAAAAAAAGATTCTTTACAAAGTATCAATCATAAGACCTTTGGCGGGATTTTATATATTTACACCATGATTCCGTTCAAACTAATACATCCCCTCGTCATCGCCTTCACCCTCCTAACAGTAGCCGCATGCACCGACGACAGCAGTTCAAGCGTCGAATTCAGGGACGACTCGGACTCCAGCACCTCGGATTCGGGCAAGTCCGGCAAGAACGACACGTTCAACGAGGATATCAAATACGGCTCCTTCACCGACAAGCGCGACAACGAGCAGTATAAAACCGTGACCATCGGGACACAGACCTGGATGGCGGAAAACATGAGGTACAAGGATTACATGCCTCGTGGTTCACTTGTGATTGAAAATATATACGATTCCTTAGGAGAATGCCCCTACGGGGTAGCCAACTGCGATAGATACAGTCAATTTTTTAAAAAAGACTCTCTAAAGAACCATTGCCCCGATGATATAGAACATGTTCCCTACGAGAGCTTGATTGGCGGAGATTTTGATGCATATATCGAATTTATCACCGAATTTGATCGGGAAAAATTAGAGAATTGTCAAAAATACGGTAGGCTATACAGCCGTAAAATCATGAACGACATCTGCCCTGACGGATGGCACTTGCCAAGCGACGACGAATGGCAGCAACTGATTGATTTTGTCGAGATATATTCACAGGACGAAGCCGGAACCGTGTTGAAATCAAAATCAAAATGGAAAATCGAACACGAACATCCTGGAAAGGATTTATTCGGTTTCAACATGCTTCCCGTAGAAGATTCTTATTTTGGAACACGTACATATTTTTGGTCAAGTTCCAAGCATATAGATGATTTGGGAGATACAGCCTGTCAATCTAAATGGAAAGCGGTTTATTATCAGAACGGTTTATACAAGCTATGTTCATCCTCTGATTATGACAGAATTGCTATTCGTTGCATCAAGGATGCAGACAAACTAGAAACCGGAACAATAACCGATTCGCGCGACAATAAAAAATACAAGACCGTCAAGATAGGCGAACAGACCTGGATGGCCGAGAACTTAAACTTCGACACAGAAAAATCGTATTGTCCCGAAGACAATTGTGAATCCAACTCGCGTCTTTACACATGGAATGCGGCCAAGGAAGCCTGCCCCGACGGATACTATTTGCCAAGCGATGCCGACTGGAACAAACTTTTTGAAACTATCGGTGGCGCATCCGGTGCCGCAGGCATCCTAAAAGCTGCAGACAAATGGCCTGGCTATATCAAAAACAGTGATATTTACGGTTTCTCGATAGTCCCATCCGGTTTCCGGAACAACGACCAGATAAAGAAAACAGATCATTTTGCATTTTTCTGGAGTTCTTCTGAACAAGACAAAGAGCAAGCAAGCCATTGGTTTATTACCGACTACAGCAGCAGATTTTTCCACTCTAAAAACAACAAGGATGTGGCGTATTCGGTTCGCTGCATCAAGGGCTCCTTAAAAGAAAGCAGCGCCGATACCACGACACCGGATTTTACAGACCCCTCAAGAACGGTTCTCGGCACATTCATTGACAAACGCGACGGGCAAGAATACGCAACAACCACAATAGGTTCGCAAACCTGGATGGCAGAGAACCTCAATCTGGATTCTGTTGGCGGCACTTGTTTCGAATGCGAGAAAGAAAAATACGGCTACATTTATTTCTGGGGCGAAGCCGTAGACAGTACCGGTCGATACAGCGACAACGCCAAGGGATGCGGTTATGGAGTCAAATGCAATTTGTCCGAAAAGGTAAGAGGTATTTGCCCTGAAGGCTGGCACCTGCCAAAGCAAAAGGAATGGAGAACACTCATAGACGCCCTTGGAGGCCCCGCCATCGCTGCCGACCTAATCAGAACTATACCAGATCCCGAGACATGGGAGCCTTATACAACTAATGATAACGCTCCAAATCTAGACTATTACGGATTTGACTTAATTGACGTCGGATACAAGGTTGCAGACCCGCCCGACTCCAGCTGGCTGGGACAACAAGGATTTTATGGAAAATTCATGGCTGGCTATCGTACGCAATTTTGGACTGCCGATGAAATAGACGCAACGCTCGCATACGTAGTCGAAATCAGCATCTATTCCGATGAAGACGAAGAGCAGGCCGCCTATGAAACATCTAAAAGATTGGGCGGCTCGGTCCGCTGCCTAAAAGATTAAACCGGCGTTGGCGCAGCGATTGCAAATTACTATATTTCTCTGCGTATATTTTTTAACCCGTCTGTCGAAAAAGGCAGACTTCTAACCAAAGGAAGAAACAATGGCTGACAATCTGTCCGTCCTCGGCAAGGCTCGCAAGGCCTACCAGCCGAAACTCCCCGTCGCTCTCCGTAAGGGCGCCCTCAATGTCGCACTCAACAAGGGTAAGGCAACTGAATCTGTCTCTGATCAGAAGAAGATCAAGGCTCTGTTCCCCAACACCTACGGTGCTCCCTACATTCAGCTGAAGGCTGGCAAGGCTGCTGGCGAAGCTAAGGCTCTGAACGTTGGCGTTGTTCTTTCTGGCGGTCAGGCACCTGGTGGCCACAACGTTATCGCAGGTCTCTTCGACGGTATCAAGAGCATCAACAAGAACTCCAAGCTCCTCGGCTTCCTCGGCGGTCCGTCTGGCCTCGAAAACGGCAAGTTCATCGTGATCAACGAAAAGATCATGGACTCCTACCGCAACACTGGTGGATTCGACATCATCCAGTCCGGCCGTACCAAGCTGGAAACTGAAGAACAGTTCAAGAAGTGCATGGCTGTTGCCAAGGCTCAGAAGCTGGACGCTATCGTGATCATCGGTGGTGACGACTCCAACACCAACGCTGCTGTTCTCGGTGAATACTTCCAGGCTA
This sequence comes from Fibrobacter sp. HC4, assembly GCF_023373925.1. NCBI lineage: Bacteria > Pseudomonadati > Fibrobacterota > Fibrobacteria > Fibrobacterales > Fibrobacteraceae > Fibrobacter > Fibrobacter sp. HC4. The sequence continues at coordinate 26,265 of NZ_JALCZV010000008.1, read as the reverse complement.
ACGGCGCTTCCTGCGTTGTTTGCGGCTGCCCCAAGACCATCGACGGCGACCTCAAGAACGAATACATCGAAACCTCCTTCGGTTTCGACACCGCTGTGAAGACCTACTCTGAACTCATCGGCAACATCATGCGCGATGCCAACTCCGCTCAGAAGTACTGGCACTTCATCAAGCTCATGGGCCGTTCCGCTTCTCACATTGCACTCGAAGCAGCTCTCCAGACTCATCCCAACGTCTGCTTGATCTCTGAAGAAGTCAAGGCCAAGAAGATGAAGCTGAAGCAGGTCATCAAGTATGTTGCAGACATCGTTGCTGCACGTGCTGCTGACGGCAAGAACTTCGGTGTTGCTCTCATTCCGGAAGGCCTCCTGGAATTCATCCCGGATGTTGGCGTTCTGATTTCCGAACTTTCCGAAGCCCTCGCTCACCACGAAAAGGAAGTTGAAGGCCTCGACACCGCTGCTAAGGTTGAAAAGCTCTGCCAGTGGGTTTCCAAGGCTTCTGCTGAAGTCCTCGTTTCTCTGCCTTCCTTCGTTCAGGCTCAGCTCATGCTGGACCGCGACTCTCATGGCAACGTTCAGGTTTCCCTCATCGAAACCGAAAAGCTCATCATCGACATGGTGAAGAGCGAACTCAAGAGCCGCAAGAACTTCAAGGGCAAGTTCTCCGCTCTCAACCACTTCTTCGGTTACGAAGGCCGTTGCGCAGCTCCGTCCAACTTCGACGCTGACTACTGCTACAGCCTGGGCTACACCGCTTCCGTTCTCGCTTTCAACAAGATGAACGGCTACATGAGCTCTGTCCGCGACCTGACCAAGGGTATCGAAAAGTGGACCGCTGGTGGCATTCCTATCACCATGATGATGAACATGGAACGTCGTCACGGTGCAGACAAGCCGGTTATCCAGAAGGCTCTCGTCGTTCTCGACGGTGCTCCGTTCAAGTTCTTTGCTGCTAACCGCGAAGAATGGGCCAAGACTGAATCCTACACCTATCCGGGTCCGATCCAGTACTGGGGTCCCAGCGAAGTTTGCGACGTCACCAACTTCACCATCAAGCTGGAACGCGGCGCAATGAAGGTTGCTGCTGCTAAGAAGGCTCCGGCCAAGAAGAAGTAATCGTTTCGATTGCCAACTTTAAAAGAGAGGTTCCCTCGCAATTGCGCGGGAGCCTTTCTTTTTTACCCTAAACACCTTTCTTTTGAAAAAAGGCAGTGGATATCACTGAATATCAAAGCAAAACACCGCCTTTTTATTAGTTTGTACACAAAATCAAGCGTATATTGTCCCAAAATCTTGTCAACAACTCCTTAAGGGCAGCACTTTTAGGGAAAAAAGTCATTCTCTGGTCATTATTTTTCAATTTACAATGCCGAAAGGCAGTGGAATTCCTTTTTTTTGCAGAAATCCACTGCCTTTTTTTTAATATTTCCCAAAACACGAGGTAACTTATGGCATGCGATAACTGCAAAATCCGCGCACAGTACGACAAGAATCCCAAGTCCCTGATTGGACGATTCTGGCATTTTCACACCAAGTTCTGCCCAGGATTCAAGAAGTATTTCAATAGCCTCAGCGCAGAACAGCAAGAAGAAATGCGCAAACATTACGATTTGAAATTCTAAATTTCAAACACGATGAATTCAGCTACAGAACAGAAACAGTATAAAAAAGCCTCGCGCGAAATTTACGCCGACTTGCTGCGCATACTAGCCGCATTCGTCGTTGTATTCCAGCACACGGTCACATCTGTTTGGTACACGGTTCCGGTTGACTCCAGTGACTTTGCCGCATTAAACTTTTTGAATAGTTTGAGCAGGTTCGGCGTGGGTGTATTCATCATGGTTAGCGGTGCTTTTATGCTTTCACCCAAGTACCCTCACCCACCTCGCAAAATTTTCACCCATAATCTCCCCCGTACTTTAGTACCGCTCCTGTTTTGGGTGATTGTGTACGGAATCATCGAGCAAGTTATTGCCGGCGGTGACGTTCTGGATTTGCTGTTGGCGCCCCTATTGCTGTTTACCAAGCCCGCTTCACATTTGTGGTTCCTTTATACCATTGCGGGCCTGTACGTTCTGACGCCGCCTCTGCGGGTGTTTACGGAACACGCCTCACGAAAGATGGTCCTGTATGTAATCGCCATCTTCTTCGCCTTTGGTTTGCTACTCCCGACTGCGGATCACCTCCTTGTAAAATTCGCCCACTTCAGGATGTACAAGAACTTGAGTATCCAGGGCGTAACCTCTTTCGCCGGTTTCTATCTCACGGGTTTCTACCTCGCCCACTTCGGGATTTCAGCCACCGCCCGCAAATGGCTGTACGGCGCCGCACTGGCTTCATGGATCATCGCCTTCGTGGCGGCCACCTACATTAGCGAGATGCGCAATACGCCCAACGAATATTTCTTCGGGAATTTCAGGCCCATGACCTTCCTAATGGCCGCAGCCATATTCGCCGCCGTCCGCGCAAAGTTCAGCCGCAAGCTCGACAAAACCCAACACGACAATGCACCCCAACACTGCGACAATGCCCAACACGGCAATGAGCCCGAACACGGCAGCCGTATCGCAAGCTGCCTCCGCTGGGTTGCCGCACTCACCCCTTGCATGATGGGCGTGTACTTGATCCACCCGCTGTTTATCAAAACGTTCTACGGCCTCAAATTGACGGTGCTGGAGCCCCACCCCATCATTACGGCACCTCTGGCCGCCATAGGCTTCTTCGGAATTTCGCTGGGGGCCGTTTACCTGCTCCGCAAGGTACCGGGAATCAGGAAGGTGTTGTAAACAAGAAAGCCCCGGACGAATCCGGGGCAAATTCTAGTCGTTGCCGAGCACCCTCGGCGAAACATTCACTTAGCCGTTCTGCTGTTCGCTGGTGCTAAGCAGGTATGCGTTAATGAAAGGCTTGATCTTGCCATCCAGAACGCCGGCGGTGTCAGAGGTTTCTACGCCAGTGCGCAGGTCCTTTACCAGCTGGTAAGGCTGCAGAACATAGCTGCGGATCTGGCTCCCCCATTCCACCTTCTTCTTTTCAGCCATGCGAGCGTCGCGCTTGGCTTCTTCTTCGAGGCGGTAATGTTCGGCCACCATGGTCTTCAGCATCTTGTAACAGGTTTCGCGGTTCTGGATCTGGGAACGTTCCGTCTGGCAGCTAGCCATAATACCCGTAGGCAAATGGGTCATACGGACTGCAGAGTCCGTCTTGTTGATGTACTGACCACCGGCACCGCTACTGCGGTAGGTATCCACGCGCACATCAGCCATATCCAGGTCGAATTCCACGTCTTCGTGTTCGGGGTACAGGTACACTGCGGTAAAGCTGGTGTGGCGACGGGCATTGGCATCGAAGGGGCTAATGCGAACCAGGCGATGCACGCCGATTTCGGAACGGAGCAAGCCGTAGGCGTTTTCGCAGGTCACTTCGATAGTTGCGCTCTTAAGGCCGGCATCTTCCGCTTCCTGGAAGTCTACCACCTTGAAGTCCATGCGTTCACGTTCAAAGAAGTGGGTATACATGCGGAACAGCATCAAGGCCCAATCCTGGGATTCGGTACCACCGGCACCCGGGTGGATAGACAGCAAGCAGGCGCAAGCGTCGTCAGGGCCATTCAGCATCTTCTTGAATTCCATCTCTTCGATCTTGGCCTTAAGGTCAGCGATATCCGTTTCGATGGACTTGGTCAAATCTTCGGACTCTTCGTCCTTGCTCATTTCATAAAGTTCGGCCAAATCATTGCAAATGGAAGAAACTTCAGTCCACTTGTTCAGAAGATCGCGAAGGTTGCCGATCTTCTTCATCATGCTCTGAGCCTTTTCCTGGTCATTCCACAGGTTCGGGTCGTTGGAGTCCTTTTCCAACACGTAAAGTTCTTCGGTCTTTGCCTCTAAGTCAAAGATACCCCCAGAGCTTATCGATACGCGCACGCAAATCAATCAGCCCGATATGTGTAGTCTGGAAAGCCATTCAAAATCTCCATTCAAGGTTCGAGGCCACAGGTTTGAGGCCCGGAGTAAAACTTCTATTAAAAAAAGCAACGGCTTGAATCCACCGCTGCCTTTTTCAATTATTTAAGCGGACTAAACCGTAAGCGGATTAGTTATTGCCGCCGATTGCCTGAGGCGGAGTGTACTTGGCATCAAGGTACTGAACCTTGTAAGTCTTGCCAAGGCCATCCAGGTAAGCCTTCAGCTGAGCCTGGCGATCCTGTTCAGCCTGCACGCGCAGGATGTAGTCGATCTGGTGCTTGTAGCTATCATACTTACCGTCATTACGTTCGGTAAGCATAAAGATTGCAACGCCGTCCTTGTCGGTGTAGACTTCGGTAATTTCGCCCACCTTGATCTTGGCAATGGCCTTGCCCAGAGCGTCGTTACCCTTAACGAACTTGGGAACCACACCGCCGGTCTTCTTGGCAGTCTGGTCGTCGCTGTACATGGCAGCCAGCTGTGCGAAGGTAGCCTTCTTGGAGCGAACCTGTGCTGCAAGACCCTTCAGCATATCCTTGGCGTCAGCCACTTCCTGAGCAGACTTGCCTTTGGTGCTGATCACGATACGGGCACCGCTAACGGAGTCATTAATGGCAACCTTAGACTTGTTCAGTTCCCAGAAAGCTTCACGCTGCTTTTCGGTAGGATCCTTAGGATACGGAACCTTCTTTTCGAGAATAGCTTCGCTCTTCAGCTGATCTTCGATCTTTTCCTTGAACTGAGCCATGGTGGTGTTGGACTTCTTCAGTTCCTTCTGGAAAGCGTCTTCGCTGGGGAACTGAGCCTTGAAAAGCTTGGTCAGGCTGTCGACCTTGGCTGCCGGAACCTTAATGCCCTGCTTCTTGCATTCCAGCTTGATAAGTTCCTGGCCAACCAGGTTGTCGATGACTGCGTAACGGAGCTGTGTCATCGTCTGGTCGTCAATCTTCTTGCCGCGGAACTGCTGTTCGCCGAGCATCTTGGCAAGGCTATCGATCTTGCCTGCAGAAATACCAGTCTTTTCGACACGAATCACATCCAGGCTCTTGGAATTCATCAACTGTGCAGAAGCGATGCTAGCAGTCAAAAGCAGAGCGGCAGCACCACGAGAAATCAATTTAAGGGACATTATATCATCCTTGTTAAAAATTTTCCGGCAATAAAGATAGCAAAAAAGAAGATGGGAAAGTCGCAAGACAAGGGCGTTGAACTTGTTTTCATTATTTTTCGTTAATAAGGGATGTAATTTTTTATTTTTCGCAGACAAGGAACGCAAACCTATAAGGAGAACATTGTGGAGCTGCAGCACAAGGATAGCACCCAAAGCAAGGGAACCTGCACATGTTCCTGGTGCAAGGGTTCAGGAAAGCGTGGTCGTAGAACGTGCCCGGATTGCAATGGTTTAGGAACCCTTTACCTGGTGGACTGCCCCGACTGCCTTGGAACCGGAGTTTCAAGAGACAGAGGCGTCTGCAAAACCTGCAAGGGCAAGAAAGCCGTCTCCAGCGTAGAAGCCGATAGAATCCATACAGCACGAGAAAAATACGACGGCTACTTGCAGAATCCCGCAGGCGTGTTCTTCAAATCCATCGCTTGCTATATCGCGATCGCCTTTACCGCCAGATCGGTATGGGACCAGATGTGCGTCACTCTAGAGTTCCTTTTTGATGCGGAGATGATATTCCCCTCCGGATTCATATTGCTCTTGGCACTAAGCATTCTCTTCAAACAATGGAATAACCTTATCAAGGGCTCCACCAACGATGCCGACGGCTCAAAACCGCGCACCATAGGAACAGTCCTTTTTATCGTGGGAATCCTGACCGCCATCATTGCAGGCCCCGTTACGTCAGACGGATTCGGCTGGATGGAAAGCAAGGCCCAAAACACTCTTAACGACAAAATCCTTAAGTCTAGTTCAGTCCAATGCCTAGAGGTAGAATTATCCAGAAAGGTCGACTACACCTACTTCGGCAAGGCCCAAATGAGTAACGGAGAATCAAAGGATATTGTCGCCCGATTCGTGAAGACAGGCCGTTCCCACACCAGGCACAGTCATCTAAAATTCAAAGTAACGGTCGACCTTCTGTAAAGAATCAAACAAACAACATAACAAAGCAAGCCTGTCAGAAAAGACAGGCTTGCTTTGTTTGATAAAAAAGTCAAATTTTGAACGATCTAAAATGTTTTTTCACGTGTCTTAGGCAATTCAAGTTTTTTGCGCATGGCCAAAAGACGAAGGCTAAAGGTAAAAGCCGTAGTGATTAAAATTCGCGGAGTACTGCCCAGGTTGGCAAACTCTAACACATAAAACAATATACCGCCAATCAGGGCCGCCGTTGCATAAAAGTCGCTTTTTAGCACCTGGGGAATTTCGCTGACCAGCAAATCGCGAATCAACCCACCACCAGCCGCAGTAATGGCGGCAAACAAAATAACAGAGTAAGGTCCAGCCGCCATAGCGCTAGCCTTTGCTGCACCAACCGCAGTAAAGAAGCCTAGCCCCAAGGCATCGGCCACAAGAATAAAAACTCGGATTTTCCGAATCTTCTTGCGCATGAGCAAGTAGAAAAAAGCTCCCACGATGCAAATAGGAAAATAAATCGGATTGGTCAGAGCCGCTGGCGGAGTAGCCCCCAGCATCACATCGCGCAGGATACCTCCCCCAACTCCCGTAACCGTGGCAAGCACAATAAGGCCAAGCCAATCCAGCCGGTAACGAACAGCCTTTTCCGCCCCAGAAATCGCGAAGGCAAAAGTACCCAGAATATCAAGAATCAAGAGAAGCATAAGTGAACGCAAATATAAAATAAACTATCTTGTGTTCGTTGGGAAAAGGAGTCGCAATCAGCCATGATCAACCAGGTAAATCTGAAAGACGAAAAGTATCTGCAGGAGTACGAAGCGCAAATTAGCAAGCTTCCTCTTGAGGAACTTTACGAAATCCTGGACATGATCCAGAAAGATCCTTCCCCGGAACGAATCAACATTGTAGAAGCACGCATCCGTTACCTCGAAGAACATCCTAGCGAAAAACCTGAGGGTCTGTTCCCCGACTTGGAAGAAAATGCAGAAGATTACATAAAAACTTCAGACTGCATCACTTGCCCTAAATGCCTCGGTCAGAAAAAGAGACTTGAATGGCTATTCGGCAAATGCAAGAAATGCGATGGAAAAGGGTTCATCCAAATGGCAATCTGCCCCGACTGTCTTGGGGAAGGCAGAGCATCCGACCAAACCATCTGTAAAACCTGCAAAGGCAAAAAGATCATTCGCGCAAACGAAGCGAAGCAGATTAAGTGGTATCAAAGAATGTGCCCTGAATTTGTCGCCAAGCCCGAGATTTTAGTTCTTTCCAGCCTGGCTACCATTGGAGCCTTGGCGTTCTGCGCCAGAATCCTAAGCGGGTTGTATTTTTTAGACCGGCATTTTTTGGAAACTACAGAAGGGCATTGCATCATTGCAATTCTAGTAATCGCCCTCATCTGCTTTGGAATTATAGCAGAAATACTGCTTCTTGGATCAAAGCAACTGCCCGAAAGAAATCACATCAGAAACATCTACATTCTTCTCATCATTGCCGCATTGGGAGCAATGGTCATTGCGGGCCCTATCACGGGAAGCACCTGCGTCCTGGAATACAAGGCAAAGGAATACCTGTGCAACAAGATGGAATGTACACGAGTTACAATCCATAAAGAACTATCCGTTTCCGACAGGGAACAAGAACTTCTCAAGGACAGCCTGAATTTGCACACGCCATCCTTCTACAAAGGTACCGCCTATTTCAAGAATGGCGATTCAACGGAAGTCTCTGTAATATACGATCGAACATCCCTCACCAAACATTCGGTAACAGGTCGTTTCTCTATTCCATATTACACAATTACATATCGAATCTACGCCATTCCGGGTAAGTAGGATTGATTAAGTAATCAGCAAAATCGAATACTTTCAAATTTTACTTAAGACAGTTCCTTTTGAATCTTAAGGACCTCGTCAAGAGGAAAATCGTTATCTTCGGCGATTTCCTCAACTGTAAGCTTACCACGTTTCAGAGACTTGATTACAGCGGAATGCTTAGCTTCGGCAAGACCTTCGGCACGGATTACATCGGCAACAGACACAAAGCCGTTGCGCTTGCGTTCTGCCATAATTTCTGGACGGTCCATGATAGCCTCCCTGTATTCCGAAGATGATTCCTCCCCTAAGTATAGCAAAACTTCTTGGATAAAAGCGTGCAAGGTGAAATTGCAAAAATAAACTTGTTTATTTTTATAATGGAACCGTAGCCGCGGACGCCAAAGGCGTCAAAGCTATCGTCAATTTTATTTTTCGGGTTCGTAAAATATGCCACGGCCTTGTCCATGAGGGGCTTGTACTTTTCGGCGTTGAACACATACTTCATGGCAACAAGGGCAAGCGAAACGTATGGATCCAGCCGGTTGAAGTCAATGTTCCCCACCTCGTTACCCACATTGATCATCTCGATTTTGAAGGGATAGCCAATATCGTGAAAATATTCCGGGTACTTGGCATAAAGTCTTGTCTTCAACGGGTTCCACTTGATTTCGCCGTTATAGACGATTACAGCGACCATGGGGCAATCTGGGCGGCTGAGGCGGAACAGTTCGTAAAAGTAGTGTTCCAGCTGGGAGACCACTTCGTTATCGGGATACGACTTGTGTTCCAGAACAAGGCCTACAAACAGTTTGGCCTTATTGTTGGAATTCTTGATTTTCAGGGTGAAGGTCAGGTCGGCGGAACCTTTGAGGCCATGGCGGTTGGTTTCGGTGCGTTCAGCACGCATGGTCTTGAGGTCAACCACCTGCAAAAAGCGGGCTAAACTTTTGTTCTTCTTTGCGGCGAGTTTAAGCAGCGAAGCTGCGCGTTTGGGTTCCTTGAAGGCTGTCTTGAAGATGCCATCGTGGTCTTTTGCATTCATAGATTTTCCTTTCCTTGCAAACAAGCGTAAACTGCAAGGCATATTGAGTTAAGTGTGTGCGATGGATTCGCACGGAATGTAATTTAGGAAAAGTCAAATGACAAAAGATGACATTTAAAGAAAATTGAAAAAAAAAGGCTATGTTCTTTCAAAGTGTAGATGTAATATAACTATCTAAAAAAACACACCCTATTAGAAACTGAGATTTACCTACCTAAAAACTGTATCTTAGATACTTGGTCTAACCTAATTTTTGTTGGGTTAGACCATTTTTTAGTATTTTTTCAGCAAATTCAACATAAAATGGCAGTCCTACACATTAGTAGAACATAGCCTATTTTTTTGTTAAACTTTTTGGTAGATGATTATTAAAGGATTAATAATCCTTTACGCAACGAACACTATAGAGAATATGCTTCCCTAAATGATCATTATCCCCGAACCAAACATATTTATCTGTAATGGTAACCGCATAAGTTCCAATAGCACTAGACTCATTAGGGAGCAAGAAATACGCTTGCATCCAACTAAGTTCATACGCTCTCATTTTGAAAAGAACCGACAAACCAAGCAAATTAGCGCCAGCCATATCCAGCGGAGCCCAGTTCACTTTCGAGGCAAGACTAAGCCCCCCTCTAGACGTAAAATTTTTCCACTCATAACCGTTCATAATATGCCAACCTTCTGGGCAAATTCCCTGATGTATGCGGGTATCGCCACCAACGGGATCTTTCCAAAGAACGGAATCATATTTGGCAGGCAACCCCATTGCCTCGCTCCAGGCATATTGACCACCCCAGCCATTATTACAAAACCATTCATCATTTAAATCACAGTATTTTTCCACCTTGTTGTCATCGCGTACAAGGACACTAGTATCTATCATCACCCCGTAATTCAAATTTTGTGCAAAGGCCTCAATCACAACACCGTCAACAATATTGCCATCATCATCATGCTTATGAAGAATTAAAGTTTTATACTTTTGATGGTCACGGGGATCTTCAAACTCTCCATATTCTGTATACTTTGTATCAAAAAGGCTATCCATATTGGGGTAGACCTTGGGTAAATCAACATAGACAATTGTATCTACAACCCAGTCGTTATTTTCACAACGATAATATTTTATTCCCCAATCCTTTACAACCGTATCCCGATCACCTTCGTTACAAAAAAGATACTCAGAAGAACTCGACTCAACCACCGACGAACTACTATTCTTGCCACTTACAGAGCTAAAGTTCATTTGTTCACTACTTGAATCAGACTTAACAGACGAAGACGAGACCAGACCACCACCAGAGGATGTTTCTTTGTCCGTAACAGAACTAGAGGAGATTGCGTGTTCACCATCGCTACTGCTTGAAATTTCCGCCACAGGTTCCGGTCCGGCACCGCTGGAACTGTCGTCACAGGCTGTAAAAAAACAAAGCGCGGCAAATAAAGCACCGACAAAGATCCTTCGACTCCACTCCGTTCCGCTCAGGATGACACTAGAGGAAGAACTGCCGGGATCCTCGGTCGGAGACGAAGTTGTCAAGATTGAAGAAGACGACACTTCAGCGGGATTTTCATCCCCAGACGAACCATTCGCAGAAGTACTGTCATCGCAGGCCACAAGGCCCAAAGCAAACGCACAAGTTCCAAGAGCAAGAAAATTCTTTTTCATGAGAGACCTCTAACCCACAATTTCAAAAATATTCTACGGACAAATCTACAAACTCCAAATAAAAAAGAAGCCCGCCTTTGCAGACGAGCCTCTTTAATGTCTGGATCCTTCGCCTTACGGCTCAGGATGACACTTCTGGAATTATCCCAGAGTTACTTCAACCTTATGAACGCCAGAAGTGAACACCGGTGCGACGTTGGAATCAACTTCCTTACCGTCGACGACCATCTTGGCAACGCCCTTGCAGACGTGCTTCGGGTTCTTCACGGACACTTCGTAGGTAGCGCCACGGAACTTACGGGTCACCTTGAATTCGCCCCATGCGGACGGAATGCAAGGATCAACGATCAAGCCCTTGAAGCTTGCGCGAACACCGATGATGAACTGGGTAGCAGCCTGGTAGGTCCAAGAAGAGGTACCGGAGAGCCATGCGTTACGGCCCATACCGAACTGCTTGTGTTCGTCACCGAGGATGTTCTGCGGATAGCAGTACGGTTCGGATTCGAATTCGTCAAGCTTGACGTTCTTTGCAGCGGGGTTAATCTGGTTGTAGTACTGGAATGCCTTGTCGCCACGGCCCAAGATGGTTTCAGCGATCATCACCCACGGATTGGTGTGGAGGAAGATACCGCCGTTTTCCTTTGCTCCGGGAGGATAGGTGGAGATGCCACCAACGGTCGGATCGAAGCCGCGGTAACCCGGAGTAGAGCTCTTAACGCCGTTAGCGGTGTTCAGGAGCTTGTTCAAGCTGTCCATGCCCTGCACTGCACGTTCGCCATAAGCGATACCGGACATCACAGACCAAGACTGGCTGTTACAATAGATCTTACCATACTTGGCCTTGTTGGTACCGTATGCGGTGCCGTCCTTGCCAAACCAGCGGATCCACCACTTGCCGTCCCAAGCGCAGTCGTTGAATGCCTTCTTGACATCTTCGTACCAGCCCTTGTACATTTCGACAGATTCCTTGTCGCCGAGAGTTTCGCAGATGTCCATCATTTCGAGAAGGGCCTTTGCGTACAGACCGGTGTTGAAGGAGGATTCTGCACCCAGCGGCAGGTTCATGCAGTCGTTCCAGTCAGCGAAGCCGAGGAGCGGAAGACCGTGCTTACCGAGGTGAGTGCGGCTGAAGTTGACAGAACGCTTGAGGTGTTCGAGCACGGTGCCCTTTTCACGCTGAGCGCGCTTCTTGCCAGCTTCGTAGAACGGAATTTCTTCCTTGAGGAGTTCCAGCTTGCCAGTTTCCTTGAGGTAGTTGGCAACGGTGAGAACGATCCACAGGTGGTCGTCACCATACCAGTCAGCGTAAGCCGGGTTGCCGTTTTCATCGAGCACGCCCTTCTTTTCGCGGGAGTCACCGGCGTTAGCTTCGTTGCCGTTGTCTTCTTCAAGAGCAAGCGGAGCGTACTGGTGCATAGCGTTACCTTCCGGACGCTGTACGGAGAGCAGGTTCTTAGCGAGAACCAGAGCTTCTTCCGGCATGTGGCTCATAACGCCCATGAGGTCCTGGCTGGAGTCACGGTAACCGATACCGCGGCTGGTGCCGTAGCCTAGCTGGTACAGGGACAGGTAGCGAGACCAGTTCTTGGTGGTGTGGCACTGACGAGGATTGTGCACGTTCACCATGGAGTTGAAAGCTGCATCCGGGGTTTCCACCTGGATGGTAGAGAGGTACTTGACCCAGAACTGAGCCAGATCTTCGAAAGCCTTGTCGACGTTCTTGAGGTCGCGGTACTTCTTGATAGCCTTAGCAGCAACCTTGAGAGACTGTTCCTGACCGAGCTGAGTGCAGGTACGGAAAGTCTTCTTGGCAGCGATCTTGCCAGCGTGGATCATGAGAGCTGCGATATTGTCGCCGCGGTCGCATTCGCTGTTAGAAAGTTCCTTGTTCTGGAGAGAGAGCGGATTTGCCCAGGAACCCATTTCGTTGGAGCCCAGGAACACGCGACGGTCGCCGTCGAAGCTCTTGATCGGGCAGTCAGCGGTAACGTAGTTCACGGCGAAATCACGCTTCATGTAAGCGTACTGTTCGAGAACGACGTGGCCAGACTTTTCGGGATGAGCCTTGAGAGTCATGGTCTGGGGAACCCAGTCAGCGTTGGTGAGCTGCTTTTCAGCTTCGAAGTGGCTGAATTCGTAAACGGGGATGATATCCACTTCCTTGGCGGCACCACCGAGGTTGGTCACCTGGATGTCCTGGAGGAGAGTGTTAGAGCCAGTCGGCACGAAGATGGTCACCTGAACGGCGAGACCGAAAGCTTCTGCATTCCAACGCATGTAGGACAGACCAACGTGGCATTCCCACTTGTCCATCTTGGTGAGGGTCGGAACTACGAACGGAGAGAAAATCTTGTAGCCCTTGCCATCCTTGACGCGGATGTACACAGTGCTTGCCTTGAAGTCAGAGCAGGGCATCTGTGCAATGTACTTGGTAATACGGTTCAGAGCCGGGTCGCCCTTGCAAACCAGGGTACCACCGGTAGTATCAACGATACCGCCGAAGTTCAGAGTACCAACATAGTTGCACCACTTGATCGGGGTTGCCGGGTTGGTGAGAACGTATTCTTTCTTAGCGTCATCGAAGTAGCCGTACTTAGCAGCGGCCTTAGCGGTCACCTTCTTTGCAACGGGCTTCTTTGTCTTTGTTGTAGCCATTTTATCTCCGTTAGAGGGGTTAGTAAAAATTTTGTTAAAAATTTAGAAATAAAAAAAAGAGGCATGAGCTTTTTAAGCCCAGGCCCCCCTTAAAAAACATTATTTTTCAGTGCTTTCTGCAGAAACTTCACCATCTTCCATGTTGAAAGGACGGCTGCCGAAGTTGATGTAGAAATAACCATCCAACTTCTTGCTGCGCAGCGGGTCACGCAGGATGCCGATAGCGGCACGCACATACTTCAGTTCAACAAGAATGTGGTCACGGCTCATGCAGTTCAGGAACGGTCCTTCGGGATACAAGGTAGGACGCGGTTCGTTGGCGATCATCTTTTCGAGAGCCTCGATTTCCTGGACCAGTCGACGTTCGTGAGCTTCCAGAGTGCGAATAACTTCCTTGTTTTCGGCACCGAACAGGAATGCAAAACCCAAGGTACGGGGATCATCATTGAAGCCGGTCAAGTGTTTCAGCACTTCCTTTCTCAGAACGTCCCTACCCTTATCGGTAATGTTGAACACCACACGTTCCGGACGGTTACCGTCGCGTTCGGTGCGGCCCTTGATGCATTCATTCTTTTCGAGAGTCGTAAGGCGGTTGTAGACCGTCGAGGTGCTCAAGTTAGCCCATCTATCAAGTTCACGTTCACGCACTTCGGTAATGATATCATAGCCGCTGCGTTCATGCTCAAGGATAAGTCCCAAAAGCACCAAGTCATAACGATTCATAGCCCAATTCCTTCTTAAAGTACCCTTACAAAGTACCACTTGCAAAACTATTCCAAGTTGTAATATAGGCTTTTTTTTAAAGAGCGAACAAGAAAGTGTAATTTTTTTCGCACTTTTTTCTAATAATCTGCATTTTTCGGTGCGATTAAACAAAAAAATGGGGCTTACCGCCCCAATAGAACCGCTAACCTTTTTTAGGCATTTTAGCCTTGGCCACCAGCATAAAGACCATGGTCAAAAATCCACCGGTCACCAGCATGGCCGAAGCACTCACGGCAATATCGCCCAAGCCAACAATCGGCGAAGCGATACCGCCCATCAGAAAGCCGGCTGCCCCCATGGCGGCGGATGCGGTGCCTGCATTCTTGCGTTCGGCGTTCAAGGCCAGGGCGCTGGCGGGCGGCTGCATCAAACCGAACATGAAGGTCGTGACCATGAAGCTCAACTGCAACAGAGGCAGCGGCGCATGGGTCAAGAGGCAGGCGGCAACGGCAAGGCTTGCAAAGAACACACCGAAGCCCGCAATCTTGATGGCAGTGCGATCACTGCGGATCTTGCCGGAAGAGGCGCAGCCCACCGCCGTACAGAAGGCGATCAAGGCAAAGCAGAAACTAAAGCCCATGGGAGAAAGGCCATAGAGTTTCTGGAAAATAAAGGGCGACGAAGCGATGTAGCCAAACAGCACGATCATGGAAGCGGAACAAACCGCAAAATAGCGGACGAACTCCCTGTTGCGGAAGACGTCTACATACAAGGTAAAGCTAGAAAGTAACGGCCTCTGACTGCGACGGCGAGGCGCAAGACTTTCCTGGAACTTCCCTGCCATAAACAGCAAGATGAAACCGTAAACGAGAAGCACCGCAAAGGTTCCCTTCCAGCTCATAAAGTTCAGCAGGAAGCCGCCCAGCACAGGTGCTGCAATAGGAGCCACCCCATTCACGGCGCTGACCATGGCCAGGAACTTGGTCAGCACCGGGCCACGGTAAGAATCCGCAGAAACGGAACGGGCGATTACGATGCCGCCAGATGCCGCAAGACCTTGAATCAAGCGGCAGATATTAAAGGTGGCAATGTCCGGGCTCACGATACAGGCCATGGTACCGAAAACGAACAGCACAAGGCAAATCAGGAGCAGTCGCTTGCGACCATACTTATCGCTAAGAGGACCAATGAACAGCTGACCGATGGAGAGCCCCAGCATACTCATGGTAAGACTCAACTGCGAAGCAGAAGGCGTCGCCTTAAAGTAGTCAGCCAGGTTCGGCAAAGCCGGCAAGTAGAGGTCTGTAACGAAGGGCCCGAAGGCAGAAAGCATTCCCAGAAGGAACATCAAGAACGTGAATTTGGACTTGGAACTCACGAATTTATCCTTATAAAATCAACAGGAGCCTTACACCAAACAGCGGTTTCTCGTTGATTTCGCGTGCCAACGATAGAAATTTTCAGAAGTTCGTTCAAGGGAGTTTGCGGGCGATTCAAATGCGCGAAATCTCGCAGATTGGGCGAAACCACGCAAACTGGCGGTCTAAATGTTCAAAAAGCACTTCTTGACCGCCAAATTTTCAGTGTTTCTACCGCAGGGTGGCGGTCAAAACCACCCAAAACGACATTTTGACAGCCATTTTACCGCACAACACACGTCTTTGAGCACCATGCCACCCCAAAACTTGCGTGAACACATAAAAAATGGCGGTCTAAACGCCTAAATAACGTCTTTAGACAGCCATATTTCCACAAAATACCAGTAAATGTCCCCAAAAGTGGCGGTCAAATCCGAATAAAACCGATTTTCGACAGCCACTTCCACCTATTTTGACAGCATCTTTCGCCAAAAACACATCTTTACGCCTTACAGCTGAAACGTCCGCACAACGCCTCACAGCAGGAACTGCTGCACCAACAATTCAATGGTTTTCGAATTCACCGAGCGTACATCATTCTCCATGGTGTAAATCAAGTTGACTCCATGGATATAACCATCCATTGCATAGCTATCTAGCTTCCTAAAAGTTTTCACCTGGTAGTCCTCATCATTCATCCGCCCGAAGTGTTCCCAAATAAATTCTTCCCGAGTGCGGACGTTCAAGCATGTGAAATCCGGATAGACGACTCGCCCGCTTGATAGCCTCAACGGATATTCATAGCGGTACGGCACCCCCATCTGATTCAACATATTCGCGATGATGACTTCAGACTTTGAGCGGACTCGCTCCCCTTTGACGGTGGTCAGCAGAACTTCGTCTTCATAAAAAAGCTTCCCCTGATATTCCACCTTCTGCCAGCGTTCTGCGTAAAGATCGTCAGGTAGATAAATGGGACTAAGAAGCTGACAACGACCAGGTCCCTGTGCAGTGAAGCTATTTTCAATTTCTAGACGATTCAATTCCTGCAAGGCAAATTTCAACGAATCTGCACCGCGGGTAAACGCCTCCGTCATAGTCTCATTGTACGACCGTTGCGCCAACCCGCAAGCCAAGTTCCTCTGCGACGTCGGGATATAAGTCCCTCTTGATCCCACCTGCTTGCTATTCTCTGCCACATGAAAATACTGATATGAACCTCGGTGGGGCGAAACCCGAAGACGACCTATCGGGAAGGTCTTAAGCGTCGCACGAATTTTCTTTGCAGCCCCCTCCATTTCACGGATGCACGATTCCAACAGCGGCATAATCTTCGGAAAAGACATCTTCTGAATTTCCATACTTCTCATTTTTCCTCCAAACAAAAAAAGCTGCACTTTCTAGGCACCCAAAATCCAGTTCGCAAACCGTTATGGGGATATAGAAAATGCAGCTTAATTGACAAATAATTTGTCGTTTAATCTGGTATGGGTAATATAAAAAAAAACGGCTCGCAACCGTTAAGCTGCGAACCGTTTTAATGGCTAGATCCTTCGCCTTTCGGCTCAGGATGACACCTAAGACAATTATGCCTGGCGCTCTACGAGCGCAGTCATAACGCCTCGGTCATGCCGATTCAAGCGAGCTTGATCGGCGCGACACCGCGGCTGATTAAGCCTTATTGAGACGATCCTGGATCATGTCGATGATGTCGTTCAGTTCCTTCGGAAGGTGAGCGCCGAACTTCGGATAGTGATTTTCCTTAACGTCAGCGAGTTCCTTCTTCCAGCCTTCAACATCAACGGAAGTGATGGCGGGGAGAGTCTTCTTGTAGCATTCAGCGAGGCCTTCAACATTGAGGGCGCCGTCTGCCGGCATCAGACCAATCGGGGTTTCCTTAGCATTGTCAACGCCGTTGCAACGGTCGAAGATCCAAGCGAGGACGCGGCTGTTGTCGCCGTAACCCGGCCACATGAAGCCACCCGGAAGTTCTGCATTGTCAGCGTCCTTACGGAACCAGTTGACGTAGAAGATCTTGGGGAGCTTGTCTTCGGTAGACTTCTTACCGATTTCGATCCAGTGCTTGAAGTAGTCACCCATGTTGTAGCCGCAGAACGGGAGGATTGCGAACGGGTCGCGACGGATCTTACCGACTTCAGCAGCGTTAATGGTGGAAGCAGCGGTGATTTCGGAACCAACGATGGAGCCGAGGAACACGCCGTGGTTCCAGCTCAGAGACTGGTGAACCAGAGGAATGGTGGACGGACGACGACCGCCAAAGAGGATTGCGGAGATCGGAACGCCTGCCGGATTTTCCCATTCTTCAGCAATGCAGGGGCACTGATATGCCGGAGCGGTGAAGCGAGCATTGGGGTGAGCCATTTCTTCGCCCTTCGGAGCCTTGTCCTTGGGGAGAGCGTCACGGGTATTGCCCTTCCAGTCAACCAGCTTGCCAGTTGCAGGATAGCCGATACCTTCCCACCATACGTCGCCATCTTCAGTGAGAGCGCAGTTGGTGTAGATGGTGTTCTTTTCAGCAGAGATAAGAGCGTTCTTGTTGGATTCTGCGGAGGTGCCCGGAGCAACGCCGAAGAAGCCAGCTTCAGGGTTGATAGCGTAGAGACGGCCATCAGCACCAAACTTCATCCATGCAATATCGTCACCGATGGTTTCGACCTTCCAGCCCGGGATAGTCGGGATGAGCATAGCGAGGTTGGTCTTACCGCAAGCAGACGGGAATGCGCCAGTTACGTACTTAACTTCGCCCTTCGGGTTGGTGAGCTTGAGGATGAGCATGTGTTCAGCGAGCCAGCCTTCGTCGCGAGCGAGAACGGTAGCGATACGGAGAGCGAAGCACTTCTTGCCGAGCAGAGCGTTTCCACCGTAACCGGAACCGTAGGACCACACGAGGTGTTCTTCCGGGAACTGGGAGATGTACTTGAATTCGACGTCAGCGCAGGGCCAGATGCCGTTGTCCTTTTCGCCGTTGTTGAGCGGCTTACCAACGGAGTGGAGGCACGGAACGAAGTCAGCGTTCGGGTCAGCATTGAAGATATCGAGAACCTTCTTGCCGGCGCGAGTCATGATGTCCATGTTGAGAACGACGTATTCGGAGTCAGTGATTTCGATACCGTTCTTGGAGATTGCAGAACCGAGGGGGCCCATGCAGAACGGAATCACGTACATGGTACGGCCGTGCATACAACCCTTGTAGAGACCGGACATGGTCTTCTTCAGTTCAACCGGGTCGATCCAGTGGTTGGTCGGACCTGCGTCTTCTTCCTTAACAGAAGAGATGAAGGTACGGGATTCAACACGAGCCACGTCAGACGGGAGAGAACGGAACAGGTAGCAGTTTTCCTTCTTAGCGAGCTTAGTAGCGAGACCAGCGTCAACGCACTTCTGCATAAGAGTGTTGTATTCTTCAACGGAACCGTCGGTAACAACAACGTTATCCGGTTCGCACATTGCGATGACTTCTTCAACCCAAGCCTTGATCTTCGGGTGCTTGATGTCGTTCAGAGTAAGAGACATTATGAGCTCCTATTTGGTTAATGTTAAGGCGACCTGGACACGTTTTGCGCACAATTCGCCCTTTCGAGAATTTTCGAACGCTGAAAATGTATAAAAAAATCGGGTACGTCAAACGAGTTTTTTGTGAAAATGTGAGAAAAATCCTGTCCCGACCGCCCCCTGCAGTACGAGCCGAACCTATCGCATCCCCGTTTTAAAGTCTACTATTCCTGTATGAAACAAAAAATCTTACAAAAAAATTATTGTTTTTTCGCAAGAATCTCCCATTTTAGGCGAAAAATTGATAGATTAGGCAAGTAAATTTTTTCAAGCCATCCAACTATACGAGGCAATATGAGCTGGTCCTATTCTAGAGAACACCAGAAAAACATTCTCTGCATGATCATGGCCGGTGGCCAGGGCAGCCGTCTGCAGCCCCTCACCCGCGACCGTGCAAAGCCTGCCGTTCATTTCGGCGGTACTTACCGTATTATCGACTTCGTACTGAACAACTTCATCAACTCCGGCATCTTCAAGATCAAGGTTTTGACCCAGTTCAAGTCCGACTCCCTGAACAAGCACATTTCCGCCGCCTGGAACCTGAACGCCAGCCTGGACCAGTATGTGGACCTGGTTCCCGCCCAGATGCGTACCGGCGACGACTGGTATAAGGGTACCGCAGACGCCATCTTCCAGAACATCAACCTGATTACCGACGAACGTCCGGACCTGGTGGCAATTTTCGGTGGCGACCATATCTATAAGATGGACATCAACCAGATGATTGATTTCCACCTTTCCCGCGCAGCCCTCCTGACCATCGCAGCCATCCCCGTCCCGGTGGAAGAAGCTAGCGAATTCGGCATTATCGAGGTGGACCAGGACAACCGTATGATCGGTTTCGAAGAAAAGCCCAAGAATCCCAAGGAAATGCCGGGCAATCCGGGTTACTGCCTGGCTTCTATGGGCAACTACATCTTCACCAGCAAGTTCCTTGTACGTGAATTGATGAAGGGTGCAGAAAGCGGCGCTACCGACTTCGGCAAGCACATCATTCCGGCCCTCTACAAGGACTATCCGGTCTACGTCTACGACTTCAACACCAACATCGTTCGCGGCGAACAGTCCCGTACCAAGGGTTACTGGCGCGACGTGGGTACTTTGGACGCCTTCTTCGAAGCAAACATGGACCTTTGCTCCGAAAATCCGCCGTTCGATCTTTACAACAACTACTGGCCTATCCGTACCTTCAACTGGAACCAGCCTCCTGCACGATTCTTCGCAGGCGATAACGAAGCTCATCAGGGCGCAGCTATTGACTCCATCGTGTCTTCCGGCTGCATCATCGGTGGCGGTACCGTGGTCAAGAGCATCCTCTCTCCGGGCGTATCCATCCAGAAGGACGCCATGGTCGAAGAAGCAATCCTCTTCCCCAACGTGACTATCGGCCCGGGCGCAAAGGTTCGCAGAGCCATTATCGAAAAGGGTCTGCATATTCCGGCCGGTTTCGAAATCGGCTACGACCTGGAACGCGACCGCAAGCTGTTCCACGTGACCGAATCCGGCATCGTCGTGCTGGCTAAGGACACGATTATTAAAGCTTAAAGGTTAAAGGTTAAAGGTTAAAGAATGCCCCGCGAAAGCGGGGCTTTATTCGTTTAATCGCTGCTGCCGGAGCTGCGAGAGCTACCCCCGCGTGGGCTCCATAAAAAGAAAAAAGAACGGTTCTTCGAGCCTACGGACAAGAGGCGAAAGGATTTCTCTAAAGAAAAATTTCTAACTTTTTAGCGTATGAGTGAAGATGTAACAAGCACACTTTCTCAAAAGGTGCAAGATATTGCAAAGTCCCCCAAGTATCGCGGGGCAATCTTCCAGATCGAGGCCGACGAAAAGGGCCTGGCACTGGTGGATGTGAAGGAAGCAAGTCTCAAGGTCTACCTGATGATCGACCCGGACTGCGACAAGATTCTCGAAACACGTTTCTTTACCTATGGCGGTCCGGTATTCACGGCCCTGGCAGACACATTCTGCAAGAAGATCCAGATGGTGACTGTAGACGACGCCTGCAAGATTACCGCAGAATCTATCGAAGAAGAATTGCGAGACGTTCCCGAAGTTCGAGCCATTGCAGCAGACGCTCCTGAAATCGGTCAGATGAACAAGCTGACTGCAAGAATTCTTGAGGAATACCCCGAGAAGAAGGCTACAGCCATCATCATCCGCGAAAAGATGGAACGCATCAAGTACCGCACCCAGACCGCAGAAGGTCGAGCCGAAGCCGATGCCGAATGGAACGCCATGACCAAGATCCAGCAGATCGAAAAGATCGAGGAATGGCTCCACAAGTCTGTCCGCGGAACGCTGCAGGGCGACGGTGGCGACCTCGAAATTCTGGACCTGGTAGACGGCAACCGCCTGAAGATCCGTTTCCAGGGAGCATGCGCCGGCTGTGGTAGTGCCATGGGCGGAACCTTGTTCTACATCGAAGACGAACTAAAGAACAATGTCTATTACAATCTGGTTGTAGAACCCGAAGACCCCCTGGATAACATCAACCCGGATGCCTCCGTATTCGGCGGTGAACCTTCTGAAACCTAAAGGTTTCAATTATGAATTACGAAGTACGAGATATAGGCTTTCACAAGTGCGGCAGCGCCGTCAAACAAAATCTCATAATTCATAATTTATAACTCATAATTTTATTAACTAACCCCCAAAGAGGATAATATGTCTGAAGAACTGAATCTCAAATTCGTTGACCCGGTACCCATGCGCTATGGTGAAAACTCTCACCAGTCCGCCGTGTTCTACCGCGACCCCACTTGCACCGAAGCTAGCCTGGCTACCGCTAAGCAGCACTGGGGCAAGGAACTGTCCTACAACAACATTGTTGACGCAGACGCAGCCCTGGAAATGGCTCGCGAATTTGCAGGTTCCAATGCAGTCGTGATCGTTAAGCACATGAACCCCTGTGGCCTGGCTACCGGCGAAAACCTCCGCGAAGCTATGGAAGCTGCATGGGCAGGTGACCCGGTGTCCGCTTTCGGTTCCGTGATCGCTGTTACCTCCAAGGTTGACCTGAACACTGCCGAATTCCTCAAGGGCAAGTTCGTGGAAATCCTCCTCGCTCCGGCATTCGACGACGACGCTCTCGAATTCCTGAAGAACAAGTCCAAGGACATCCGCCTCCTGGAAGTTGGCGAAATCAAGAAGGCCACCACTTGCAAGGTTTACAAGCATGTGATCGGCGGTATGCTGGTTCAGGATCGCGACGTTGACGTTTACGAAAAGTTCGAAACCGTTACCAAGGCTCAGTTCCCGAAGAACAAGGAAGACCTGGCCCGCTTCACCTGGATCGTTACCAAGCACACCAAGTCTAACGCCATTGTCATGGGTTACGAATACAAGCCCGGTTACTTCCAGATCATGGGTCTTGGCCCCGGTCAGCCCAACCGCATCGACTCCAACCTCCGCCTCTGCCAGCCCCGCGTTCGCGACAACGTGGCCCGCATGGAAGAAGCCAAGGAATTCTTCGACGCCGAAGGCAAGCTGATCAACGAAGCTGGTCTCAAGGCTCTGGAAGCCAAGGTGTTCAGCGAAGTCGTTATGGGCTCCGACGCCTTCTTCCCGTTCCCGGATAACGTTGAAGCCGCTCACGACGCTGGCGTTCGCTACATCGTGCAGCCGGGTGGTTCCAAGAAGGACGACCTGTCTATCGAAATGTGCGACAAGTTCGGCATGGCCATGGTCTTCACCGGCATGCGTCACTTCCGCCACTAATTTCATTAATCAGTTGCGTCGCCTCGTGCGGCGCGACTCTTTCGAATTTTTAATAGGTATCCATGATTCCAGTATCCCAAAGGGAAGCAAACCAGAAAGAAAAAGATTTGTACTACGCTGTACTTTCTTTTTTGAAGAAGATTCGTAAGGCCGGCAAGACAACCGACAAGGAATGGAACGAATACCGCTCCAGTCTAAAGGGTATCGCCGCCAACTCCGACATGGGCCGCGCCGCAGACATGTGGACTATGGACAACCTGGACCAGTTCCAGCCCGACAAGTCTCAGCTTCCTCCCCTAAACGACATGGAAACCATCGCACGGGTTTCGCCCGAATTTCTGTCCCAGCTGATGGAAGCACTCTATTACGGCATGCTGAACATCACCCAGGCCAATATGATTTCTGATGAAATCCAGGATGCTGATCCAGATTGCGTCACCTCGGCATCTCTCGAAGAACTTCTCGTGAAGCTCTGGATCGGAAACGCCAAGACTTACAGAAAAATGGTGATGAACTAATGACTCAGAAAGTTCGTGTGATTGGCGGCGGTCTCGCCGGTTGTGAAGCAGCACTGCAGTTAGCAAGTCGCGGTTTTGAAGTTCACCTTTACGAAATGCGCCCGGTAAAGCCGACCCCCGCCCATCGTGACGGCCATTTGGCCCAGCTGGTCTGCTCCAACAGCTTTAAGGCCCTCGGTGTCACAAGCGCCCACGGACTTCTGAAACAGGAATTGAGAATGCTGGGCAGTTTTCTCATGGAATGCGCCGCCGAAGCAGCCGTTCCCGCAGGCGATTCCTTGACCGTAAATCGCGACATCTTTAGCGAACTGGTAGAAGCACGCATCGCGGCCTGCCCAAACATTACCATGCACCGCGAAGAAGTGACGTCGCTTGAAGGCGACTGCCCTACCCTAGTGGCCGCAGGCCCCCTAGCCAGCGATACTCTAGCCGACGATATTTTCAAGCGTCTGGGCAGCGACCGTCTGCACTTTTACGACGCCATCGCTCCCGTGGTAGAAACCGACTCCATCGACTTTGACCACGCCTTCTATATGAACCGCTGGGAAAAGGGCGAAACCGCAGACTTCATCAACTGCCCCCTAGATCGCGAAACCTACGAGAAATTCGTGGCAGCTCTTGTGGATGCAGAATCTGTGGAACCCCGCCCCTACGAAAAGCACGAACTGTTCGAAGGCTGCCTGCCGGTAGAAGAATTGGCTCGCCGCGGTTACGAAACTTTGCGTCATGGCCCTATGCGCCCCATCGGTCTGGGCCTTGGCAATAACGGCAAGCTTTGGTACGCCGTAATCCAGCTCCGTGCCGAAAACAAGCAGAAGACTTTGTACAACATGGTAGGTTTCCAGACCCGCCTCAAGTGGGGCACCCAGAAGGAAATCTTCACCATGGTGCCGGCCCTGAAGAACGCAAACTTTGCGCGCCTGGGCTGCATGCACCGCAACACCTTCATCGATTCGCCCAAGTTCCTGGACAAGACTTTGCGACTGCGCCCGGAACTGGAATGCGCCAAGGATATTCCGCCTACTTGGTTTGCCGGCCAGATTACAGGTTCCGAAGGTTACACCGAAGCAGTGGCCACCGGTTGGTATGCCGCATGGAACATGGCACAGACGCTGTTGCACGGTCATGCTGACCCGCTGCCTGACGAAAGCTGCATCGGTGCCCTAATGAACCGCCTGGTAGAAGAAAACGAAGATTTCCAGCCCATGAATTTCAACTTCGGCCTCCTCCCCCATCACGAAGGCCTGAAGAAAAAGAACAAGAAGGAAATTCTTGGAGCCGCTGCAGAACGCGCTGTGCGCCAGTGGATTGCAGAACGCACCATCGGCAACGCAAGGTTTATTAACCCGCAGGCAGACGAATCATCGAACGATTAATGTCTGCAATTTTTCGGGCACCGCACATGTACATGGTGTCCTCAAGTTCAGCCTTGATCTTGTCCAGGTAGATTTCGATGCCTTCCTGGCCTCCACCGTAGTACGAGATAAGCACTGGGCGGCAAATGAGGCAGGCGTCGGCGCCCATAGCGAGAGCTTTAAAAACGTCCAGGCCGGAACGGATTCCACCATCAACGAGAATCTTTGTCTGGTGAGCTGCGCCGGAAACTGCACCCGCTGCGCGACTTGCCGCGTTGGCACCTTTAACAGCGGCGACGATTTCCGGAAGAACCTCGGCGGTAGCGGGCGTATCCGAAAGAACTCGACCACCATGATTAGAAACGATGATGGCATCGGCACCGGCATCCACGGCCTTCAGGGCGGTACGTGCGCTCATGATGCCCTTGACAATAAAGGGAACCTTGGCATAAGCCTTCAATTCCTGCAGATCTTCGATGGTCTTGGTTCCGCCACCCTTGCCGTTAAAAGTCTTTAAGTGCGGAAGACCAGCGCTATCCACCACAACGCACATGGCCTGGGGCAAGCAATCCTTATACAGGTCCATCAAACCCATGATACCTTCGTTGGTTCCCGGATTGAAAACAGGAATTCCATTGTTCCCATGAGCCTTGCCCGATTCAATGGCACGGTCCCAAATACGCTGGTCGCGGCCATTGCCGTAGGCATGGAAAATTCCACGAGTCTCGCAGGCGGCCATGCACTTTTCGTTGAAATCCGCCACGTCGTCGGTGGGGTTAAACTGCATGGCAATAGACCCGATAGGAGCCGTAATCAAAGGGAAACTCAACTTCAATCCCAGCAAATTGGTGCTGGTATCGATAGGTGTATTGGGCACGAAAGTGTCCACATTCAGCTTGATCTTTTTCCAAGCATTATAGTTATCGTTAGCACCGTTTCCCGGAGCCTTGGAGCCAGGGCCCGGCATAGTGTTCTTGCAGGCCAAACCGTTGCAGACAGGGCAAACCTGGCAATTGGGGCCAATGTTCTTGCGGGCGTTTTCCAAAACTTCTGAATAATTCATAAAACCTCTAACGAACAGAAGAACCCTCTAAAGCCTTCTTCCGGCGCAAACCCTCATTAACAGAAACAGTGTCACCACTTTCACACACAAAATGCTTAATGGCCCCATCCGACACAATATGATCCATATCGCAATAACCAACAGTACGCTGCAAAGCATCGAAAGTCGAGCCCACATACTTGATGCTGCAAGTCTCATTCTTCTTGCCCTTGGCCGACAAGTCGCAATACCAATGATTAAAATCAAAATAGCTCAGGTGAATTTCTTTTTCGTTGTAAATCGTTTCACCAAGACAAATATCGTTGCATTCCTGCAAGTCATCGATATAACGAACGATATTCTCTTCGCATTCAGAATACGCCCTGCCAGACAGACGCTTCACATTAAAAACAGGATCGCAATGATAAGCCGGATCGGCACAAACTCCATTGCAAGAGTCGCCAGTACTATCAGAGCATGCCCCCACCAAAACGGCAAACGAAGCAAAGCAAATACCCAATAAAATCTTATTCATACCGCCAATATATAAAATATCGACCAATCAAAAAAAGCAGACACGGAATCCAAGCTTATTAAATGGGTGGACGTCAAAATAACAAGCGCTAACTATAAAATAAAAGGTGATGGTTTATATACCCTTCAAAAGATACATCTTTTGCGAAGTCCTTGTCAAGAAGGCTATTTGCCTTTTCTTCATCGATGGTTTTGTAAATTTATCTGCACTTTTGTAA